>DATCZQ010000232.1:0-11007 GCA_036525815.1 Yeosuana sp. | reverse complement strand
GAACTATCATGTGAGTTGTGATATTCTTCCAAAAGATTCATGGTTGCTTTTAATAAATCTTTTGTTTCTAAAAGAATACTAAAGTATAGCGTCGTATTTTTTGGACTGGACTCTTCAGTTCTTGTACGTTCAACTTGTTTGTGAATTTTATCACTAACTAATTTTAAAATCTCATCTTTTCTGGTTAAAATAACACCAATTTCTTCAAAGGATCTTGATTCAAAGGCTAATCTCGTGTTTTCAAATAGGCGTTCAAAACGCTCATCAACCTCTTTTAATTCTTTAATTTGGTTGAATTTTAATTTTTTATGATTATTGAGAACATGTTTATGACTCACTTTAGTGATGTACTCCAATGATTGAATCATATCTTGTAAATAACCTAAAATATGGATGTAAAAGTTACTGGCACCTACACTTGAATCATCTAAATTTTTAATAAAATAAAAGATATTATCTCTTAATTCATCAACCTCCTCAGATAGTTTATTAATCTGTTTTTTATTCTTTTTAAGTAATGTTAAATCTTGCTTTGCCAGCCCATTAATAGCATTCGTATATATCCTGTTGCCACGTTTTACTACATTAGCTATATTGCCAGCGCTTTCATGAATAACACCCTGTATTGAGCTGCTTTCTGATTTCGTCAGACTGTCTTCAGCTTTTGCTTCCTTACTTTTTTTGTTATGTGATATAGAACTTCTGATTAATATTGCAAAAGCAATGACTAATAAGAGAGGGAACATGATATTAATATTCAAATTTAATAAATAGGCGACTAATGCAGCAGCGAAAAAGGCACTGAAAGCCGTAAAGAACCAACCACCAATAACATTAATTACACCAGCTACTCTATAAACAGCACTCTCTGCACCCCAGGCTCTGTCGGCTAATGAAGTACCCATAGCAACCATAAAGGTGACATAAGTAGTTGATAATGGTAATTTGTAGGATGTTGCAATAGAAATCAATACAGCAGCAACCATTAAATTTACAGCGGCTCTAACTAAGTCAAAAGCAGGAAGCTCATAGGTCTTATCTTTACTGATCTTAATTACGGGTGCCTCAAATTGTTTATCAATTTTTGCTTGCCAGGATTGCGGTAAAATGTATGCAGACACCTGAGACGTTAAAACAGCAGATCTTACAAATACCCTAGATAAAAAATTAGGTTGAAATCTTTCTTTGGTATCTCCTTGACTTGCTAAATCTATTTCAGTTTTCATTACGTTTTTAGCTTTCCTAGAAAACCAAAGGGTTAAGACCATAACTAAACCAGCAATGAATAATAATAAAGTAGGTGTGGATGCTTTTGAACTAAGACTTTGCATAGAAAATTCAGAAGCAGACAATCCAAGGGTGTTAATTTCTGGATTCATAAAATCCAAATAGGCCTGATAAGCTCCGGTTGAAGGTCCAATAAAATTTACAAGGTCATTTCCCGCAAAAGCCAAAGCTAAAGCAAAAGTTCCTGCAATAATAACTAGTTTGTAAATATTTGTTTTGGTAAAAGTAATTAATGAAATAGATAATAAAGACCAAAACACAAAACTTAAGCTAACTATCATTAAAACCTGATGTTCCAAAAAATCTTTGATAGTTTCCCCATTGATGATATCAAAAGTTTGTTTAGCATAATTAGTTCCGCCTATACCTTTCATAAAAATGAAATAGGTAATAGCAGTTAAAGCAAAACCACCAAATAAGGCTCCAACCCATTTTGCTTTTCTTTCAAAATCATAAGATAATAGTAGTCTGGCAACCCATTGGACCAATGCCCCAATGGAAAAGGAGACTATGACCGAGAGTAGAATGCCAAAAATAATTTCTGAGGCTTTAGAGGTGTTAATATAATTAACAAGATCTCCAAAAGAACCACCGTCATGACCTATTTTAATTAAAGAGATGGCTACTGCTGCACCTAGTAATTCAAATACAATGGAAACAGTAGTTGATGTAGGCATGCCGACAGAGTTGAAAAAATCTAATAAGAGAATGTCCGTGATCATCACAGCCATGAAGATGATCATGATCTCACTAAACATAAATTCTCCAGGATTAAAAATACCTTTTCTGGCAACTTCCATCATACCACTGGAAAATATGGCGCCAATAGCAATACCCAAACTGGCGACGATCATGATAGTTCTAAAAGAAATGGCCTTAGAACCAATGGCGGAATTTAAAAAGTTTACAGCATCATTACTTACACCTACCACCAAATCAGCAATTGCTAAAATGGCAAGGGCAATTATCATATAAAAGTATATATTCTCCATAGAAAATTTGTTAATAGTAATGAAGCAAAAATACTTAAATAATTTTTTATGAGCTTATTTAAATTCTAAGATTTAAAAAAGAGTCCCAGAAAGCTTCTATTAACTTTTGTTATAGGCTGTATTTTATTTCTTGTTCTGATGTTTAAGCACTTCGGCGTCTATATAAAATATAATCTCTTCAGCAATGTTTTTTATTAAGTCACCAACTCTTTCCATCTTTTTCACAACAGATAATAAAATTAATGCTTCAGCTGTAATGCTATTATCTTTTTTTATTTCTTCTTCTAAAACGTTGAAAGAATTTATATTTATTTTATCTAATATTTTATCTTTCTTAAATACTTTTCTTGCAATTTTAACGTCTTTATTTTCATAAGCTTCCGTAATAATATCCATCATTAACATGATAGTATCATGCATCACGTCAAACTGTGTAGCCGTTAATAAATGAGAACTTATTTTATTGTCAATATCAACTACATATTTTGAGATACCATAGGCATGGTCTGCGATACGCTCTAATTCAGAATTGATTTTAAGAAGGGCTATTACAAATCTTAAATCAATTGCCACTGGCGTATAAAGGGCTATGAATTTTTCACAGTCTTTTTCGATTTTTAAATCAAGAGCGTTTATTCGCGTTTCATTTCGAATAACTTCTTCTGCTAAATCACTGTCATGATTTACAAACGATTCATTAGATTTTTGCAATTGAGATTTGCACATAGAAAGCATATCAATGCCACTTTGATTTAATGCTTCGCGATGGTAAGTTACATTTTGCATAATAAATATAATTATCCGAAACGACCGGTGATGTAGTTTTCGGTTTGTTTTTTTTGTGGGTTTGTAAAAATATTTTTTGTTTTGTCAAATTCAATAAGGTTGCCTAAATAGAAAAAAGCGGTGTAATCACTGATTCTACTTGCCTGTTGCATATTATGGGTGACAATTATTATGGTGTACTTTTCTTTCAACTCAAAGATAAGATCTTCAATTTTTGAAGTAGAAATAGGATCCAGAGCCGAAGTAGGTTCGTCCATTAAGATAATGGATGGTTCTACAGCCAAAGTTCTTGCAATACACAAGCGCTGTTGTTGTCCACCAGAAAGTGTTAATGCCGACTTTTTTAAATTGTCTTTGACATCTTCCCAAAGATCGGCCTGTTTTAATGCCTTTTCAACACGGTCATTAATAAGCTTTTTGTCTTTTATTCCTTGTATTTTCAAGCCATAGGCTACGTTTTCATATATAGATTTCGGAAACGGATTCGGCTTTTGAAAAACCATGCCAATTTCTTTACGCAACTCTTCTACATGTACTTTGTCTTTATATATGTTTCTGCCATTGACCTTGATTTTTCCTTCCATTTTAAATCCATCGACATAATCATTCATTCTATTAAATAATCGCAGAAACGTTGATTTTCCACAACCGGAAGGACCAATAAAAGAGGTGATTGTATTCGGTTTAATCACCATGTCAATTCCTTTTATTGCCATAAAATCATCATACCAAACTTTGGCATCATTAACTTCAATGGTATGTGTTTTTTTTAATGACTTATCTACTATTTTATCCATTGGTAATGTTTGTTCTACTGTTGTTTCCATAGCTAACTTAATTTATTTTGCCATTTATTTCTAAGATAAACCGCTATGCCGTTCATTACAAATGTAATGACTAATAATATAATAATCGCGGCCGCGGCAGCTATTGCAAATCCTTCTTGCGGACGCGTGGTCCATGTAAAAATTTGCATCGGTAAAATTGAAAATGTATCAAATAGGGAATGTGGTATAAATGGTACATAGGCCATTGCACCAACCACTATTAAAGGAGCCGTTTCCCCAATGGCTCGTGATAAAGATAGTATAACACCTGTTAAGATCCCTCCAAAAGACGATGGTAGAACCACCTTCTGTAATGTTTGCCATTTTGAAGCGCCTAAGGCAAAAGAGGCCTCTTTTAAGGAAGGTGGTACAGCTTTTATAGCTTCTCGGGTGGCTACTATTATGATGGGAAGTATAAGTAATGAAAGTGTTAAAGCTCCAGATAAAATACTGCCTCCAAAGCCAAAAAACCTTACAAAAATACCTAAACCCAACAATCCGTAAATGATTGAAGGAACACCTGCTAAATTAGCAATGTTAATTTCTAATAATGTTGACCAACGAGATTTTTTAGCATATTCTTCTAAATAAAGTCCTGCACCAATACCTACTGGAATTGCAAAAACAATGGTTAACAGCATTAAATCTAAAGTGCCAATTATAGCAGTATAAATTCCGGCTCTTTCAGGTTTCCTTGAAGGTAAACTTGTTAAAAAATCCCAGTTAATTCGTGTATAACCTACACGGATTATATTGTATAGTAAAATGACTAAAATTAGTATACCTAATAAAGTAAATAACAAGCCAACCGTTTTAAAGCTGGTGTCTATAATTCTATTTTTTTGTAAGTTATTCATATTTTTCTTGATACTTTTTCTTAATCCAAAAACTAATAGTATTTAATAAAAATGTAAATAAAAATAAGGTTAAACCGGCTGCAAAAATAGTTTTATATTCTATAGAACCTTGAGGCGCATCTCCCATACTTACTTGAACAATGTAAGAGGTTATCGTTTGGGTTGGTATGGTTGGGTCTAATGAGAATTGAGCTTGCTGACCGGCGGCTATAGCCACGATCATGGTTTCTCCAATTGCTCTTGAAATTGCTAAGATGACAGATACAATAATACCTGAGGAAGCCGCGGGCACCATGACCTTTATAGCTGTTTGAAAACGCGTTGAACCCATGCCAAAAGAAGCTTCCTTTAAAGATTTTGGCACAGCATATAAGGCATCTTCACTCAACGAAGAAATAAATGGGATAATCATAATCCCCATTACAAGTCCGGCAGACAAGGAGTTAAATGTTTCTAGATCAGGATAAATATTCTGTAAAAAGGGCGTTACAATGGTTAAGGCAAAAAACCCATAAACAACTGTTGGTATCGCCGCTAAAATTTCTAAAATAGGCTTTAAGGTTTTTCTAAAACTTTTAGGGGCATACATATTTAAATAAATGGCAATGGTCAATCCAATGGGAAGGGCCACGGCAATGGCAATGGCTGCAGTTAAAAAGGTACCGGATACTAAAGATAAAATACCAAAATGCTTTTCACTAAATAACGGGGTCCATTGGGTGTCTGTAAAAAACTCAAATATGGATACGTTTTTAAAAAAGGCAATACTTTCAAATAAAAGGACTGCAATAATACCAATAGTAGTGAATATGGTAATTGAAGCGCAAAGCTTCAATAATATTTCAATTATTTTTTCTTTTATTTTCATAGACCATAATAGCCGGTAAGAAAATATCTTACCGGCGATATATAATGATTTGAAATACTTTTATTGGCCACTTAGCGCATTCTTGAATGCTTGTTTTTGAGCGTCATATCCACTTTTTGGCATTGGAACATATCCCACTTCTTTACATAATTCAGGGGCATTGTCAAGATAAAACTCTACAAATTTCTTAACTTCAGGTCTTTGTGCAGATTTTAGACTTACAAAAATGAATAATGAACGAGATAAAGGCGCATAGGTATTATTGGCAACCGTTTCAATACTTGGAAGTACTGCGCCAGTTCCATTGTCAATTCCTACAACTCCTAATTTGTCCTTGTTTTCTTCGTAATAAGATAATCCAAAGTATCCTAAAGCATTTTTATCTTTTTCAATACCTTGAACAGCAACGTTATAATCAGATACAGCGTTATAATCGGTTCTACTTGCGCCAGATTCACCCATTATAATTTCAGTAAAGAAATCGTAGGTACCGTGAGAAGTATTTGGTCCATATAAATGAATTTCTTCATTTGGCCATTCGTTTCTAATTTGGTTCCATTTAGTTATAGTACTGTTTGGTTCCCATAATTTTTTTAATTCTTCAGTGGTCATTGAAGTCGCCCAGGTGTTATCTTTATTTACAACAACAGTAATGCCGTCTAAAGCCACAGTTAATTGAACATACTCGATACCATTTTCTTTGCAAAGTTCAATTTCTTTACCTTTAATTTCTCTTGAGGCATCGCTAATATCAATAACGCCGGCACCAAATTTTTTAAAACCACCACCAGTTCCACTTTCGCCAACAGTTACTTTTACATTTGGTTCTTCAGCTAAAAATTCTTCAGCTACAGCTTCAGACACTGGAAACACCGTTCCTGAACCATCTATTGAAACAGTTCCACTTAATGGAGCTTCTGCGCCATCTTGATTATTTGATTTTTTGTTTCCACAAGCGATTGATAAAAATGCAAGGGCTATAATTACTATACTTTTTTTCATGATTTCTAGATATATTATTTTTGTTTATTAGAAATGGATATCAAATTGTAAACGACATAAAACTTCATTTTCTTGATTCGCAACTTCAGTAAGGCTAACATCAGTTTGTACTTTTAAACTATGACCTACTATAAATTTTGAAAGACCCAAAGTATATTGGTGTTCAGGGTCAGCTCCTGTAATGGCTTTATCCAATTCTACAGTTGAATACCTTCCTGAAACTTCCCAATTGTTTTTAAATAAGTAACCACTTTGAATATTTAGACCTGTTCCAACCTGAACAATGGCTCCGGTTTCTGTACCATCAGAATTTTTTGCAATAGGATCTTTAGCATCTCTATCCGCATATTCAGCCATTAAACTAAACCCTTTATATTTAAACATAGCATCAATAAATAGGGTATTAATGTTCGTTTCGTAAAACCCATTATCAGTGGTCATATAAGACCCTAGGTTACTTCTGTTTTTTACAGCATTATTGTTGTGATCATAAGTAACACCTATGGCAAGTTTTGGAGTTTGTTCTCTTTTTAAATCTGATGCGGAATAATCACCATTACCTGCAAAGTTACCCATTGGTAACAGCTCAATGCGTCCAGTATATTGATGACCACCTAGGTTGCCAGTTACCACATTCCGGCCTTCCCCTTGAGAAAGGGCAAATATTTCCTTAACTACAAAATGATCAGAAATTGTAAAATGATGTCTAAGTTGAAAACCTATATCACGATCTATATTAAATCTAGAATTTAGAATTGAACGATCTACTTGTTGCATATTTGCTGAAGAGATCACACGTTCTCTGTTCCCTGGAAGTTTTGTTTGACCAACCCAAAGTTCAAAATTTTGATAAAAATTATATTTCAAGACCGCATCCATGACATACAGAGGCGTATTTCCTGTAAATGCAGACACCCCTGACATGTCTCTGTTAGACAGGCCTAACTCAAGTTTATACTCTAGCTTAGGCGAAACAGCAAACCCATCAAACTTTAATCTTGAACGGCGTATTAAAAAACTCGTTTCAGGACTTTCTCCATCTTGCATCAAAGAAGTTGCTAAAAATTGAAATCTGGCCCCTACTTTCATAGTCCAAGAACTATCTTGACCTACCAAATTAAAAAGTCCTTTACCAAATTTTGGGGCAGGAGTTTCTTGAGCGCTTAAAAGAAAAAATGTAAAAAAGGATACTGCGAATAATTTAAGTTTCATAATTGGTTTATTAATTTTTGTCGCTGCAAATTTCCGATTCAAATGTTAACTGAATGTTTCCTAATCATTATTTTTTAAATAAAAAAACTGCCTTGGCCAAAGGCAGTTATTAGATTCATGATAATGTAGTCGACAAAAACTAATAGATTATATGAATAACTAATGTGTATTTTAAAATACATGCAAATATCAATGAGTAAAATAAACTGATTGTAATGAAAAGATTAACTAATCATTAATTTTGATAATTCAAATTATAATCTATGTATAAAGTAGTGTGTTGGCACTTATTCCAATGTTAATTTAATGTTACGTAAACATTGTTAAAATGTAAATTTAGTTTTATATTTGATTATTAATAGTTTAAAACATCATAATTATGAAAAGGAGCATTTTAGTTTTATTTGCTTGTTTTATTGGTATGGTATCTCTTGCTCAAAAAGAGAGGGTTTTAAAACTTAATGAAGACACTAAATTAATTGAGGTTACGTATTATCATGACAATGGAGTAGTTAGTCAAACTGGGACTTATACTTTAGATGGGAAACTTCAAGGACAGTGGTTAAGTTTTGATACTGATGGCAATAAAACAGTTCTAGCTAATTATGATAATGGAAAAAAAGTCGGCAAATGGTTTTACTGGACTAATGAAACAGTAAAAGAAGTAGATTATAATACTAATGTTATTGCTAATTTAAAAGAATCGGAAAAAATAAGCAAAGAAGACTTTTAAATTAACAAAACGTAATAAAAAAAGCATCCTAAACAGGATGCTTTTTTTATTTGTATTTAATGCTTTTTGTTATTCAACTCTAGACCAACCTGCACCCCAAGTAGCATAATCTGTACCTGTAGCGTTGCCATCTCCAGAGATAATGAAATCACCATCTATATTAAATGAAACACCAGTATCATTTTTAACCTTAGTTGTTACATCGGTAAAAGTTACATTAGTAACATTTAAGTCACCACTAACAACACCAGCACCAGTAGGATTGTCACCAGCATCACCATCTAAATCAAATCCTTCTTCGAAACCTTGTATTAAAATATTATTAAAAACACCTTGAGTACCGGCTCTTAAACGAATAGCTTCAGTTCCAGAAGTATTTCCTTGCCCGATGATTGTTACGTTAGTGACATTAGGCTTAGAATAATAACCGGCAGCATTACTAAAGTCGGTATTGTAACCATCACATTCAAATGCTTTGTCATGATCTGGACCATGTTTTACATAAGCATGCGTAATAGTTCCTGAGTATCCTTCTGTCCAGTCAATAGAATCATCCTGGTTGTTAATGGAATAGATATAACTTACATTAACAGTTCCACCAAAAAACTCTAAGCCATCATCTTTACCTTCAAATGATTCGATATATTGCACAGTTGTGCCATTACCTACGCCATAAAATGATAATCCGTTATTTTCTGACTGACCGTCAGCGGCACCACCTGAATATTCAACTCGTAAATATTGAATAGTTCCGGAATTATCAGCTGGATCAGTTCCACCATAAGGTAAGCTGGCAATTTCTGAAGTTGATGTAGCTCCAGCAACCACGGAGTTAATAGGTGCTTTTCCTAGAAGGATTAAGCCACCCCAGTCACCTGCAGCCGGATTCGTTGCGTTAGAAGTTAAAACGATAGGCTCTGTTGGAGTTCCACTAGCTATAATTTTAGCGCCTTGTGAAATTGCGATGTAAACAGAAGCACCACTCGAAGAAGCCTTAATAGTCATACCTGAAGGGATTGTTAATGTGGTACCATCAAGCATGATTAAAGAACCGTTTAAAAGGTATGTGTTAATTGGATCTAATGTTAAGTCTGAATCGTAGTTTCCAGCTAAGTAAATGGTTTGCCCAGTTGGAGTCCCACCACCTGGTGTCGTATTATTTGTTATGCTATTATCACTGTTATCATTGATAATAATGTCGGCAGTATCATCTGTTGTGCAAGAGAAAAGCATTGATACTATTGCTGCTCCTAAAATTAAAGTATTTTTCATCTTTTTTTATTTATTAATTTTTGTGTTATTTTTTATTATTAGTTAAAATTTATATTTTAATTGAATACCTAAATCCATACCCCGTTTGTAGTTCGAAATACCTTTGCCATTAGCTGAAGTTACTACAACATCACCAAGGGTTGTTTCTCTTACATATCTAATAGTAGGATTTAATAGGTTTTTTGCACTTAAATTGATTTCAAATTTGTTATTAATGTTATTCTTCCAGATAAAATCTAGTGTAGACACACTTTTTTCAATAACATTACCTAATTGGCCAGAACCCAAAGCATCTAATCTGTCTGAGAAGTATGAGAACACTAAACTGGCTGTTGGTTTATAGTTTTTGAAAACGGGAGAATAATTAATATCGGCATTTAATAATAATGGGGAGGCACCCTGTAATTCTTCTTTGCTTCTGTTGAAAGACAAGTTGTAAGTACCATTAATATTAGAAAATAGATCCTGCTCAGTTTTCATATAAGTAGCATTAAACCCTGCAGATAAAATGGCATCATCATCAGCATTATGTAAGATGTTTTTTCTTAATTCTACTTCAACACCATAGATGTTCGCTTTGTTGCCTGTTCTGAAATATCGTTGTGTTCCGGTAGCATCTGCACCCACTACTAAGTTGATAGGGTTTTTAATTTCTTTAGCAAAAGCGGAGAAGGAAATCAATTCACTTTTACTGTAAAACCATTCATATTTTAAATCAAGGTTCACTATTTTAGAGTATGATTTATCTCCTACATTCACGAAATCAGGATTACTAGAACCTAATAAATCTGGGTTACCACCTATTCTGGTTGCAATGCTTTCATAAACAAAAGGCGCTACTTCTTTAAATTCAGGAAGCGATACCGTTTGACTCACTGTAAAACGTAAGTTCTGATCATCATTGATGGTGTACTTAACGTTTAAGCTAGGCAGATAAAAATTTTCTTTGGCATTTATTGTGGCCTTCCCATTGTTACCTAAGTTAATCACATCATAACTAATTTTTTGATCAACAGATTCTAAACGAATACCTGGTACAAACAACCATTTTTCACCAGCTTTTATTTCGGCGTCAACATATCCTGCATAAATATTTAAATCTCCTTGATAGGTGTTTTCAGGTAAACCTGGTCTGTTAGTGTTTGATAAACCTGGTATGGTATTGATAACT
>DATCZQ010000231.1:0-25005 GCA_036525815.1 Yeosuana sp. | reverse complement strand
AGAAACAAATCCGGAAAATGTAAAAGTTCCTTTAGACAAGGTCATAGCTACCATGTGGGAAACGGCTAAAGATATGAACTCAAAATACAAAGAAACTTCGGAAGGTGGTTTAGCAGTAGGCGTCAATTTGTCTGATTGTTAGCCCCTTTTAAGTTTTATTCAAATTTATGGTTGACTACAACCTTCTCGCCTTCTGGTATCAATTAAATAAATAATTTTCCAATGCCCATTATTATTAAACAACTGGAAGCTATTGACTCCACAATGACTAAACTCATCATTATACCAAAACTCATAAGGTGTCCAAACGTGAGCCATAATGCCGTCAATTTGAACATTAAAATTTAATAACCGTTCATCCCATTTTTGGTCGCTCGTCCTGTTGGCTATGGCGTTGATCAGCTTTTCAGGCTCTTCTGAAACTAAAACATTGATTCCTTCCTTTGACGTATATGTGGTTTGCAACAACATTTTATCCATCATGACCGATTTCATAAGTATCGTATCCCCTTTATGAAAGCCTTCAAAAAAAGTATCAATTGTGGCTTTCACTTTGGTATTTTCATCTTCTTGAGCTAACACTACAGTAGTTAATAAAAGGCATAAATAAAAAATGAATCGGGTCATAGTTATAGAATTTAAAAAATAAATATAGCATTTATTTTAAGGCATTAAATACAAGTAAAGAAAAGATTAACATTATAATTGACTACATTTTATTTAGTACTTTTACATTCATTTAACAAACAAACTATGTCAACAGCTAAAAAAGAATACAAACGAATTACTGTAAAAACATTGGTTGATATGAAAGCCAATGGTGAAAAAATATCTATGCTAACCGCCTATGATTATTCCATGGCTAAAATTGTTGACAGTGCTGGAATTGACGTTATTTTGGTTGGAGATTCAGCTAGTAACGTCATGGCTGGTCATGAAACTACCTTACCAATTACTCTTGATCAAATGATTTATCATGCTTCTTCTGTGATTCGCGGCGTTGACAGAGCCCTTGTTGTAGTTGATTTACCTTTTGGAAGTTATCAAAGTGATCCAAAAGAAGCCTTGCGTTCGGCTATCAGAATTATGAAAGAAAGCGGGGCACATTCTGTTAAAATGGAAGGTGGTAAAGAGATAAAAGAATCCATAAAAAGAATTTTAAATGCAGGGATTCCTGTCATGGGGCATTTAGGTTTAACACCTCAATCTATATATAAATTTGGCACGTATACCGTTAGAGCCAAAGAAGAACAAGAAGCTGAAGATCTAATAGAAGATGCAAAAATGCTGGAACGTATAGGGTGTTTTGCAATAGTTCTAGAAAAAATACCCGCTAAATTAGCTAAACAAGTAGCAGAAAGCGTGAGCATTCCTGTTATTGGAATTGGTGCTGGTAATGGTGTTGATGGCCAAGTATTAGTGATTCATGATATGTTGGGCATCACTCATGAATTCAATCCTCGCTTTTTACGTCGTTACATGAATTTATATGAAGAAATGACCAATGCTATTTCACAATATGTTACTGATGTTAAAAGCAGAGACTTTCCAAACGATAACGAACAATATTAGTGGCAAAAGTTTTTTCCAATAAAGACAATCTTCAAATCTTATATGAAGACAATCACATTATCATTGTCAATAAACGAGCTGGTGATATAGTACAAGGTGATATTACGGGTGATAAACCATTAAGCGATGTTGTCAAAGAATATATTGCTGAAAAATATAACAAACCTGGAAATGTTTATCTTGGGGTTGTTCATAGATTGGACAGACCAACCACAGGTCTTGTTATTTTTGCTAAAACGAGTAAAGTTTTACCGAGATTAAATGCCCTATTTTCATCTAAGGATATCTCAAAAACCTATTGGGCTATTGTAAAAAATAAGCCAGCAAAAGAAAAAGACACTTTAATTGATTGGTTAAAAAAGAACCCTAAAAACAATAAGTCTTACGCTTATAAAAAAGAAGTTGCTCATAGTAAAAAGGCCATTCTTCATTATGAGGTCATTAAAAAACTTCAGAATTATTTTTTACTTGAAATAAGATTAGAAACAGGAAGACATCATCAAATTAGATCGCAGTTGTATAACATTGGCTGTCCTATTAAAGGGGACTTAAAATATGGTTTTGATAGAAGTAATGAAGATGGCAGCATTCATCTTCATGCCAGAAACATCTCTTTTATGCATCCGGTAAAGAAAGAACCTATTGAAATTACGGCACCTTTGCCAAAAGATGCTATTTGGGATGCTTGTTCGTGATTTTTTGTAAATTTATAAGATAAGCCATGACTATGATCTCAAAGCTAATCAATGCACAAAAAGCTTTTTTTTTAAGCGGAGAAACAAAATCTCTTGTTTTTAGAAAAAAAATGCTGCTGAGTTTAAAAGCTGAACTCATTAAAAATGAACAAATCATCATTGATGCACTTTATGCTGATTTTAAAAAACCGGTATTTGAATCTGTTTTATCTGAAACGGGCCTTGTGTTATCTGAACTTGATTTAACAATCAAGAAATTAAATTCATGGGCCAAACCAAAAAGGGTCTTTCCTTCGTTTTTGAATTTTCCTTCAACAGATAGCATTTATTATGAACCCTATGGTACTGTTTTAGTAATTGCTCCATGGAATTACCCTTATCAACTATCTCTATTGCCCGTTATTGGTGCTATTGCTGCAGGTAATACGGTTATATTAAAACCCAGTGAATTAACGCCTAATACATCAAAAGTAGTTGAGAACATAATTAAAACTGTTTTTGAAGAAAACTATGTGACTGCAATACAAGGTGACGCCAAGGTTGCTCAAGAATTATTAAAAGAACATTGGGATTATATTTTCTTTACCGGTAGTGTAAATATCGGCAAAATTGTTGCGCAAGCTGCAGCACAATTTTTGACGCCGACCACTTTAGAACTTGGAGGCAAAAACCCCTGTATCATCGATGAAACTGCCAATATAAAACTTGCGGCAAAACGCATCACTTGGGGTAAATTCTTTAATGGCGGTCAAACCTGTATTGCTCCAGATTATATCATTATCCATAAATCAGTAAAACAATTATTCATTGAGGCTTTGCGGAATGAAATTGAAGCATCTTATTCTTCAAACCCAAAAGAATCTGCTGATTTTGCCCGAATTATCAATTCAAGTAATTTTTTAAGACTGGCAAAGATGCTTAAAAACGAACAGGTCATAATTGGTGGAGAAATTGATGAAGAAACCTTATATATAGCACCAACTATTATTGATGAACCCAATTTGGAAAGTGAAGTCATGAAGGACGAAATATTTGGTCCCATTTTACCCATTTTAAGCTATTCAAATGAAGAGGAAATTAGGAACATTATTTTAAATTATAATAAGCCACTTTCATTATATGCGTTTAGTACAAACAGGAGGTTTTCCGAAAAAATGATTTCTACTTTTTCCTTTGGTGGTGGTGCTATTAATGACACGGTCATTCATTTTGCTAACCCAAAGTTACCATTTGGCGGTGTCGGTTCAAGCGGTATTGGTGCCTATCATGGTAAACATACCTTTTATACATTTTCGCACCAAAAGGCAATTGTAAAAAAAGGAAATTGGCTTGATATACCAGTGAGATATGCCCCTTATAAAGGAAAAACGAAATTGATAAAATTATTCTTAAAGTACTTTTAGTCTTTTTTATAAGGATATTGAATAGTTAGCTGCACCCCTTCATCAGGTTTTGATTCAAGGTTTAATTTTGAATGAATTAAAGCAGCTCTGCTTTCCATATTAATAAGGCCTGAACCTTTTTCTACAGTCTCTTTATTAAATCCTATCCCATCATCGGTAGCTACTATTTTTAAAAAGTCCGGTTCATATTGAAGTAGCATTTTAAGATGTTTAGCGTTTGAATGTTTTACTGAATTGGACAAAAATTCCTGAATAATTCTAAAAATAATAATTTCATGTTTTCTATTATCAAAAGGCACTTTCTCCCCTTTAACTTCTAATGTTGCAGAGGCGAATTTCATCTTCTTTAATCTAACTAATTCATTATTAATAGATTTTTCAAAACCAATATTAAGTATCACTTCATTGTTTAAAGATTTCGATAAAGATCGCACTTCTTTTAAACTGTTTTGCAGTGCTTCAGATGTGTCTTTAAATTTCTCTTTAACATCATCTGTTACCTGCATTTTTAAAATACTTAACTGCATACTTGCAAATGATAATAATTGGCCCACATTATCATGTAATTCCCAGCCTATATTTTTTAAGGTTTGTTCCTGTATTTCTGTCTGTGCTAAAACAATTTCTGCATCAAAGGCTTGCTGCTGCTTTATTTTATCAAGTAATAATTTATTTTTACGTTTTAAAAAAACCACAAAAAATATAATGACCAAGGTGGTTACAATTACTAAGACAGCAATCATATACACTAATAAATATCTTTCTGAAGCTGTACTGGCTAATCGTTCTCCGGTTTGCACCATATTAAAGCAAATGTAAAGGTTAAATACATACATATATTGGCAAATAAATAGATTTGCCATCTTAAAATTACAAAATCCCAATCGGCCTTTGAATAATAAATTTGGTAAAACACTAAAGGTGTTATAACTAACCACCATAAAAATATGGTAGTACTAACAATAAAATTTATAGACTTATAAAAAATTAAAATTTCATCACTTTTTAAAAATTCAATAAAATAAAAGACAACACACAATAATGTCATTAAAGTTCCAAAAATATTAATAAAAGGAAATGATGATATAAAAAACGCTTTCAAATTTAACACAATAAATATAATGGATGATACCAAAAATAAAAAGCTAGTGAATTTTAGAGTATTAATAAACCTGTTATCTTTTAATATCTTTCTAAAATAAAACGAATAAAATATTGGAGCTCCTATATTCCAAGAAATGGTATACCACCAATAATTCTTTTCAAAAATTGTTCCTTTTAACTTTTCCTTAATATCAAACAAGAAATCATATTTTTCAACATAACCTGGAATACCGCCAACAAATTCAATAAGAGCTACATAAACCAAGAAATATATAAAATATTTAATAGTTGTGTTTTTATATTTTTTATAACAAAGTATCGCAGTGATTGCCGCTATGAATTCAAAAAATTTTGTTAAAAATGAATAATTAGTTTTTAAAAATTCTTCCATTAACTAATCTCTTTCTCCGGTTTACAAAATATTAAAGCAAATGTAAAAGTTGAATACATAGCTATATTAGCAAATAAATATATCTGCCATCTTAAAAACATAAAATCCCAGTCTCTATTTAAATTTCCAATTTCGTATGTAAAATAAACATCATAGAAAACCAATGGAGTGATAATTAACCACCAAATAAATATGGCTGCACTAATATAAAAATTAACTGTTTTGTAAAAACTTAATAATTTATCACTTTGTAAAGTTTCAATAAAATAAAATACAGTACATAGAAATATAACCAAAGCACCTAAAACACTAATTAAAGGAAAAAACTTATAAAAAAAAGCGTCCCAATTAAAAAGAATATAAATAATAGAGATTATAAAAAAACTTAAACTTCCCAACTTTATAATATCTCTAAAAATTTTTGTCTTTAAAATTTTTATAAAATAAAAAGCAAAAAACATAATAGCCCCAATCTTCCAAAATAAGGTTGTCCACCAATGATTTTTTTGTATAATCGTTCCTACCAACATATGCAAAAATTTATCAGGATAGACAAACTTAGTATAACCACTTAGAAATTCACAAATAGTTAAGTAAACCAAAAAATATATAAAATATTTTGTAGCTTCATTTTTATATTTTTTAAAAAAAAACACACCTGTTAAAGCCGCTATAGTTTCAACAGAATGCGTTATTAGCATATAATTCTGTAATAAAAATTCGTTCATTTTCTTATTGAGGGTAACCACCATTACCACCAACTCCTTCATTCAAAGGCGGTGCAGGAATATCTTGATTAGATGGCGGTAAAAACAGACTTAAACTACTAGCCTTTGAAGTGTTTTTATTACCTGTTGGAACAATAAACATGGTGGTTAAATCTTTCTTGATTTGTCCTGCATTTTTTCCATAGACGCCTAAATAAACCCGCACACCAGACATAGTATAACCTAAACTGTCCGCGTGTTTTTTTGCATAACTTATATAATTTTCAATATCTTCTAAGGGCCAATACGCCGAACGGTCATCTTGATTTCTCCC
The DNA here is from genome assembly GCA_036525815.1 of Yeosuana sp. Classification (GTDB taxonomy): domain Bacteria; phylum Bacteroidota; class Bacteroidia; order Flavobacteriales; family Flavobacteriaceae; genus Yeosuana. The sequence continues at coordinate 18,799 of DATCZQ010000231.1, read as the reverse complement.
TTGCTTTTGTGCTGCAGAATCAACAGCTTTTTTTCTGTATAATGTCCAATTGGCATTTAATTCCTTTGCTTTTTCAACAGTAATAACACCTTTAGGTTTTACAACTCTTGTTTCCATAGTTTCTGCTATTGGTAGTCGCGGGCAAAAAAAATAAGTTAATAACGCACCTATTATAATTCCTAAAAAAAATAAACTCGTTTTTTTCATATTATATTTGAACGGTTTTGTAAGATAAAAATAACAAAAAGATTGAACAAAAGTTTAAAATAGTTATTTAAGTAGGAAACCCCAACATAGCACCCATTCCAACAGTAAACAGCCAACAGCCATAAATAATTAGATCTCATGCTAAAGATTTATGGCTGTGGTGTGTTTTACTTCACTAATAACAAACATACTGTGCGTGCTCCCAATATGATTAATATTAGTTAATTTATTAACCATAAACTCTCTAAAAGCTTCCATATCTTTCACAATTACCTTTAATAAATAATCATAATCACCACTAATATGATAACATTCTAATACCTCACTTAAATTGGCTACCTCCCGTTCAAATTTCATAACATACTCTTGAGAATGTTGAATTAATTTTATATGGCAAAATGCCACAAAAGCCTTTTCAATTTTTTCATTTTTAAGTAATGCCACATATTTATTAATGATGCCTTCTTTTTCAAGTTTCTTAATGCGTTCATAAATAGCAGTTACAGAAAGGTTTAATTTATTAGATAGTTCTTTATTAGTGCGCTTGCAATCTTCTTGCAATAAAACCAAAATTTGTTTATCAATAGAATCTAGTATCATAATTGAAAATATTTCGCTAATAATCGGATAAACATACTTATTATATAATTATTATCTACAAATATATATAATTATAGTTTTATTTTCCAAATAATTTACTATCTGTTGTTTTATAATCTAAAAAGTTAGAAATTTGATATCAACTTAAAACTAGAATCATGGCTTTTAACCCCGCAAACAATATTCAGGATTTACAATATTTTGGAGAATTTGGAGGTGTAAACCCTTCCATTTCAGATTCATCAACCTATACGTTTCTTTCAGCAAAAACCATGTTTGATACCTTTGAAGGTAATGCCGAAGGCTGTTACTTATATTCCAGACATTCGTCTCCATCCAATTTATACCTTGGCGAAGCTTTAGCAGCCATGGAAGGTACTGAAACTGCTAATGTTTCAGCTTCTGGAATGGGCGCTATTACTCCAGTACTTTTGCAACTTTGTCAAGCTGGCGATCATATTGTAAGCAGTCGCACTATTTATGGAGGCAGCTATGCCTTTTTGAAGAATTTTATTCCCAGAATGCAAATAGAAACCTCCTTTGTTGATATTACAAAACTGGAAGTGGTTGAAGCGGCTATCAATAAAAACACAAAAGTTCTTTATTGCGAATCTGTAAGCAACCCGCTTCTTGAAGTGGCTGACATTGCCGCATTAGCTAAAATTGCCAAAAAGCATGATCTAAAATTAGTTGTTGATAATACATTTTCACCACTTTCTATTTCACCGGCTATATTAGGTGCTGACGTTGTTGTTCATAGTTTAACAAAATTCATCAACGGTTCCAGTGATACCGTAGGTGGTGTCGTTTGTGGTACTCAAGAATTTATAAATGATTTAAGAAATGTTAATAATGGCGCTTGCATGTTGTTAGGCTCCACCATGGATAGTTTAAGAGCTGCCTCTGTCTTAAAGAATTTGAGAACATTGCACATTAGAATGAAACAACACAGTAAAAACGCCCAATATCTGGCACAAAGATTTGAATCTGACGGCTTAAGAACGGTTTATCCCGGATTAAAATCACATCCATCTCATAATCTCTTTAAAAGTATGATGCATCCAGATTATGGATTTGGTGGTATGCTGACTATTGACATAGGTTCTTTAGACAAGGCAAATGAATTGATGGAACTCATGCAAAATAAAAATCTTGGTTATTTAGCGGTAAGTTTAGGTTTCTACAAAACATTGTTTAGTGCCCCAGGTACTTCTACCTCCAGTGAGATTCCTGAAGAAGAGCAAAAAGAAATGGGCTTAAGTGATGGATTAATCCGTTTTTCAATTGGACTGGATGATGATATTGAAAGAACGTATCAAATGATGCATCAATGCATGATGCAACTAAACATTTTATAAAAAAAACTTATAACTTTAACTATTTAAAAGCCAAAATAAATCTTTTGGCTTTTTGTTTGTATTTGTAATTTCTAATCTAAAAGCGTAACATTACACTTCTAAATTAAAATAACACTTTTACATGAAAAGCCAGGACATAAAACCAAGAGTACCTCAGGATGAACATATTGTTGAAAATAAGGAATTAAATATCTGGGAGGCACTTATTCCTGTGTTTGCATTGGTAGGAATGCTGGCCTATAATGTATATACATATGGTGAAGATGCTCTAAGTGGTTCTAATCAATTTGTCTTACTATTAGGAGCTGCTGTTGCTGCTATTGTTGGGATTTTTAATAAAGTAAAATTTAAGCAAATGGTTGAAGAAGTTGCTGAAAACGTAAAATCAACAACAAGCTCTATACTTATTTTATTAATGGTTGGAGCCCTAGCCGGAACATGGTTGATAAGCGGTATTATTCCAACCATGATATACTATGGATTACAGGTTTTAAACCCAACCATCTTTCTTGCAGCCTGCGTAATCATTTGTGCCGTCATTTCTATTGCAACAGGAAGTAGCTGGACCACCTCTGCAACGGTTGGAATTGCCTTAATTGGAATTGCAGATGCTCTAGGTGTGCCGCTGGGAATGACTGCTGGCGCCATCCTTTCTGGTGCTTACTTTGGCGACAAAATATCTCCTATGAGTGATACTACCAATTTAGCCCCTGCAATGGCCGGAACTGATTTATTTACACATATAAGATATATGCTTATAACAACGGTACCAACTATTACCGTTACTCTTATTGTATTTATTATCATAGGATTGAACCTTGAGACTAAAGGTTCTGCAGATACCCATGAAATTCTTGAATCCATCGAAGTTGCCATAAATGTAAGTCCTTGGTTATTTATTGTTCCTGTATTAGTTATCATACTCATCGTAAAAAAAACACCCCCTTTAATAGCCCTTTTAGTTGGAACGATTTTAGGAGGCATTGCTGCATTAATTTTTCAACCAGACATCGTTACCTCAGTTGGTGGTGGAAGGTCTTTAGATTTTTCAACTGGGTACAAGGGCATTATGAATGCCATAACTACAGACACCTTTATTCCCACAGAGAATGACGCTTTAAAAGGCTTGTTTAAAGCAGGTGGTATGGCTAAAATGATGGGAACCATATGGCTAATCCTTTGTGCAATGACATTTGGTGGTGTTATGGACGCCATAGGAGCATTAACCACTATTAGTAAAGCTTTATTAAAACTTTTTCATACAACCTTTGGATTATTTGCCAGTACAGTAGCCAGTTGTCTCGCTTTAAATGTAACGGCAAGCGACCAGTATTTAGCTATAGTCGTACCAGGTAAAATGTATGCAAAAGCTTTTAAAGATAAAGGACTCGCTCCAGAAAATCTATCTAGGACTTTAGAAGATAGTGGAACGGTCACATCAGTCTTAGTTCCCTGGAACACTTGCGGTGCTTACCAAAGTGGCGTTTTGGGGGTTGACACATTACACTATGCAGGTTATGCCATATTCAATTGGCTAAGTCCGTTTACAACCTTATTTTTCGCAGGTCTCAATATTAAGATCAGGCAACTTGTAAAAAAATAAACATCTAAGCTGTTTACAATATTTTTTGACTTTGTTAAATGTTGATAATTTTAAAATCATTTACTTTTGAAGTAAATCAATTATGTCATTAAATGCTTTTTGCTGTGCATGGTGAAGAGCCGTTTTTCCTTCATTGTCCTTAATAGTATCATCTGCCTCTTTAGAAAGTAATAACTTTACAGTATTAATCTTATTGTATATCACGGCAAAAATTAAAGGCGTTGTTCCATTATTGTTTACTGCATTGACATCAGCCCCATGTTCAATTAAATAACTTGCAAGACTCTCATTACCTTTGAAACAAACGCCAATTAAAGCCGTATTTCCTGAAGCATCCCTTGTATCAACTGGTGCCTTATGTTCTATTAAACTTTTTGCTATATCTTCTTTGTCAAAATAGGTTGCAAAAATTAATGGGGTAAAACCTCTAGCATCTTTTGCGTTTACCAAGTCTGGATTTCGTTTTAATTGTGCCTCAATATTCGTTTTATTACCAGATTGAATGGTGTGAAAAAAAAGTTCTATTTCGTTCATATGAATAATTTATTAAATGAAAATGGGACAAGCTTATAGTGCTCATCCCATTTAGTATAACAACAATTTAAGATTACTTTAAATCAAAACGGTCTAAGTTCATCACTTTGGTCCAAGCGGCCACAAAATCTTTAACGAATTTTTCCTGACCATCATTAGCTCCATACACTTCAGATACTGCTCTCAATTCAGTGTTGGATCCAAAAATAAGATCAGCACGGGTTCCTTTGAACTTCACTTCACCTGTTCTGCGATCACGTCCTTCAAAAAATCGGTCATCTTTTGAAGTGGCACTCCATGTATAAGTAAAATCTAGGACATTTGTAAAGAAATCATTAGTTAAACTTCCAACATTATTTGTAAATACGCCGTAATTAGAACCATCATAATTAGCACCTAACACTCGTAAACCACCAACAAGAACGGTCATTTCAGGTATAGACAGCGTTAAAAGATTAGCACGATCTACTAACAAATCTTCAGCAGCAACCTGTATTTCTGATTTCATATAATTTCTAAAACCATCCGCTAATGGCTCCAAATAACCAAAAGATTCTATATCTGTTTGCTCTTGTGAAGCATCACCTCTTCCTTGTGTAAAAGGTACTTTTATTTTAGATCCAGCTTTTTTTGCAGCTTCCTCTACTCCCACAACTCCGGCTAAAACAATTAGATCTGCCATTGATATAGATCCATTAAATCCTTTTTGAATGCCTTCTAATACAGTTAGAACTTTGTTTAATTCTTTCGGATTGTTTGCCTCCCAACTTCTCTGTGGTTCCAGACGAATACGTCCACCGTTAGCACCGCCACGCATATCTGAACCCCTAAACGTAGAAGCGGATGCCCACGCAGTTCTAACCAATTGAGAAATCGTAAGACCTGAAGATAAAATCATCTTTTTTAAGGATTCTATATCTGCATCACTTAATTTATAAGTAACTGCAGGAATTGGATCTTGCCATAATAATTCTTCTTTTGGCACATCAGGACCTAAATAACGAGAAATCGGTCCCATATCTCTATGTGTTAACTTATACCACGCTCTGGCAAAAGCATCTTCAAATGCCTTATGGTCTTTATGGAATTTTTTAGAAATTGTTAAATAGGTTGGATCCATTTTAAGTGCCATATCTGCAGTGGACATCATTAAGGCTTGTTTACCGTTTGGATCCCCAGCTTTTGGTGCCATTCTAGCATGAGACGCCGCTGTTGGTGTCCATTGGTGTGCACCTGCAGGGCTCTTAGTTAACTCCCAGTCATAGTTTAATAAAACTTCAAAATAATCATGATCCCATTTTGTTGGATTTGGTGTCCACGGACCTTCTAAACCACTTGTAATGGTATCATCTAGAACACCTGTTCCGAAAGAATTTTTCCATCCAGTACTCATTTGTTCGATCGGTGCTCCATGCGGTTCTGGTCCTACGTATTTTGCAGGATCGGCAGCTCCATGTGCTTTCCCAAAGGTATGACCACCGGCCACTAAAGCCACTGTTTCTTCATCATTCATTGCCATACGCCCAAAGGTTATTTTAATATCATGAGCAGACTTTAAAGGGTCTGGTACGCCATTAGGACCTTCTGGATTTACATAGATTAATCCCATGTGCACAGCTCCTAAATGCCCTTCTAAATCTCCATCACTAGTATCATAACGCTCATCATTTCCAAGCCATTGATTCTCTGATCCCCAATAGATATCCTGTTCTGGTTCCCAAACATCTTCACGACCACCCGCAAAACCAAATGTTTTAAAGCCCATAGACTCTAAAGCACAGTTACCGGCAAGAATCATCAGATCCGCCCAAGAAATTTTCTTACCATATTTCTTTTTTATTGGCCACAATAATAAACGGGCCTTATCCAAATTGCCATTATCTGGCCAGCTATTTAAAGGAGCGAAGCGCTGTGTTCCTGAACCAGCCCCACCTCTTCCGTCACCTACACGATAAGTACCGGCACTATGCCATGCCATTCGAATCATAAAAGGTCCGTAATGACCATAATCAGCAGGCCACCAATCTTGAGAATCGGTCATTAAATCAATAACTTCTTGCTTCAACGTTGCAAAGTCAACACTTTTAAACGCCTCTGCATAATTAAAGTCTTCTCCCATTGGGTTTGACTTTACTCCATTTTGTCGTAAAATGTTTAATTTTAATTCATTAGGCCACCAATCACGATTACTCGTACCTCCGCCGGCCGGCTTTTTTTGTGTTCCACTCAAAAATGGGCATTGACTAGCATCACCGTTCATGTTATTATTCCCTTTGTTCTCCATTATTTTAAATTTTAATCATTTAGTTTCAATTCTATAAAATTAAGAAATTATAAACTTGTTTATATCAATACAAGATTTTTATAAATTATATTTCTATTGATAAAATTTATTGACATCCATATTATTAATAGTTTTAATAAATGATTCGACAAAAAATTATAGGCCATAAAATGAAATCACAATGGGTTTATAATTTGGAAACAATTTTCAGTTTATCGTTTTTAAAAACATAATTATTAGTACTTTTATGATCTATAAAAAAACAAATAAATGGCAGATATAACATTAGGAGGAAACGCAGTAAAAACGTCAGGGAGCTTACCAAAAATTGGTACTCAATTAGCTGATTTTAAATTAGTAGATGTGGACTTAACCACAAAAACCTTATCTGACTTTAAAGGCAGTAATCTCGTTTTAAATATTTTCCCAAGTGTCAATACAGGCATTTGTTCTGCTTCAGTACGAGCCTTTAACAAGTCTGCAGGGGAACTTAAGGACACCAAAGTACTTTGTATTTCCAGAGATTTACCCTTTACTCAAAAAGCATTTTGTGCTGCTGAAGGTTTAGAAAATATCATAATGCTTTCAGACTTTAAAAATGGGGATTTTGGAAAAACTTATGGTTTAATAATGATTAATGGTGGTTTTGATGCTTTACTTTCAAGATGTGTTATCATAGCTGATAAGTCTGGTAAAATTATATATACGGAACAAGTTCCAGAAATTGCTCAAGAACCAAATTATCAGGCAGCTTTAGATGCTTTAAAAAAGGCATAAATTAATTATTCTTTGTTAATGAATAAAAAGAAATCCTTTTTTATCAGTCGATTAAAAAGTGTAGGATTTGCTTTTAGAGGCACTTATTTTCTTTTAAAAACAGAAGCAAGTATTCAGGTCCAATTTGGAATCTTTTTATTGCTTACTGTTTTAGGCTTTTATTTTAATATTTCAACAGCAGAATGGCTTATTCAATATCTTGCTATTAGTATTGTAATGAGTATTGAAGCAATTAATACAGCTGTTGAAGAACTTGCGAATTTTATTCATCCTGAAAAACATAAAAAAATTGGTTTAATTAAAGACATTGCCGCTGGAGCCGTTTTTATTGCTTCTATTTTCGCTGTCATCATTGGTTTAATTATTTATATACCCAAAATATTTTAATTCTTTTATATATACAGATTTTAAATAAATAGATGATTCTAGTGGCCAATTTCAACAATGATGAATGGTTCAATAATATAGTTTTGCAATTTTTTAAAATATAGTTTCGTTAATGGTAGTAATTTGTATTTTTGTTTAAAATAACAACGCATTAATGGCGAAAAGTAAAGCGAATACAAATAAAAATTCAAAAGAAAAAAGTAAACCTTTTAGCTTTAAATTATCTAGTCAGCAAAAGCTCATTTTAGGTAGTTTTTTAGCCATTTTTGGAGTTTTATTGTGCATTTCATTTATATCCTTTTTCTTCACAGGAGACTCTGATCAAAGTGCTATTTCCAATTTTGGTTCTCGAGAAACAAAAGCAGAAAATTGGTTAAGCAAATCGGGCGCCTGGCTAAGTGACTTTTTTATTTTAAAAGGATTTGGGATCTCTTCATTTATATTTTCTGGTTTAATATTTCTTTCTGGCTTATACATTTTACTAGATTCTAACAAAGCAAAACTAAGAAGTCACTGGTTTTGGGGATTGCTTACTATTGTCTGGCTATCCGTTTTATTTGGTTTTTTTAGCAATTTCAATGATACTCTGGGCGGAACTGTTGGCTATGAAATCAATTCATTCCTACAAGATTACTTGGGAATTATTGGCACTATTTTTTTGCTTCTTTTTGTCTTAATTGTATTTCTTGCCATTAAATTCAAACTCACAGCGCAAACCTTTATTCAATTATTTAAATCAGCAAAAAAAGATATCAAAGACGATTTTAATCCACAAGAATATCCAGACGATTATACTATTGCTTTAGAAAATAATTTATCAATGGAAGCCGAGGCTATTAAATCGGCCTTAGATATTTCTGATGATGTCAAAAAACAAAAGGAACCAATAAAATCAAAACCTGTAAAAGATTTAGACCTGCAAATAAAATCAGAACCCATTGAACCGGAAATTGAAATGGTTGTTGCAAAAACAATGGAAGAACTTTCCGAAACAGATAATTTAGCTAATAAATTGGTGGAAGACTTTGGGCTTTTTGACCCGACGCTTGAATTAGGAAATTATCAATTCCCACATCTGGACTTATTAAAGAAATATGACTCTGAAGGCATAACAATCAATCAAGCCGAGTTAGAAGAGAATAAAAACAAAATTGTTGAAACCTTAAGCAATTATAGTATTGGAATTGCTAGTATCAAAGCGACCATTGGCCCAACAGTAACACTGTATGAAATTGTTCCTAATGCCGGTGTTAGAATTTCAAAAATCAAGAATCTAGAGGATGATATAGCCTTATCATTATCAGCTTTAGGTATTCGAATTATAGCACCAATTCCTGGCAAAGGAACGATAGGGATTGAAGTCCCAAATAAAAATGCAACGGTTGTTTCCATGCGTTCTGTAATTGCCTCTAAAAAGTTTCAAAATTCTGAGATGCAATTACCTATTGCTCTTGGTAAAACAATTAGCAATGAAACTTTTGTGGTAGATTTGGTTAAAATGCCCCATTTACTTATGGCAGGTGCTACTGGTCAAGGAAAATCTGTTGGTTTAAATGCTGTTTTAACCTCTCTGTTATACAAAAAGCATCCTGCAGAAGTGAAGTTTGTTTTAGTAGATCCTAAAAAAGTAGAATTAACGCTTTTTAATAAAATTGAACGCCATTATTTAGCAAAATTACCGGATAGCGAAGAAGCCATCATAACAGACAATACTAAGGTTATAAATACATTAAACTCTTTATGTATTGAAATGGATAACCGGTATGAATTACTTAAAAATGCATTATGTAGAAATATTGCGGAGTATAACATTAAATTTAAAGCCAGAAAATTAAATCCAAATGATGGTCATCAATTTTTACCTTATATCGTTTTAGTCATAGATGAGTTTGCTGACCTTATTATGACTGCAGGCAAAGAAGTTGAAACACCTATAGCACGTTTAGCACAACTTGCCAGAGCCATTGGAATTCATTTAATTATTGCAACACAACGACCTTCCGTTAATGTTATCACAGGTATTATTAAAGCCAATTTTCCTGCAAGAATAGCTTTTAGAGTAACTTCAAAAATAGATTCACGAACCATTCTTGATGGCTCAGGTGCTGATCAATTAATTGGTCGGGGAGATATGCTGTTTACACAAGGAAATGATTTAATTAGGGTACAATGTGCTTTTGTAGACACCCCCGAAATTGAGAGAATTACAGAATTTATTGGTTCACAAAAAGCCTATCCGGATGCCTTTTTATTGCCAGAATATATAGGTGAAGAAAGCGGCACAAGTCTTGATATAGATATATCTGACAGAGATAAACTATTTAGAGAAGCTGCCGAAGTAATTGTTACTGCACAGCAAGGCTCTGCATCACTATTACAGCGTAAACTAAAATTAGGATACAACCGTGCAGGAAGGCTTATAGATCAATTAGAAGCTGCCGGTATTGTTGGTCCTTTTGAAGGGAGTAAAGCCAGACAGGTCTTAGTGAGTGATTTAACCTCTTTAGATAAACTATTAGAAAACGAAAATTTATAATTGAAATAATAAAATGAAACATTTAATATTGACACTTGTTGTATTACTTAACATTAATAGTTTTGCTCAAAAAAGTGGAAAAGCCTTATTGAAGGAAGTCTCAGATAAAGTAAATAGCTATGAGAATATTTCTATTGACTTCAAGTATGTACTTGAAAACACTTCAGAAAACATTAAACAAGAAACCAGAGGTGATGTCGTTTTACAAGGTGATAAATACAAATTAAATATTCTTGGAGTTACCAGATTATTTGATGGAAAAACAATGTACAATATCAGTCCTGAAGATGAAGAGGTTACCGTTTCAACAAAAAAAGATGACGATGAAGACATTATTGCACCTAGTAAAATGTTATCTTTTTATGAAAATGGATATACCAGTACCATGGATATCATTCAAGATGTAAAAGGCAGAAAAATTCAATATGTTAAATTAATCCCAATTGATTCTAATTCAGATATCAATTATATTTTACTGGGAATTGATGCACAAACAAAGCACATATATAATTTGATTCAAATAGGGAAAAACAGTACGAAAACAACACTCACTGTTAATTCTTTTAAAACGAATGAGCCCTTGTCAAGAACCTTATTTACCTTTGATGCTAATAAATACAAAGATTATTATATCAATAAATTAGATTAGTTAGCGATTGAAAATATTAGACCGGTACATACTAACCACTTATATTAAAACTTTTGTCAGCGTGTTTTTAATACTCATGCTGATTTTTGTTTTGCAAACTATCTGGCTTTATATACGTGAATTAGCAGGTAAAGATTTGGATGTTGTTATTATATTTAAATTCTTAATATATTTCATGCCAAAGCTTATCCCTTTAGTTTTGCCTTTAACGGTTCTTTTGGCCTCCATTATGGTGTTTGGTGATTTTGCTGAAAATTATGAATTTGCCGCTATGAAATCTACAGGTATCTCCCTTATGAGGGCTATGGCGGGATTAAGTGTTTTTATATCTATCTTAGGTTTAACTACCTTTTTCTTTTCCAACAATGTGATTCCTTGGGCTGAATTTAATTCATTTAACCTCAGAAAAAATATTGCAAAACAAAAGCCAGCCATGTTACTTGCTAAGGGACAATTTAATGAAGTAGGCACTTACAATATTAAATTTGACGATAAAAGTGAAGCTGATCCAATTACTATTAAAGATGATTATCTTCATGTAGAAAATCTTAAAAATGTTATAATTCACATTAAGGGACCTGATGGCAGAACCAACGCCACGACTATAAAATCTGAAACAGGTAAATTAATAAGTTCAGAAAATTCTAATGTCTTAAAACTTGTTCTTTTTGATGGTAATTATTATCACGATCTGAAACCAAAAAGTATAAGAAAAAAAAATAATGCCCCTTTTGCAAAAAGTAAATTTGAAAAATATACTATTAATATTGATTTGTCTTTTTTAATGAATCAGGAGTTAGATGAGGATAAGTCTGTTACAAACAAGTATAACATGCTTAATATTAGTGATTTAAACTACACCATAGATTCATTAGCACTAAAAAATCAAGAAGAATATTCCCAATTTTCAGACAATATTTATGAACGAGCTATTGCAACACCATTAAAAAAAGCAAAGCTTAAAGCTACAGACTCAATATTTACTGGCAATATTTTAGATTATTTTGAAACTAAAAATAAAGCCCAGATAGTCAATATTGCTTTAAATTCAACCAGAAGCACCAATCAAATAATCAAGACAAGAAAAACTGGTTTCAAAATTTCAAAAACCTTATTTAATAAGCATGTTATAGCACTTCATGAAAAAATTGCCTTAGGATTCGCCTGTGTTATTTTATTTTTTGTAGGTGCACCTTTAGGTGCTTTAATAAGAAAGGGTGGCCTTGGTTTACCTATGATTGTTGCTATTTTACTCTTCCTAACCTACCATTTTATAGGTATATTTGCTACAAACAGTGCTAAAAACGGTAATTTTAATCCTGTTTTAGCAACTTGGTTCTCAACATTAATAATGCTACCTCTAGGTGTTATTTTAACTAAAAAAGCAACTGGAGATAAAGATCTATTCGGTTTTGGAACTTTAATTGAACCATTAAAACTATTATTTAATATAAAGGAGAACAGCGATTTGGATTATAAATTTTTGCTGTCTTATACGAATGAAAAATTAATCAATCTCATTAAAAATAATCAAGAACTAGGTTTTGATGAAACTAGTCGTTTCAAAGCAATTGACCTATTAAATGATAGAGGCATTACTTTTGAGCAAATTAGAGAAAACGGTATCGAATTAAAAAAACAATTCGATTCCTCAAAAAAATCAAGCTCTGATTTTAAGGTTCATTCAAAATTTTCACTTGCTTTATATTTTATTGGATTGGTACTATTAGGATTATTTTTAATTTTTAGAAATAACAATCTATCCTCCTTAGCTTCGGCTTCTATTCAAATTGGTATAATCTCTTTAGTTTTGTTTCTTTTTTATTACATTAAAATGTATCGTAACCTGTACAGTTTTTATAAAAATGTAATTAATAAAAATAAAAAGCCTAATCCCTTATTATTAATTATAGGTTTCCCGTTCTATTTTATAACCTATTTTCTTCTTACAAGAAAAGTCAACGACGACTTGAAACAAAATTGTTTAGACTGTTTAAAATAAGTAATATCTTTGCCTAATGATTACAGAAATGAAGACTTCCACGAAAAATACCTATTTTAAACTTAATACCATTCATGAAGCTATTGATGATATTAGAAATGGTAAAGTGATAATTGTTGTAGATGATGAAAACAGAGAAAATGAAGGAGACTTTATCGCTGCTGCTGAAAAAGTAACACCGCAAATGATCAATTTCATGGCAACCCATGGACGAGGTTTAATTTGTGCACCACTTACAGAAAACAGGTGTAATGAATTAGAACTTAACATGATGGTTAGGAATAATACAGACCCCATGGAAACAGCTTTCACTGTTTCGGTTGATTTAAGGGGGAATGGGGTCACTACAGGAATTTCAGCAAGTGATCGCGCTAAAACCATAAAGGCATTAATTGATCCTGACACGAAACCTTTTGAATTAGCACGGCCAGGTCATATTTTCCCCTTGGTTGCCAAACAAGGTGGTGTTTTAAGAAGAACAGGGCACACGGAAGCTGCTATAGATTTTGCTAGATTAGCGGGTTTAAAGCCAGCAGGTGTAATTGTTGAAATTATGAATGAAGATGGCACTATGGCTCGTTTACCTGAACTCATTGAGATAGGAAAAAAATTAGATCTTAAAATTGTTTCCATTGAGGATTTGGTAGCCTATAGAATGCAACATGATTCCTTGATAGAAAAAAAAGAAGATTTTGAAATAAAAACTCGTTTTGGGGATTACAGACTGAGAGCCTACCAACAAACAACCAATAATCAGATTCACCTAGCCTTAACCAAAGGACAATGGAAAGATAAGGAAACTGTTCTAACCAGAATTAACTCTACGCTCATCAATAATGACATTCTTGGAACTCTTACTAATAATGTTGACAAACAATTGGACAGCATGTTCAAGGTCATCAATGATGAAGGCAAAGGGGCCATTATCTTTATAAATCAAGAATCTCAGTCAATGAATATATTAAAACGATTAGATTTCTTAAAACAAAATCAAATACCAAATAATTTAGCAAAGGCTCCAAGAATTGAAATGGATAACAGAGATTTTGGCATTGGCGCTCAAATTCTTCATGATTTAAATATTCACAAACTAAGACTTATTTCAAACTCCGAACAAACAAAGCGCGTAGGCTTAATTGGGTATGGTTTGGAAATTGTAGAGTATGTAAACTATTAATTTAATTAATAACCACTTTTTTTGTACTGCTCCTTTCTCCTGAATAGATTTTAAGCAAATACATACCATTAGTTATGGCACTTACATCAATGACATTTGATTTAGGCTTATTGGTGGTCAAAATTAGTTTTCCTGTAATATCATACAAATCAACCTTATCAATATTTAGTTGAGTTGAAATATTAATTTTGGTATTTACAGGGTTTGGATAAACCTTTATATCACTTAAAATATTATCATCAATGCTTAGCGGATTTGTTTGATAAACACGAACATAATCAATTTCCATGGCACTTTCTGTAAAGCTTGATGTTATATTTGGTAAAATCGCAACATTGAACAATAGATATTGAGGTGCATCATAAGGCCAGTTTTGAATGTTTTTATTTTCTGGATTATAAACGTAATGAATTATTCCATCTACACTAAAAGTCATTTTGTTAGAATTCCAGTCTAAAGTATAAATGTGAAACTCTGTTGATGCATTACTAATCAATCTTCCTCCTTTATTAACGGTACCTCCAAAACTAGATCTATTATGCAAAGCACTTTGCACAAAGTCTTGATTATCTCCCCAATGCTCAATAATATCTATTTCTCCGCAATCTGGCCAACCGGTTGTTCCATGTGTTTCCGCCCAATAACCACCTGTCTCTGTAATGTTTTGTCCGAGCATCCAAAGAGCAGGGAAAGTTCCAATTCCAAAAGGCATTTTTGCTCTAATCTCAACTTTACCATAAGTAAATGCAAATTTAGAATTCAGTCTTGCAGAAGTATATTGTTTGGTAACTCCTTGATTTGTATAAGTCTCTTTTTTTGCTAAAATTTTTAAGGATCCATTTTCCATAAAAGAATTAGCATTTCTATCTGTATAATGCTGTATTTCACCATTAGCCCAACTTTGTCCATTTATAATTGGTATAGTTTGATGAAACCAATTTGATGTATTTATTGCTCCACTGCCATTAAACTCATCCGACCAAACTAAATAGTCATAAACAGGGTCTGGTGGAAATACTATGGGTGTAGAACCATCATCAATATTATCAATTAAATAAGTTCCTGTAGTTGTATTTCCTCCATCAACAAAAACCGTTATTGTGTTATAGAGGCCACTTGCATTAACGGATGTAGAACTTCCACTATAAACAGCATTCGCAAAATCAAATGTAATAGTATGGGTCCAACCAACTGATGACGAGCTCTTCATAACTTCAACATCAGCGTTACTGCCATTTTCCAATTTTAATACAATATTATGATTATTTGAATTATAAGAGTAAAATGATAAAGTGATCGTCTTTTGAAAATCCAAATCTATTGGGCGTAACAAATTCAAATAAGCTCCTTCCCAAAGCCCACCTGTATTTACAATTCGTCCTACATCATTTCCTGAATCAGCCGGATCTGAAATTATTGAAAACGAAGTGCCATTGAAGTTTACAAAATTATCCACAGTCTCAGAAAAATCAATCGGCATCTGCTGTGAAAAAGAAAGTTGACTTAAAAAAAAGAAAATGACTATTGCTTTGTTGTAAAAATTTCTCATATCAATAAAGTTATGAACAAATAAACTATATTCATTTGTTTTAAACGAATTAATTACCTCAACAAAAACCATACAGAATTATTATTGAAATAATATACGTAAAAAAAATCAGATCAAAATCAATATAATACTGATTTTATTATTTCTACCATTTTATGAGCTCTGTCTTGAACTCCTTTTTCTGTCCAAGATAATTTTATTAAACATGAAAGATTTCTGCCAATAAAATAATCAGATTTATCAAAGGATTTTGTTTTAAGATATTCTAAACCTTCCACAACTTCTTTAGATATTGGGTAAAGAGATTTTAAATCCTTTAAATGGTCCCATTTTCTTATGTAATGCCAATTATTATCAAAATAATGGAAACATCCATCTACACCATTATTTTTAAATTCACTCGAAACTTTTCGAGTCAATTCTAAATCTGGTAAATAAAAACTTAAAAATGAATAGTTTTCTTCACCACCTTTTGGAACTGTTCTAAAAGTAATTTCAGGAATTACTGATAAGGCTTCCCTTATAATGGTGTAATTCTTTTTTTGAATGGCAATAAAATCATTTAATCGCTTTATCTGTGCCAATCCTACTGCAGCATTTAGCTCTGAAATTCTAAAGTTATAACCTAAAAAAGGATGGGTTTCTGCTCCTCTGTCATTACCTATATGATCATGTCCGTGATCAGAATAATGATCAGCAAATTGTGCATATTTAGGGTTATTTGTAATAATAGCACCACCTTCGCCACACGTAATTGTTTTTACATAATCAAACGAAAAACTACCTACGTCTCCATAACTACCTAAAGGTTTACCATGATAGGTTCCTCCAATGGCCTGACAGGCATCTTCAATTAGAGCCAAATTATGCTGGTCACAAATTGCCTTTAGTGCTTCCAGATTAGCCATACTACCACACATATGTACGGGCATGATAGCCTTCGTTTTTGGTGTAATAGCTTTTTTAACAGACTCAATATCCAAAGTTAGCGTGTCATCGATATCAACTAATACCGGAATAGCACCTAACATCATAATAGCCTCAAAACTAGCTACAAAAGTAAAACATGGCATAATGACTTCATCTCCTGCTCCAACACCGGCAACCGCTAAAGACATAGAAACCGCCGCCGTGCCACTACTAAGTAATTGTGCATGATCAACCTGGAAATACTTTTGAAGTTCTATTTCTAATTCTTTCGCTTTCCAATGACCTTTGCGCATACCATCAAAGCCATAGCGCATCAATACGCCATTATCCAAAACGTCTGTGACTTCTTTACGTTCTAATTCTCCAAATAATTCAAATCCTGGCATAAGTTTTAGTTCAATTCTATTATTGTTTTATTTATAGATTTTCTAACTTTTTTAAAAGAGGCAAACATGTCATCTTCCGCCCTATAACCCACTGGTAAAAGTAATAAAGATTTGAGTCCTCTGTCTTTCAAATTTAAAATTTCATCATATTTTACAGAATTAAATCCTTCCATTGGACAGGAATCGATACCTTCAACCGCGCAAACAGTCATTAAATTACCCAAAGCAATATAAGCTTGGTTCATGGACCACTGCTGACGTTCTTCAACAGACTTTTCTCTCATACTTTTTAAAAGGTTATTTTTAAATGGGTCAAGAATAGTATCAGGTGTCTTGCGAATGTCCTTAATGTTATTGAAATAGTCAGTTACATCTTTATCCTTAATATCATTCTGAATACAAATAACCAGTAAGTGAGAGGCTTCAAAAACCTGTCTTTGGTTATAAGCCGGTTCAATGAGTGATTTTTTTAATTCTTCATTAGAAATTACAAGCATACTTATTGTTTGTAATCCAAAGGAAGTTGCTGTTAAATTAAAAGCCTCTTTTAATGTTTTAATCTTATCTTCTGACAATTTTTTGTTAGTATCAAATTTTTTGGTGGCATAGCGCCATTTTAAACTTTCTATTATTTTACTCATATGTTATCCTTTTAAAAAAACCATAATTTAATTGCCATTCCTGAGACCATTATAATCAAAAATATTTTTACTATTTGATCTCCCTTATTCACAGACCATCTGCTGGTAAACCATCCTCCAACAGCCTGACCTGAAGCTAAAGTTAATCCAGCAACCCAATCAAGTTTTAAATTAAATCCAAACATTAACAAAGCCGCACTTGTGTAAACGAACATGACCAAAATTTTTATCACATTTGATTTAATCAGTGTGAGATGATTTATAGAAGACAAAGCTAATAATATAAATATTCCTGTACCTGCCTGAATAAAACCACCATATATGCCTATAAAGAAAAAAGCAATGACACTATATTTTAAATATTTACCAGTTATTCTATCCGCCAAATCGTTAAAATTTTGCTTCGGTCTATAGACCATAAATACGACAATAGTCATCATAACTACTGCTAAAATTTTATTAAACAATTCCCCTTTTATGTCAATAGCCAGTTTAGCACCTATAATAGCTCCAATAGTAGCAGAAATGGATAAATAAATGGGGAAGACAGACTTATCAATGGCCTTCTTACTTTGGTAACCAGCAATATTAAAAATTGATTGAATAAAAATAGCTATTCTGTTGGTGCCATTAGCAATATTTGAGGGTAATCCTACAAAAATCAAAACAGGTAAAGTAAGTAACGAACCACCACCACTCATTGTATTTATAATTCCGACTATAATGCCAACAACCACTAAAAGCACATAGTAATACCAATGTTCCATACCGCAAAAGTACAGTCAAAAAATGAATAAAAAATAAGAAAATAAAAAAAAGAAAAAAGGTTTTTTAGATACAAAAAAGGTTTCTATATTTGCAACCGCAATCGGAGAAATGGCAGAGTGGTCGAATGCGGCAGTCTTGAAAACTGTTGAGGGTCACACCTCCGGGGGTTCGAATCCCTCTTTCTCCGCGAAAACGATGTTTCAAAAGAAACATAAAACTTCAAAAACCCTTTAAACATCAGTGTTTAAGGGGTTTTTTCGTTTTTAGCTATTCGTCAAAAAACACATAAAAACGCATAGTTTAGTTACCCTATAGGTTACCCTATGGTATTTTCGAGTTCAATAGGGTAACTAAGTTACCCTATTATCCCTGAGATATCCCTGAGATTTAAGGGCTTTCCACATTTTTTTT
>DATCZQ010000230.1:0-91565 GCA_036525815.1 Yeosuana sp. | reverse complement strand
AAATTATAATTTATCTGCTTTCTGCAGGTCTTATCCTATGGATTGGTTTTTCTTGGGTCTATGACCTAACGTCAGAAGGGTTTAAGAAAACTAAAGATATTGTTAATAGTGAAGAAGTTGCCCAATTAAACAGCAGGCGTTTAAATAAAATTATTGTTGGAGCGCTTTCCTTTGCGGTATTGCTGCTCATCGTACTGAGCTTTTGGGCAGGTTCCCTTTGGAATGAAGGTCTTTTAATTAACCACAACAAAAAAGTTGCCGTTTTACCATTTGTAGACCGCACAGAAAATCAAGAGGAATATTTTAAAGTAGGGATGACAGATGCGCTCATTGATGAATTGTCTAAAGTTGATGAATTAACGGTTATTAATCAGGCTTCCACTCAGTTAATGTTAGTGTCTTCAAGCTTAGCCAATATATTTGTTTCCAATGAGGTAAAACGTATTCAATATTTTGTTTCTGGTTCTCTGGAACGTATAAATAACACATTAAAAGTTTATATTGAACTAAAAAAATCCTTACAATCGGAATCAATCTGGGCTAAAGAATATAGTGATGATCTTACTAATGTCTTAAGTTTGTGGTCTGATGTAGCCGAAGATCTTACCAGGCAAATGGGTGTGATAGTTAAACCCGAGAAATCCAAATTAAGGAAGACACTAAGATCGGTTAAACCAGAAACTTACGAGCTCTATCTGAAAGGGAAACACTTTTTAACTTTATCAACACCTCAGGAATGGGATAAAGGTCTTGTTTTTTTAGAAGAGGCGACAGATAAGAGCCCTGGCGATTCCTATGCATGGTCGGGTTTGGCAGAAGGTTATGTGATGTTAGGCCATGGTCCAGCACCACCTCCTGACGTTTTCCCTAAGGCACAGGAAGCTGCCTTACGTGCCATACAATTGGATTCGACAAATGCCAATGGCTGGGCAGCATTATCGCATTACCATACCTATTTTGGCTGGGATTGGGAACTCGCCGAATATGCATTTAATCGTGCCAATGATTTAAATCCTAACTTAGCTTATAATCATTATCATCGATCTTGGTATTTAGTGCTGTTTGGCAGAATGAATGAAGCCATAGACGAGCACAAAAGAGCTCAAGAACTTGATCCATTTACCCCATTACACACCGCTTGGTTAGGAGAATTGTACCGTATGGTAGGGCTTTATGAAGAAGGGTTGGCCGAAATTGAAAAGGTGTTGCAAATGCAGGATGATTTAGCTCTTGGGTTATTGGTGAAAGGCAATATATTAATGAGTATGGGTCGTACCGAAGAAGGCTTGGAAACTTTAAAAAGAGCTTCAGACATATTCCCTGGCTGGAAATATAATGGCTACGGTCGAGCATTAATTAAATCAGGACATATTGCTGAGGGCAAAGCCATCATCGACGAATTGGAAAACAAACCCATTACGCCTTACCGTGCTTTGTGCTTAGGGTATAATTACATGATATTAGGAGATTTCACAAAAGCCATTGAATGGTACAGTCATAAAGAAAAACACGGTTGGTATCCTTGGATTAGAGTGTATGTATATATGGCTAATAAAGATTTTGCTCGTGACCCACGTTTTCTTGAACTCATTAGAGAAATGAGCTTACCTGACCCCGCTCCTTTAATATACACTTCTATCTAAAAACGAACCATTCCATTTTAAGAAATATACCCAATTAAATTTATCATATATTATTGGGAATAAAAAAATTTAAAATAAAACAAAAACCTAACAAAAGTCATGTTTTAATAAATAAACATATTGTTTATTTGTGATGTTATTTATTGTGGTTGGTTGATAACAGAAAAAAGGGGGTAATTCTATATGAATGGTTCTCTTTTTTTTTGCTTTATAACTAAAAGCAGAATCCTATTAATATAATCAGCTAAAAAGCCTCTCCCTAATTAAGGCCATTGTTTCATTAATTTATTGTATTTTTCTCCTCAATAAAACCAACCTCTAATGAAAAACCCGTTATTAATTCTATTAGTTTTTATAATGTTTAGTTGTGATGCCGAAAGTATTGCCAGTATAGGCCAAGAACTTACACGAAACAGAACCTACCAAGTTGGTTTATGTACTCTTTGTGACGATTATGGCAATATTACCTGGTATTGTGTTTCTGAAACTGAATATAATAATCTAAAAGGACTTCCAAAATCTTGCGAAATAGTTTCAATAACTTCTTTAGGCGGCACGATGCATTCTGGAATTATTAATAGTAATAGCTTTAGATTTGCTGAATCACCTTGTATTAAATAAGACTTCTATTTTCAAAAAGCATCTCAAGCCATTTTATAAATTTACTTTATCTTCTATTTTATTGACTTTTCTCTTTAAATAATCTGGTGGTTGGAGTCGCATTCCAAAAAAAAGATGATAAGAAACTCTGGTGTCAAAATTCATGACTGTTGTATTCTGTTGTTCATACTGTGTTCCGAATATATTACCATAGAGCCCAGTATAAAATCTATCTCCATTATAACCCATGCCCACTTTGCCTTCCCCTCGATATATAAAATTGTCTTGTTTTGTTAACACGCTTTCGGAAACACTACGTGTGGTTATTTTTGAATTTAAATACCCTATACTCCCAGAAAGACCTAAAGACATATAAAAATTTTCTTTAACAATAAAAGTATAAGCATAGCCTGGTCCAACTGTAGTTTCAATATTGTTAGATTTTTGTGTACTCATCCCATCTGATTTATCATCTATTGTATAATAGCGTAAATTGAAAACAGGAATAAAGCTTCCTACGCTTTTTAACTGTCTTTCCGTTTGTGTAGTTAAACTTCTGAATGAAAATTTTGAGTTGCTTAAATACCCTAATGCTACTTTAAATCCAGAATAATGTAAATCAGGAAACTGAAAATAAGGATCACCAGGTACCAAGGTATTATAATCCTCTGAATTGTAAAGGTAGTATCCTTTTACTTTTGAATAGGAGGCGTCAACAAACCAGTGTTTGAATATTAAGGAGGTGCCTAATTCAAATGATCTTGTTTTGCCTTTAATGTTTTCATCTCCATTTCCTGGGAGAAAATCAGGGGAAGATTGAAAACCAAATGAAATAAACCGGTAATTTAGTGTCAAACGTAAATTGGTAGGCGTATTAGGGTATAGGATTGATTTATTATTTTGGGTTTTTACTTCAAATATTTCATATGAATTATTGAATGAAATATCCATGGCTAATTGATTGCTCATTTTTTCAATGTAGTTATCTTCCGTCATAACGCGAATGGTATCCACTATTTGCGAATGGCACATACTACTAATAAGAAAAAGAATTAATCTTAAAAATTTTTGATCAAATCTCATAAAAACTGCCACAATAGTTTGATATAATAATTCTTTATATTTATAAAGATACTTACAATAATAAAAATAACTAAATGTTTCAAAATATGCTATTTCAAAAGATTAATTAATACAAATGCCCAGATTACTCATAAAAGTCATAGTATCCATCCAAGTAAATAAAGTGCTTCATTGTTAAAAATTGTTAAATTATTACTTTGTTATACCTAGTACTGTAACAATTTTATTTGATGGTCGTCTATATAGTACAAGTCAATAAAAAACAGAAATTATGAAAACTATTAATCACATTAAAAGGCGTTTTATGACAACCGATAACGATTTTATATATACTTATTCAAACATATCAATTCCGGTAATAATGAATAGTCTACGACCAGTTAAACATATTAAAACAACATAAACCATCAAAAAAAACAGAAATCATGAGAACTACAAAAAGCAATCATTTACACAGAACATTTGATAACGCAAAAAGTTACGCTTGGAATAATAATAGAAGATTTAAATAATCTTATTTCAATACTAGTCATCAATCAAAATCAATCAAAAAAAGGACTCAAATTATTGAGTCCTTTTTTTATAACTTATTTACTTAAGAAAAAACAGATTAAAATTAATGGGAGACCTATAAGATATTTAGAAACTATAAAAACTAAATCGCTTTTTAAAATAAAGTATGTAATTCCGCATAATCCACTTTATTCAAAATATGAGCATAATTACTGTTTATATGTGCGTTCATAACCTCTTTTGAAACAGGATAGGATTCAAATTCCTTATTTGTAAAAGAACTGAATAATTTATTTACTTGCTCCATTTTTAAATTAGTGTTTAGCCAGTCCAATTCATCCCTTTCATCCAGAACTAATGGCATTCTATATTCTCCAAAAGTATTTTTTTTGTTATGTATTTTTTTGAAGTAATCAGTTGCCAAGGTTGTAATTAAAGAAACCGTAAGAACATGTTCATCAAGTTCTGTGTAAATACCAGCAATTCCCATTATAGAATTGTCTTTATATGTAATGTAATGAGGATAGTTTTTTCTATTAAAAACGTGGGGTTCAAAAAAACCATCTACAATTATTAAACACCTATTATTCTCTATTGGTTTATGAAATAGTGGGCTTTCAAGCAAACCCTCAGCCCTCGCATTAAGAGTATTACTTCTTTTTAAAAAAGTCCTTCTTTGGTTAATATTATAACCTTCGGGAAGCATCCCCCAATAGGCGGGAGCAAAGTGAACAGGCTGACTGTCTTTAATAATATAAATCACCTCTTGTTCAAATCCATTTCTATGATAAAAAGGTTTGTAAACATTTAAATCGCTTGGCGCAATATCAAAACGTTTTCTTATCGTTTCGTCTTTTTTAGTTAAGGAAATATGATAACACATAACTGTAATTTTAATCAACAAAACCTAAAGTTAACTAAATATTTAAAAAAATAAACCTTAATGAACAAACTAATATAATAAGCTTTTTTTTGAAATTATACTATGACAAATGTTAGGGAATTAGCTTTAATAAAAAGCTATTTTGCTTTCATTTTAGTGACTCCTTAGCTTCGGTTTATGAAAAACGAATAGCCGATTTTTAATTTAAACTTAAAACGATGACAAAACATCCCAATAAAAAACATTTAATACTTCTTTTTTTAATTATAATAGCTGTAATTAGTTGTAAAAACCAAAAAGAAGAACCCGTGGTCGACAATGTATTATTAAAAGAATGGACAGGTCCTTACGGAGGTGTTCCTGCTTTTGACCAAATAAAGGTTGAAGATGTAAAAGCAGGTATGATTCAAGGAATGGATTTAAATTTAAAAGAAATTGATGCCATTGCCAATAATCCGGAGGCTCCTACTTTTAAAAATACAATTGAAGAAATGGAGCGTTCAGGCAAAGAACTTGATAGAGGTTTTAGTTATTATGGCATTTTAAGCAGTAATAGATCTACTCCAGAATTTAGAGCAATTCAAACGGAATTAGCTCCTTTATTATCTGAATTTAGATCTAAAATAACTCAAAACGAAAAATTATTTAAACGCATTAAGGCTGTTTACGATGCTTCATTAAAAAACCCTCTTGAAGCAGACCAGCAGCGCGTTGTTGAGCTAACTTATAAGAGTTTTGAAATGAATGGCGCAGAACTTAACAAAGAAAAAAAACAACGCTATGCTACCATTAATAAAGAATTATCTGGCTTATACACTAAGTTTTCCAATAATGTCTTGCATGATGAAGAAAATTATATTACTTATTTAACAAAAGATCAATTGGGAGGTCTATCAGAGGCGTTTATTAAATCTGCAGCAAAAATAGCAGCAGACAAAGGCCAAGAGGATAAATATGCTATAACAAATACCAGGTCTTCTATGGACCCTTTCTTAACTTATTCTACTGAAAGAGCATTACGTAAACAAGTTTGGACCAATTACTATTCAAGAGGAGACAATGACGATGATTATGACAATAATCAAATCATTGCAGATATTCTAAAATTAAGAAGAGAGCGAGTCGTTTTATTAGGGTATAAAAATTTTGCAGAATGGCGCTTACAAAATAGAATGGCAAAAACTCCTGAAAAGGCCATAACCTTAATGGAAGCCGTGTGGCCTGCTGCTATTGCAAGAGTTGCTGAAGAAGTAGCTGATATGCAAGCTATAGCCGATAAAAATGAAGATCATATTACTATTGAACCTTGGGATTATAGATTTTATGGCGAAAAAGTCAGGAAATTAAAATACAATTTGGACTCTGATGAAGTTAAGCAATACCTTCAACTTGATAAATTAACAGAGGCCCTACATTATGTGGCAGGAAGATTGTTAAACCTTAAGTTTACTCCTGTTCCTGATGCGTCAGTACCCGTTTTTCATGAAGATGTAAAAGTATGGGAAGTAACAGATAAAGATACCGGAGAAAATATAGGCCTTTGGTATCTCGATCCTTATGCAAGAGACGGCAAAGGCTCTGGCGCATGGGCCACGTCCTACAGAAGTCATACAACTTTTGATGGTAAGAAAAATGTATTATCAGCAATCAATACAAACTTTATAAAACCTGCTCCCGGTCAACCTATATTAGTTTCTTGGGATGATGCCACTACCTTATTCCACGAGTTTGGTCATGCGTTACACTCTTTATCTTCCAATGTAAAATACCCTACGTTAAATAGTGGTGTAAGAGATTTTACGGAATTTCAATCCCAATTATTAGAACGTTGGTTATCTACGGATGATGTTATTAACAACTTTTTAGTACACAATAAAACAGGAGAACCCATACCGGCAGAATTAGTGGCTAAAATCAAGAATGCCGCCACTTTTAATCAAGGATTTTCTACTACTGAGTATTTGGCATCGGCCATTATGGATATGAAATTTCATATGGCAGATCCTTCAAATATAGATGTAGACAAATTTGAACGTGAAACACTTTCAGAATTAAAAATGCCTAAAGAATTACCAATGCGTCATAGATCTCCACATTTTGGTCATGTATTCTCTGGTGAAGGTTATGCGACTGCCTATTATGGCTATATGTGGGCAGATGTATTAACGTCTGACGCCTCAGAGGCCTTCGCGGAAGCTCCTGATGGATTTTACGATAAGGAAATGGCTAGCAAAGTTGTTCAGTATTTATTTGCCCCTCGAAACTCTATGGATCCTGCTGAAGCCTATAGACTATTTCGCGGTCGTGATGCAAAAATTGAAGCTTTGATGCGAGATAGGGGATTTCCTGTAACAACAAATTAAAAACTTATAAATAAAAGGGTCCCTTTTTAAATTGACACCTACCAGAGAGGTTTTATCTGTTAACATTACCTAAAAAAAGCCCTGCATTCCTGCAAGGCCTTACTAATTCAAATAAATATTTATATAATTTTCATATATAAAATACATACTCAAATCAGCCTTCAAAATGTACTATATTTCTTTTAATTAAAACATGACAAATGTTTGGTTTTTGTGTTTTAAAAAAGCAACAGTTATAATCAAGTTCATGTTAATAATTTATAAGTGATAAAATTTCCGCATTGATATTTATCATTTTGATTTTTGTTCTAGTCTCCTAAATTCACTATTCTTAAACCTAAAAAATCATCAATAAATAAAGCCAAATGAAACTTCACAAGTTTAACAACCTTAATATTGATGAAAAACTTGCTTATACCGGAAGTAATGGCATGTTTTTAGACAATTATATTATCGACGATATTTTAATAAATTATTACGTAATAGATGATTTTCTTGTTGAGATCATTTATAATACGGAATGCCAGTCTATCACTGACATAAAAAGTGCAAAACCTGGTTTTATTAAGAAAAAAGTTGTTTTACATTAAATAATTATAGTATTAATTAAATCCTATTTATTAACTAAATCTATTCCAGTTGATATTTATCAATGTATAAACAGATAATTTTTAATTATTTTAATAGGTCTTTAAAAAAGGAAGAACCCTTCTATTCTACAAAGCACTTAAGAAAGGGGTTTTTCATAATTAACTCAGAAAAAGAGATGTATACTTATACATCTCTTTTTTATAACATCTAAACAAACCATTTAATGTTATTGCTTATTCCGTTTAAGAAGTCTTTTTTCTATTAAAGATAACCTGTCTAATATTGAAAAACAGACCTCCTTATTAGTTTGGTCTGTGATGATAAAACTTTCATAATATTCAAAATCCTCCAATTCTTCTTCCCACATCAAATATTTCACAGGCTGTAACCTTGCTATCAATTCTTTTATGGATGCGCGCAATTGTTCTATTTGTTCAATATTCATTACCTTTTGTACTTAATTCGTATTGAAATGTGTGAATTAATTATTAAACATCTCCTTTTTAAAAATAAAAAAAAGCCTTGCTTTTTTGCAAGGCTTATATTAGGCTTACTTCACCTTTCACTTAATAATATTTACTTGAATTAGTCACCGAAAACTAACATATATTTTAATAATAAAACATGACAAATGTTAGGTATTGAAAAATTAACTAAGTTGGCTTTTATACTTCCCTTTACTCTTTCTAATTCTTACAGCAACAACCTTATATTCCGGACACATAGCTTCAGAATCGTGAATGTCGCCAGTGATATTATTAATCATAATATCGGGAAAATGAAACGTAGTACTTAAAATTCCTGCTTTTACTTCATCTGTAATTCTTGCTTTTACATCTACCTTGCCTCTGGGCGATTCTACACAAACATAATCTCCGTCATTTATTAAATAGGTGCTGGCATCCTTAGGATTGATCATTAAATAATCATCATTCAAAATTTGTTCATTAGCAGTTCGCCTTGTCATAGCGCCACAATTATAATGCTCCAATTCTCTATTCGTAGTGAGAATTAAAGGATAGTCTTTGGCATGTTCTGTTAGCTCTGCTGTTTCCTCCCATGGATTAAATTTAAAGAAGCCTCTACCTCTTTTAAAACTTTCCTGATGCAAGATTTTTGTGTCTGTTCCATCGGTTTTTACCGGCCACTGTAAACCGTTTTTTCCTAATCTATCCCATCGTATTCCTTCAAAAAATGGTACAATTTGTGAGATTTCCTCTAGCATGCCATCTGGGGTATAGTCCGGTTGTTTATAACCCATTTTGTTCATAACTTCAACAATAATCTGACCATCAGGTTTGGCTCCTTCAATTGGTTTAACAACTTTACGAACCGCTTGCACTCTTCGTTCTCCATTTGTAAAAGTGCCGCTTTTCTCCAAAAATGAAGCGCCCGGTAAAATGACATCTGCATATTTTGCGGTTTCAGTCATAAATAATTCCTGAACGATCACTAAATCTGTTGCTTCAAGCGCTTTTATAACTTTTTGAGTATTAGGATCTGTTTGTACCACATCTTCTCCAATGATCCAAATGGCTTTTAATTTACCTTTTAAGGCTGCATCAAACATTTCAGGGATTTTATATCCAATGTGTTTTGGCACTTCCGCGCCATAAAAGGCATTGTATTTTTTATTGACATCCTCATTAGTAACATCTAAATACCCCGCGCCCTGATGAGGTTGAACCCCCATGTCTGCAGAACCCTGCACATTGTTCTGACCTCTTAACGGATTAACGCCAACGCCTCTTCTACCTATATTACCAGTCATCATCGCCAAGTCTGCAATTTGCATTACTGTAAAGGTACCCTGAGAATGCTCTGTAACTCCAAGACCATGAAATGACATGGCATTTGGAGCCGTTGCATAGGCAATGGCAGCCGCCCGAACATCATTACGACTCACTCCCGATACTTTTTCTAAATGATCTAAATCTATTGAAAGCAACTCCCTTTTAAAATCTTGATAGCCTTCCGTCCTGTTCTTTATAAAATCGTTATCTACTAACCCTTCAGTAATAATATAATACATCATCATATTAAGAACTGCCACATTAGTTCCTGGTCTTAAGGCCAAATGATGAGTAGCGTATTTTGCTAATTCTGTTCTTCGAGGATCAATAACAATAGATACATTGTGCGATTTCATTGAAAACTGTTTCAACTTTGCACCAGTAACCGGATGTGCATCCGTAGGATTAGCTCCAATGACCATGATACAATTAGTGTCCTTTAAATCGTCAATTGAATTGGTGGCAGCTCCTGTACCATAAGTACGTTGCATACCTAAAGCCGTTGGTGAATGGCAAACCCGTGCACAACCATCAATATTATTCGTGTTAATAACGGCTCTGAAGAATTTTTGCATTAAATAATTTTCTTCATTGGTACAGCGAGAAGATGATATACCAGCCATGGAGTCTGGCCCAAATTCTTCCTTGTAGGATATAAATTTATCAGTGATATAGCTATATACTTCGTCCCAGCTAACCTTTTCAAATTGTCCATTTCTTTTTATCATTGGACTATTTAATCGGTCTGGATGGTTATAGAATTTAAAAGCATACCGCCCTTTTAAACAGGTATGACCCTGATTCACCTCGGCATCATAGGGGGCTCTAATACTTAAAATTTCTCCATTATTAGTTGAAACCTCTAGATTACATCCTACCCCACAATAAGTACAAATGGTTCTGGTGGTATTAGTAGCCTGTTTTGCCTTGGATTGAAAAACATCTGAAATTGCTGATGTTGGACAAGCTTGAGAGCAAGCCCCACAACTTACACAATCGGATGCTTCAAAGCTTTGGTCCATTCCTTTTATAATGTGTGAATCAAATCCTCTTCCGGCCATACTCAATACAAACTCCCCTTGCACTTCATCACAGGCACGAACACATCGATAACAATTGATACATTTTGACAAATCTGAAGTCATATAAGGATGACTCAAATCCTTTTTCCTAGATAAATGATTAGCTCCTTCAGGATAGCGTACTTCGCGAATTCCTACTTGGGCAGCGACGGTTTGTAATTCACAATTTCCATTAACTTCACAGGTTAAACAATCTAATGGATGATCTGTTAACACCAATTCTATAATGTTTTTACGCAATTGTTTAATGGCTGGGCTGCTTGTAAATATATACTGTCCTTCAGCAACTGGTGTATGGCAGGACGCCAGCGTTTTAACCGACCCGTTTTCCTGATTTGCTACCTCAACACTACACACTCTGCAAGATCCAAAAGGCTCTAAATTAGGGGCGTCACATAAGGTAGGGACCAAAGACGCTTCTTTATACCGTCTTATAAATGATAGAATGGTTTCTCCATCATTTATATTAAAGGCCTCATTGTCAATATATGCCGTTTTCATTCCTTTCTGAATTAGTTAAAGTATGGCTTTAATTCGTCATTAAAATAATGTAGCGCATTTCTTATTGGTAGGGGAATACCGCCTCCATGAGCACATAAGGACCCCTTCTCTAGAGTCAATAAAAGATCGTTAAATAATTGCTGATCAATTTTATAATCAGAAGTCATCGCTTTTTCAGATAATTCCTGACCTCTTTTAGTACCCAATCTGCAAGGAAAACATTTTCCGCAACTTTCATAGGATGCAAAATCAAAAAGATGTTCAATAAACTTGATTATTGGGAAATCATTGGGAATACATACAAATGACCCATGCCCTAATAAAAAGCCTTCTTTTGAAAAAGACTCAAAATCAACTGTTAAATCCTCAATTTTCTCAATAGGAACTAATCCTCCTAAAGGTCCGCCTATCTGAATGGCTTTAACCTTGGTTTTGAATCCACCTCCCAATTCATAAATTACTTTAGTTAAAGAAGTACCCATCTCAACTTCATAAAGTCCTGGATTCTTAAAAAAGCTGTCAAGACAAATTAGTTTTGTGCCTGATGAGCGTTCAGTACCTAATGCTTTCCATGCCTTTCCCCCTTCCGAAATAATAAAATGTAAGGCTGCCAATGTCTCAACATTATTGACGACCGTTGGCTTATTAAATAATCCTTTTTGAGCTGGATAAGGTGGACGAACTCTCACTTCCGGACGCTGCCCCTCAATAGAATTAATCAAGGCCGTTTCCTCTCCACAGATATAGGAACCTTGAGCCTGAATAATTTTCAAATCAAAATTAAAATGGCTTCCTGCTATATTGTCTCCTAATAATCCTTCTAAACGCAGTGTATCAATCGCTTTCTGAACAATTCTTGCCGCTTCCGGATATTCCGCTCTTATATATAAAATGCCATAACTCGCATGTGTCACATAACCGGCAACTAACATCCCAAATAAAACAGCGTGCGGTTGTTTTTCCAATAAATACCTATCAGAATAAGCGCCTGGATCCCCTTCATCTGCATTACAGATAATAAATTTATTCTTGTTTTCTTCTTTCCGGCAAAATTCCAGTTTCATTCCCATAGGAAAACCAGCGCCACCGCGACCCCTTACGTTTGAGGTTTTTATCTCTTCCAGAATTTTGGCAGAATCCGCTTTGAGTGCCTCTAAAAAAGGTTGATAATGTTGTGAAATAGTTGTAAAATCCCTTGTTAAAATGGCTTTGCCCGATGCTTTCACAGTATATTTATCGAGGTTTAAATCACTGTCATGTTTAATTAATTCCTTTAAATATTCAATAGCTTTTCCTGAATAATTCTTTCCTTTAAAATGAAATGCCGCATTCTCGTGGCATCGTCCTAAGCAGGTCATATGTCCAATGTCATCAGCATTAAAATAGTCTCCAAGAGCATCTGTTACCTTTTTCTGTGTATCAGCGCAGACACAGGCGGTACCATTACAAACGTATACTTTTTTACCCTTGTTCTCAGGTTTTAAAAAATCATAAAAACTGGCTGTTCCAAAGGCATTTGCTTTGCCAATCAAAAAGGCTTCAGCTAATTTTTCCATATCATCAGGAGCAGGCGAACCACCGGGATGACTCAGTTTTCCTAATCTATCAAAGAAATTATCATCAATTCCTTTTCTGCCTAAAAGTTCACTTAAATTATCTGACATTTGACTTAACTTACTTTTTTGTTTGAGTTACTTTCTTTTGTCCTTTGAGGATTTGAGTAACAGGTGCTTCTGCCATTTCTACAAAAGGCAAAAAGTGTAATTCCTAGTTCTTTTGCATAATCAACAGCTAGTGATGAAGGTGCTGAAACTGCCGCTAAAAAAGGGATTCTTGCTTTAAAACACTTAATCACTATTTCATAAGAAACACGCCCGCTAACGGTAATGATTTTAGCCTGATCTAATTTATCATGAGTTATTAATTTTCCTACTACTTTATCAACCGCATTATGACGGCCAATATCTTCCATGGAGCACAGTAAATGCCCCTCTAAAGAAAATGCGGCGGCGGCATGAGTCCCTCCGGACTCCATAAAATCATGTTGATGCGCATTCATTTTATTGAACAACTTATCAATTAAAGCAATATCAATCTTTTTATTGTTATCAATCGTTTTTCCAATAAAGGTTAAATCTCCTAATTCCGTTTTGCCACATATCCCACAAGACGATACGGACAGCAAACTGCGGCTATTTAAATAGCCTTCACCAAGTTTATTCTCGGGTATATTAACATCTACAATGGTGACGATGCCTTTTTTGTTTTCTTTTTTAAGAACAATGTCTGGTAAAAACTTTAGGTCATTTATGATACCTTCTGAGTGCAACAAGCCACGTACCAAACTAACATCTTCTCCCGGAGTACGCATAGTAATGGTAAAAGGTTTGTTATTGACATTGATTTGTAAAGCTTCTTCAATTGTTAAAGAATCAACAATTTTGTTACTTGATTTACAATCAAATTTCACCCCTTCATAGTTTCTTGTAGCCATCTTTTGGTTTTCTTTCTTTCCTTCTTTTTTGAAATTACACTAATTTAAAATAACCCTGTAATATTACCTTCATTATCAATGTTAATATTTTCTGAAGCCGGATGGGCAGGAAGTCCTGGCATACGCATCATATCACCAGATATTGGAACTAAAAACCCAGCTCCGGCGGCTATTTCAATTTCTCTAATGGTAATAGTAAATCCTTTTGGTCTCCCTAATAGAGCAGGATTATCTGATAATGATTTTTGAGTTTTTGCTATGCAAACGGGCAAATGATTTAATCCTAAATTTGTAATCGTTTTTAAATTCCTGTTTGCCAACCCAGAATATTCAACCCCATCTGCTCCATAAATTTTGGTAGCAATCATTTCAATCTTAGATTTCACATCCAAGTCCCAATGGTATAAGGGTTTAAAATTAGAAGATCTTTCTTCAACAATATCAACCACATGTTGCGCCAATTCTAAAGCGCCTTTTCCCCCTTTTTCCCAAACTTCAGCTAAGGCCACTCTGATGTTATTGTTTTTGGCAAAGTCTTTAATAATAGCAATTTCATCATCATGATCAGTCATAAATCTATTAATAGCAATTACGGGTGTCAACCCGAACTGTTTAATGTTTTCTAAATGCTTTTCTAAATTTGGTAACCCTTTTGTTAAGGCTGTAACATTAGGTTCTGTTAAGGACTTTAAATCCATGCCTCCATGATATTTCAAAGCTCTGATAGTAGTTGTGATGACCACTGCCTTTGGAGTTAATCCTGCACTTTGACATTTTATATCCAAAAACTTTTCAGCACCAAGGTCTGCCCCAAAACCAGCCTCCGTTACAGTATATTCTCCCAGTGTCATTCCCATTCTAGTTGCTATAACCGAGTTAGTTCCTTGAGCAATATTAGCAAATGGACCTCCATGTATAATCGCTGGATTTCCTTCAAGTGTTTGCACTAAATTAGGTTTTACAGCATCCTTAAGCAAGGCTGCCATGGCGCCTTGCACTTTTAAATCCTTTGCATAAACAGGGGTTCTATCATGCGTATAACCAATAAAAATATTTCCTAAACGCTTCTTTAAATCTCCCAGATCATCTGAAAGACATAAAATGGCCATAATCTCCGAGGCTGCGGTTATATCAAAGCCTGTTTCTCTTGGCACTCCCGATCCAGTACCTCCAAGTCCTATAATAATATTTCTAAGTGATCTGTCATTCATATCCATAACCCGTTTCCAGGCAACGGTTCTAGGGTCAATTCCCAAGGAATTTGTTTTACTTTGAATATTATTATCTATAATTGCTGATAATAAATTATGGGCTTTCTCAATAGCTCCAAAGTCACCGGTGAAATGTAAATTGATGTCTTCCATTGGAACCACCTGCGAATAACCTCCTCCTGTTGCCCCTCCTTTAATACCAAATACAGGACCTAATGATGGTTCTCTCAAAACAACTACTGATTGCTTACCTAATTGATTTAGTCCTTCAGATAAACCTATAGACATTGTCGTTTTTCCTTCACCAGCGGGCGTAGGGGAAATGGCCGTAACTAGAATTAAATTGCTTTTTTTAGATTTTGTTATGTCAATTTTTGATAAAGGTATTTTAGCCTTGTATTTACCGTACATTTCAATCTCATCTGATTCTAAGCCCAGTTTATTAGCGATCATTGAAATGTTTTTCATTTCTGTTTTCTTTGCTATTTCTAAGTCCGTCATTTTAAATGATTAAAAATTATAAGCTCGTTTTGAGGTAATGGTTATAAATGTAAAAAAATTAACTGAAATAGTGACTTTCATTGGATATATAGCACAAATTAATACTTCATTAAGTGAAAAAGAATTTAAACTTTTAAATGCAAAGTTTGAAAAGAAATAGTAAATTACCTTTAAACCAAAATTGCTGTAATTTGTCATAAAAATAAATTTACCAACTATTATAATATATCGTAGTTTTGCAAACTTAAACAAGTATGTAATTAACAACCAAGTCATTGAAAGAAGAATATCACAAATGGTACTCACCTACCTTAAGTAAGGACATTGAAATGCTCGTTTTTGGGCATGCAGGTTATCCTGTAATATTATTCCCTACCACCAGCGGACGTTATTATGAGTGCAAAGACTTTAAACTTATTGATTCTGTAAAATGGTTTCTTGATGAAGGGATCGTCCAGATTTTTTGTCCGGACAGCATCAATGAATTAAGTTGGTACAACAAAAATATTCACCCTGCTGAGCGCGTAAAAAATCATATTTGGTATGATAAATTTATTTTAGACGAAGTTGTAAACCCCATTTGCCATGAAAAAGGCATAGCTAAAGTGGCTGTTGCCGGGCCTAGTTTTGGCGGCTATCAAGCGGCCAATTTTGCTTTTAAACATCCTGAAAAAGTGAGTCATATGTTTAGTATGAGTGGTGCTTTTGACATTAAATCCTTTATGGATGGCTATTATGACGATAATGTGTTTTTTAATAACCCAATGGACTTTCTACCAGGAAGCAATCATCCTGATTTATGGAATATGAAAATAGTTTTAGGCGTAGGAGAATGGGATATCTGTTTAGAATCTAATCAAAAATTAGCAAAAATATTAAGTGATAAAAATATTCCCTTCTGGTATGACGAACGTAAATGGGCAGAACATGACTGGCCAATTTGGAGACAAATGTTTCCGCATTATTTATCAAAAATATAATTAAAAACTTCACAATTATGAAAAAAATAGGCATATTATTTGGACAAGAAAACACATTCCCTCAAGCATTTATTGATCGAGTAAATGAAAAAGGAATCAAAGATATTAAGGCAGAAGCCGTAAGTATTGATATGGTTGAGCAAGCAAAACCTACAGATTATGCGGTCATCATTGATAGAATTTCACAAGATGTTCCCTTTTATCGTGCCTATCTAAAAAATGCAGCTATTTCTGGAACGGCTGTTATTAATAATCCGTTTTGGTGGAGTGCAGATGAAAAGTTTTTTAATAATGCTCTGGCAGAAAAAGTGGGTGTGCCAGTTCCTAAAACCTTTATTTTACCTACTTCTCACAGACCACCTGACACTAACGAAAATTCATTTAGAAACATGAAATTTCCATTTAACTGGGAATATATGTTCGAAACCATTGGTTTTCCTGCCTATATGAAACCCCATGATGGCGGTGGATGGAAAAGTGTTTATCGTGTTGAATCACCCGAAGATTTATGGGAAAAACATGCAGAGACAGAAAATTTGGTGATGATGCTTCAGGAAGAAATCAATTTTACTGAATATTTCAGATGCTATGTTTTGAATACTGACAATGTTCATATCATGCAATATGAACCAAGAAACCCGCATCATTTACGATACGTTATTGATGGGCCACCGGTAAAAAAGGAAATCCTTGATTTGGTTAGAAAATATTGTATTCGTTTAAATAAAGCCTTAGGATATGACTTTAACACTGTTGAATTTGCGATTAGAGATGGAATACCTTATGCTATCGATTTTTGTAATCCGGCTCCGGACGCTGATATCAATTCAGTAGGTCAGGAAAATTTTGATTGGATTGTAGAAAACGCTGCTAATATGGCTATTGAAAAGGCTAAACAATTCAAAAAGGGCAAAATGAATTTAACTTGGGGAACTTTTGTAAAAGATCAAATTACAGGTAAAAAGACCCCTCTTAAATAACAGAAATTAATTATGGAGTTCACGTTAGGCATAGAAGAAGAATATCAGGTCATTGATCCGGTAAGCAGAGAATTGATTTCGCACGACCAAAAAATCGTTGTGGAAGCTGGAAAACACTTAAATGAACAGGTGAAAGCTGAAATGCATCAGGCTGTGGTAGAGGTAGGCACCAATATATGCCAAAACATTGCCGAAGCACGAACTGAAATCATTCATTTAAGAAAATCCATTTCAGATATTGCTATAAATTTAGGATTCAGAATTGGCGCAGCAGGCACTCATCCTTTTTCAGCCTGGCAAAAACAGTTAATTACACCCAATCCTCGTTACGATGAAATTGTAAATGAACTCCAAGATACAGCCCGTTCTAATTTAATTTTTGGACTGCACGTTCATGTGGGTATTTCAGATAGGGCATTAGCACTTCATATTACGAATGCCATGCGTTATTTTTTACCACATTTGTATGCCTTATCTACCAATTCACCATTTTGGGAAGGTAGAAATACGGGGTTTAAGTCCTTTCGTTCAAAGGTCTTCGATAAATTTCCTAGAACAGGAATCCCGGGTATTTTTGATAACTTAACTGACTATGAAAATTATGTCAATCTTTTAGTGAAAACAAATTGTATTGACAATCCAAAAAAAATTTGGTGGGACATTCGGGTACATCCGTTTTTTCCAACTTTGGAAGTCAGAATTTGTGACGTTCCATTAACCATTGACGAAACAATAACTATAACCGCATTAATTCAAGCCCTTGTTGCAAAATTATACAAACTAAAAACACAAAACTTAAATTTTATTGTTTACCATCGCGCCTTAATTAATGAGAATAAATGGCGTGCCAGTCGTTATGGAATTGACGGCAAAATGATTGATTTTGGTAAAGAGTGTGAAGTCAGTACACGGGCATTAATGGAAGAACTTTTAGAGTTTATAGATGATGTTGTTGATGAATTAGGCTCTAGAAAAGAAGTTGAGTATTTAAGAACCATTCTTAAAAACGGTACCGGAGCCGACAGACAATTGGCCGTTTATGAAAAAACAAAAGATTTAACTAAAGTGGTTGATTATATCATGGAACAGACCATTTTAGGAACCACCTAGAAAAGAGATGATGCTGAAACAGAAAACCAGAATGGCTATTTTGGATATGAACAATGACGAACCAAATCAAGGGTTGCGTTGTATTGTTGATATTGCCAAGTCATTTAATGAAGACCTTGATTACACCGTTTTTAATGTACGGGCCAAAGAGGAATTACCCGATTTATCATACGATATCTACATTTCAAGTGGAGGACCGGGGAGCCCTTTGGATAAAGGCCCTTGGAGAGCGTCCTATCTAAATTTGATTCAACAACTATGGGATTTTAACAAAAATTCTATTGAAGACAAAAAATTTGTATTCTTAATTTGCTATTCCTTCCAAGTGGTTTGTGATTACTTTAAACTGGGAGAAATGAAACCACGAAAAAGCACTTCCTTTGGAATTTTACCTGTTCATAAAACAAAAACTGGTATGATTGATCCTCTCCTAGAAGGTTTGGATGACCCGTTTTATGCCGTAGATTCTCGTGATTGGCAACTTATTCAACCCAGACTAAAAGTCTTTAAAGAGCATGGAGCCTCCATTTTGAGTCTCGAGAAAATTCGAACGCATGTTGAATATGAAAGAGCTATTATGGCGGTTCGTTTTTCAAATGAATTTGTAGGCACCCAATTTCATCCAGAAGCTGATCCGGTTGGTATGTATACTCATTTTTCTGATGAAACCATCAAACAAAAAGTCATTAAAAATTTTGGAGAAACCAAGTATAATGATATGATGGATAAAATGGATGATCCTGACAAAATTGTTAAAACCTATGCTCACATTTTACCAAAATTTATCAAGTCAGCCATTCAGCAAACAACTCAACAATTAATATCATAAGGAAACTATGATCCCTAAATACCGTAAAGCATTCAATTCACAATTCAGTCAGGACACCTATGATGCCTTAATGAAGGATGTTATACAAAGTTTTGATTATACCCCTAAATTTAAAATTGCAGAAACACCTGTTTTTATACCTGATTTATTAAAATCAAGATTGATTGAAGCTTGCAATGAGATTATGTCTGTTATCAATCAGCCCAATTTTAAATCTTTAACGGAAGGGGCTTTTTTTGATGAGAAAATGAAGGTTCCAAATGAAGATGAACATTCTAAATTCGTGCAATTTGATTTTGGCATTTGCCTGGATGATAAAGGCCATCCAACACCAAAACTTATAGAATTACAGGGATTTCCCTCCTTATATTTTTTTCAGGACTTTATGGAAAAAATGTACAAAAAACATTACTCCATTCCTGAAGGGCTGAGCATTCATCCGCTTGGGCAGTCATCAGAAGAATTTATAGAACTATTGCGTACGGAAATTGTTGGTGAAACAAATCCCAAACAAGTTATTTTATTGGAAATAGAGCCAGATAAACAAGCTACAGCTATTGATTTCTATTGTACCGAAGCAATGCTTGGCATTAAAATATTGTGCATAAGCAAACTTATTAAAAGAGGAAAATCACTTTTTTATTTAGATGATGCAGGTAAAGAAATTCAGATTTTAAAAATCTATAACCGCATTATTTTTGATGAGCTGAATCAGCGTGATGATTTGAAAAGCGAATTCAATTTTCAGGATGAAGTAGATGTGGAGTGGATAGGCCATCCAAACTGGTTTTTCAGAATCAGCAAGTATACCATGCCATTACTAAAAGGCAATTACGTACCAAAATCATATTACCTTAACCAATTAGAAATTTTTCCTGAAGATTTGGAAAATTATGTTTTAAAACCATTGTTTTCTTTTGCCGGTGCAGGTGTGGAAATTCATGTGACAAAAGCAATGATTGATGGTATTACAAATAAAGCTAATTATTTACTGCAAGAAAAGGTGGCCTATCACCCCATTATTGAAACATTAGATGAGCCTGCAAAGTGCGAAATCCGAATGATGTTACTCCATAATAAAAAAGACAATTCTACTCAGATTGTAAGTAACTTGATGCGTTTAAGCAAAGGAGAAATGATTGGTGTTAAATACAACAAGGACAAAACCTGGGTTGGAGGTAGTACCGGTTTTTTTGAGATTTGATAGTCTTTACTTCAAAACTAACAGATAAAAAATATTACTGTGTTTTATCAGGAGCCGGTAAACTGGCATGAAACTCATTGGCAATGCGTTTCGTGTATTGGTCTAATAATTCCAACACACGTTCGCTGGAATTAGATACGACAATCATTCCAATATGCCATGCTTTGTTCATACGCCACACAATTTCTTTATCGGTAAAGCTGGAAGAATCTGGAAATTCATAACGGCTTAATGATACTACAATACCTGCATAGGTGTTTTTCGTTTTTGGTAATTTGTATTGTTTTTGTTTTAAAGTGTCTGATTCAATTTTGGCCCATTCGCTCCATAAGTTGATGCCTGAAGCATAAGCTACCATTTCAGCTAAATTGGCACCACCTACTCTTGAAGATGTTTCCAAAAAAAATAAATCACCTGTTGCTTTGGAAACGATAAACTCAGTATGTGAAGCTCCAAACTGCATCCCAAAGGCTTTCATGACTTCTGCATTCATCTTGGTCAAGCCTTTTTCAATGGGTGAACCTATTTCACAAGTAGCAGACCTAAAAATACCTCCGCCATGAGCTACTTCAAAAGGGGTGTCCAAATACTTACTTACCCGAGAGAAAATAACCTTGCCATCTAAATTTAAACCATCCACATGATAGACATCCCCCGGAGCAAATTTTTCTACTAAATAATTATCTCTTTCATCACCTAAATCATTAACAATTTGCCACAATTCATCTTTACTATGAATTTTTTTAATACCCGTTGCAGAGGCTTCCAAGCGTGGTTTTAACAACCAGGGCGGACTTACGGTATCCGCATAAACATTGATGTCCTCATTATTAAATAAAGAAGTGAATTCTGGCACATGAACCCCTTCTGTTTTGGCTTTAATGCGCATCGCTAATTTGTCACGAAAATAATGTGAAGTCGTTCTGCCCATACCCGGCATTCTGAAATGTTCCCGCAATAAGGCTACTTTTTCTACATCAAAATCATCCAAAGCGACAAAACGATCAAATTTTATGGTTCTGTATTTATAAGCAATCCCTTTAATAACCTCTCTATCATTCCATGATTCAATGTAAAAGATGTCATCAAGAGAGTCATGAGGCCAATTTTCATGTTCCAGCTTTTTCATAGTCAATAAATAAACATTGTTGCCTTCAGTTTTACAACGTTTTAAAAAATCGACCCCTTTATAAAAAGTAGAAATGCACAAAAAATTTAAAGACCTGTTTGACATGATTTATGAACTTAAAGATTTTATATAATTGGTAATCAATTGTACGCCATAGCCCGTAGCACTTTTCATTTTAGAATAAGATGAATCACCGAAGGACACGCCTGCAATATCAAGATGCATCCATT
The DNA here is from genome assembly GCA_036525815.1 of Yeosuana sp. Taxonomy (GTDB): domain Bacteria; phylum Bacteroidota; class Bacteroidia; order Flavobacteriales; family Flavobacteriaceae; genus Yeosuana. Next base: position 69,845 of record DATCZQ010000230.1, on the reverse strand, counting down.
TTTCATGAGATTCTGTAAAGGCTTCTAAAAATTTAGCTGCAGTGATAGCACCAGCTATTGGTTTGCCGCTAAAATTGCGTAAATCTGCTATATCTGAATGTAACTCGGCTTCAAAATCAGCAAATAAAGGTAATTGCCAAACGCGTTCGTTTATTTCATAGCCAATGGCTGACATATTTTTAGCCATTTCTGAATTATTTGTAAACATTCCTGCCGCCGCATACCCTAAGGTCTGAACAACGCTTCCGGTTAAAGTGGCCAAATCAATCAATTGCTCCGGCTGAAATTGTTTAATAATATAATTCAATCCATCTGCTAATACTAATCGGCCTTCGGCATCGGTATCAATAATTTCAATGGTTTTTCCTGAATACGAATTGATCACATCTCCGGGTCTGTAACTGTTACTGTCTACCGCATTTTCAGCTGATGCCACCACACCCACTATATTGATGTCGAGTTTTAATTTAGCTACCAACTCCATCACTCCAAGAACAACGGCTGCACCACCCATATCGCTCTTCATGTAATGCAGATTAGTGGATGGTTTTATAGACAACCCTCCTGTATCAAAAGTAATGCCTTTACCTACTAAACCAATATCTATTTTTGCGCCTGGTTTTGACATGTATTCCATAACAATAACCACCGGAGGGTTGACACTACCCTGACCCACTGCAAGTACGGCATTAAACCCTTGTTTTTCTAATTGCTCCTTATTGAAAACAGTACATTTAAAATTGGTTTGTTTTGCAGAATCTAGAGCCCAGTTACCCAAATACTCGGGTGTTTTTTGATTGGCAGGAGCGTCAATGAGCGCTTTAATCCTATTAATAGTTTCACCTGTTTCCTTACTTTCTTTAAGTAGCGGTAAAATGTCTTTAGTTGTAGCAAAATCAATTCTTAATTCCTTATTATCTTCCTTTTTAGATTTGAATTGTCCTATTTCATACGCTGCCATTTCAAAACCAATAGCGGCCTTTTTTACTTCACTAACGGACAAATGTTCGGCATATACTTGAATGGATTCTTTCCAATACTTTTTGTTGTCAAAGCAAAACTTTCTGAAAGCTTCTCCTATTTTCACCTCCTCCTTTTCTGTGCCTAAACCCAAGGCATAAATTTTATTGCCCTTTTTTCCAAAAAAAAGTTGACTGGTTGAAAATTCACCTTCAAAATCTAGGCTTTCTACTGAAACCAATTCTTTTAAGTATTCTAAATTTCCTTTTGAACAAGGAATAATTAAATCCTTATCCTTATCAATATGTTGAATGTGTTTGTAAGTCATATTTACTTATTAAAAAAAAGCCATTTTACTGCCTTAGGAAATTCTTCTCTCCAATGCACTTCAGAATGGTTTCCAAATTCATTAACTGAAAAATGAAAATCAATATGATGGCCTTTTACCATTTTCTTTCTTATAATACCTTCAAATTTCTGTGCATTAGGTAAATGTTCCTTGCTTTCCTGTCCGCCAGAATACAAATAGATTTTTGACTCCTGTAAAGGTTTAAAAGATTTTGTACTATTAAAAATCGTTTTTGAGATCCATAAACTAGGCGAAAAAATCATCATTTTACCAAATACTCCGGGGTTAGATAAACCGGCATGCAGACTTATTAAGCCTCCCATAGAACTACCCCCTATTCCGGTATGCTCAAAATCTGAAAGTGTTCGGTATTTCTTATTAATATAAGGAATTAGTTTTTCAATCATAAATTGAATGTAAAAATTACCTTTACCTTCTCCAAAACGCGGGTGATAATAGGGTAAATATTCAATAATACGTTCCTTTTCGCCATGATCTATAGCGATTATGATAATATCACTTAATCCTTCCTCAGCCAGTTTGGCCATTGATTTATCAATAGCCCAATCTCCGTAAGGAGCCATTGGGTTAAATAGATTTTGTCCGTCTTGCAGATATAAAACAGGATATTGCTTGTCTGTATGGTAATAATCATGTGGTAATAATGCCGAAATTTTTCTTGTGGCATTTAAATGTGGTATTTCGTATGCCTCCTCTATAACTTCAATAATTGGCGCGAACTCCGTCACTGTCATTTCATAGATATTTTGCTGACGAAAATACATTTTTATGACTGTATATCCTTTATGATTAAGGACATTTTTTTACAACAATCTACTCCTTACAAAAATTAAGTTTAGTTTTTCAAAATGAGGCTATGTTTGTTTTTAAAATTAAAATCTTTTCTTAAACCTTAATATAATATGTAAAAACCTAACAAAAGTCATGTTTTATAAAATAAAATAATTGTTATTTTGGTTTTGTAATTGGGTATAACCCAAACCCATATTATGTGAGAAAAAAGGAATATATTCTAATTATATTCCTTTTTTTTATTGATCTCTTCGTTTTTTTTAATAAAAATCATACTATTAAACTAAATCCAAAAGAAAACAACAGGTGTTTTCAAAATCTTTGGTTTTAATTACCTTTGTACAACTTTATATTTAAGCATATGATATATTCAATGACCGGTTACGGAAAATCTATATTACAATTACCTACAAAGAAGATAAGCATTGAGCTAAAATCTTTAAACAGTAAAAACCTTGATTTAAATGCAAGAATGCCCTCTATCTATAGAGAAAAGGAACTTGACATAAGAAAGCTTTTGGCTGATAAATTAGAACGTGGTAAAATAGATTTTTCCATTTATGTGGAGATGACTGCTGAAGACACTTCAACGCAAATAAATGAGCCGGTTGTAAAGCAATACATCAATCAGCTAAAAAAAATAGTTGACGGCCAAGAGATTGAGCTTCTTAAAATGGCGGTGAGATTTCCTGACGCTTTAAATACCGTTCGTGAAGAAATTGACGAAACAGAATGGAAAGCTATTGAAGATGAAATTAACGCTGCCATTGAATTGATCAATAATTACCGATTGGACGAAGGGAAAGTGCTTGAGGCAGACTTTAAAAAGCGTGTGTCGATTATTGAAGATTTACTGGAACAAGTCATTGCTATGGATCCAGATCGTATTGTTGGAGTTCGTGATCGCTTGATAAAAGGTGTTGAAGAATTAAAAGAAAAATATGATGAAAACCGCTTTGAACAAGAGTTGGTTTATTATATAGAAAAATTTGACATTACTGAAGAAAAAGTGCGCTTAAAAAATCATTTATCTTATTTTATTGAAGCAATTAATTCAAAAGATTCCAATGGGAAAAAACTAGGTTTTATTTGTCAAGAAATGGGTAGAGAAATTAACACCATTGGCTCCAAAAGTAACTATGCGCCTATGCAGCAACTGGTTGTTCAAATGAAAGATGAGCTTGAAAAAATTAAGGAGCAACTTTTAAATGTTTTATAATGACTAAAGGAAAACTTGTTGTGTTTTCGGCACCTTCGGGTTCAGGAAAGACAACTATTGTAAGGCATTTGTTGGCTATTGATTCATTAAATTTGGAGTTTTCAATTTCAGCCACTTCAAGAGAAAAACGCGGTGAAGAAGTGCATGGAAAAGATTATTATTTTTTATCTGCTCATGAATTTAAAAACAAAATTAAGCATGATGAATTTTTGGAATGGGAAGAAGTGTATCGTGATAATTTTTATGGCACTTTAAAAGCTGAGGTAGAACGTATCTGGGCCAAAGGCAAACATGTTATTTTTGATATTGATGTTTCTGGTGGTTTACGCATCAAACGGAAGTTCCCAGAAGAAACCTTAGCTATTTTTGTAAAACCACCTAGTATTGATGAACTTAAAATAAGACTTAAAAAACGAAAAACGGAAAGCGAAGATAAAATCAATATGCGTATTGCCAAAGCTTCTGCTGAATTGGCAACCGCCCCTTTATTTGATGTTATTATTGAAAACCATGATTTAGATAAAGCCCTTATAGAAGCGGAACAAATAGTAAAAAACTTTGTAAACTCCTGATAGCATCATGAAAGTGGGATTGTTTTTTGGCTCCTTTAACCCTATTCACATTGGGCATTTGGTGATTGCCAACCATTTGGTTGAATATAGCGATTTAGACCAGATTTGGTTAGTAGTAACGCCACACAATCCATTCAAGAACAAAAACACTTTGTTAGATAACTACCAAAGATTAGAAATGGTGTATCGTGCTACAAAAGACTACACCAAACTTAAACCAAGTGACATTGAGTTTAACTTACCTCAACCAAATTACACGATTAATACACTGGTTCATTTACAGGAAAAATATCCACAACATGAGTTTGCTTTAATCATGGGAGAAGACAACTTAAAGAATTTCCATAAGTGGAAAAACTATGAGCTCATTCTTGAAAACCATCATATTTATGTTTACCCTAGAGTTTCAGAGCATAAGGCAGAAACCCCATTTGATTATCATAAAAAAATACATCTGATAAATGCACCCATAATGGAGTTGTCTTCAACTTTTATACGCAACGCCATAAAGGAAGGTAAAAATGTACAACCCATGTTACCACAACATGTTTGGGAATATCTTGACGAGATGAATTTTTATAAATAGGTGGGTTTAATTTTTAACCATAACCTAAACCACCACCATCACAATCGCTTAAATCCGCTTCCACATACATTGCCCAGCTTCTGCCACCAAAGTCTTTACCTTCACCCCAAGCGGTTTCTCCGCCAGTTGGTCCGGTAACTTCAGCATGCGCTGCAAAACAATACCTTGCACTCACTTCGTCTAAAGGTATCATATATACTACTTCCGTAACACCATCTGCAAAAGTATCAGAATATTCAAATTGTCCAATTTTTGGGTTACCCGCATTGGTCATTGGAAAACTTTCCGCAGTACAATCTATAATGCTTAAATGAGTCGCATAAATGGTCCAATCTCCATTCACCGCGTATGTTATTATAAGATTTTGACCATCATTATCTACTGTAATAATACCGGCTTCATAATGCTGACCAGCCATTAATCTAACAACTTCACAATGTGTGCCGTCATTAAGATCAACCTCATCATCAACTTGCTCGCTATCTTTTACAATTTTAGATTCTAGGGCAGATCCTAGTTCATTCACAGGTTCCATATTACAACTAGTAAAGGTTAGAACCATAATCGTTACCATTAAAAAAGTACATTTTTTCATAACATCATATTAAGTAGGTTAATAAGTTAAAGATACAATATGAAGCCTTATAAGTGTTAATTATTTCGACGAACAACAGCCAAAGATTACCTTTTATCTATAATTTTAGTGTTTTTGTAAGAAATAATGGTCAATTTTATTAATTGCTGTTGCGAATCGCTTACACAATAACGAAAAAACCGCCTAAAGCACATGACTCTAAGCGGTTTCGAATTTAAATAACCAACCAAACTAATTTTTATCCACGAGTGTTCTCTCTTGGGTTTTCTATTTTATCTTTTCTTTCTTTACGTAACTTTTCAGTTGACACCGTTTTATCTTTTGTATTTGATGTTTTTAAGTATTGAATATAACCTCTTCCAACAAATTCATACACTGTTTGTGACGCAGGATGATATAATTCAATCTTTCCGTCATTTATAACGCTTAATTCAAAATATTCATTGTTGAAGTAATCATAATCTAATGTTAAAGTTTTTAAGTACGTATTATTAGAAATATTTCCCACACCATATATACCTGTGTAATCCCAAAATATATTTGAAATACTGGTTCCTAAGAAATCTTGAGAACTTCTAAATTCAGAATCATTTCCACCAGCTAAAAACTGTAAGAAGTTTTCATTATCAAATTCATTAAGCGCTCCAAATTGACTGGTATATATTTTTTCCCAGGCTTGATACTCTTGCAGGAAATAATGAATATTATCATAAAAGACAAAATCATAATCAAAAACACTACGTTGATATCCCTTTAAAAAGTAAGAAGTATCATTATTGGGGTTGTAAAGTTCTATAGAATTATTATTTATTTGAAAGACGTCAAAAGTATCAAAACCATCAATATCATGATACACGTCTAAAATCATATTATGTGCATTATAATCTGCAACAGCAATTCCAAAACCATTGCCGCTACTTCCAATACCAACTAAATTATTATTGGCAAACACAGTTCCGTTTATAAATGAAAGGGTAAACGCTTTTTGCAAAAAGGGCGTTGTTCCATAACCTCTTGTTTGATTGATGTCTACATACCACAATTCATAAGAACCTAATAATTGGTTTAATGATATGACTGGTTCATCAATATAATCATCTACTATTACTTCTGTATAACAAGAAGTAAACAGTGTTGTTGCCAAAGCAAAACTTAAAAGTAATTTTACGGTCTTCATAATCATTCTATTTTAGGGTTTATACTTAATGGTTTTCAAAACACGTGCCAAAAAAAATCCATATTAAAATTATGCGCCAAACAAACCTAAAATTTTACGTACTTTTGAAACTATAACCATTGAATTTAAGTATGAGTAATCAGCTAAAATATGCCGTTTTTGGTGCCGGAAGTTGGGCCACTGCTATAGTAAAAATGCTTTGTGAAAATCTTCCTGAAGTTGGCTGGTATATGCGAAGTGTTTATACCAAAGAACATTTGTTAAGAGAACAACATAACCCGAATTATTTAAGTTCTGTTGAATTTCATTTAGAGCAATTGAAATTGAGTAATGATATTAATGAAATGGCGGCTTATGCCGATGTTTTAATTTTTGTTATTCCGTCTGCTTTTATGCATAGCGAATTGGAAAAATTAACCGTTGATATTTCAGGTAAAACCATTGTGTCTGCTGTAAAGGGTATTATGCCAGAATCTGGTTTATTGGTGGGCGAACATTTCCATCAAGTATATCATGTTCCTTTTGAAAATATTGCGGTTATTGCAGGCCCTTGCCATGCTGAAGAAGTTGCTTTGGAGCGCTTGTCTTACTTAACGATTTCTTGTGCGGATTCCAAAAAGGCTAAAGAGATCGCTAAAAACTTGTCCAGCGATTATATTAAAACCAAAATTAGTGATGATATCATTGGTACTGAATATGCTGTGATGCTTAAAAATATTTATGCTATTGCTGCAGGCATTGCGCATGGTTTAGGTTATGGCGACAATTTTCAAAGTGTTCTTATGAGTAATGCCATACGTGAAATGAAGCGCTTTATTAAGAAAATGCACAAAATGAAACGCAATATTAATAATTCGGCCTACTTAGGTGATTTGCTGGTTACGGGATACTCTGTGTTTTCAAGAAACAGGATGTTTGGCAATATGATTGGTAAAGGCTATACCGTAAAATCTGCCCAAATGGAAATGAGTATGATTGCTGAAGGATATTATGCTACAAAAAGCGCGCATTTACTCAACGAAAAAAATAAGAATAAAACAAAACTGCCTATTATTGACGCTGTTTATGATATACTATATGAAGGTAAAGACCCTAAAAAGACCTTTAAAAAACTGACCGAAATGCTTGATTAATTATTTTATCTTATCATTGTTAAAACCATTTTAAATTTTTCTACGGCTTTTAAGGCGTGTGGAACATTTGCCGGCATAATAATGGTTTCATTTGCTTCAAGAATATTTGAAATGCCGTTAATAATAATATCGGCTTTACCATCAACTATATAAACAAGGGCGTCAAAAGGGGTTGTATGTTCGCTTAATCCTTCTCCTTTATCAAAAGCAAACAAGGAAATATTACCGTTTCCCATTTTTAATATATGCTTACTCACAACAGCTTTATCATTATAACTAATGCTATTATTAAAAGAAAATTTCACGCCTTTTTCAAATTCGTTACTGACCATTTTATTAAGTTTTAGTCTTTATTAATGTTATTTATTCAATATACCTTTTTTATCCATTAATGGTATAGTTTGTACGGCTTTTAAATTAATTGTGTTCTTTCTAAACAAGTAGTTTTTATCAAACATATTGTTACCTTCAAAAAAAGTGACTTTAAATTCGTTGTTGAGCTGGAGCACATCTTCTTGCATGAGTTCGATTTTTGCAAAACTTTTTGCCGGAAGTTTGTCGAGTTTATGACGCATGGTTGATGTTACTTTGGTTTCACTATACCCTCTTGAAAGAATTAAAACCATATCTAAATCTACCTGCTTATCATTTATAATATAAGCGTTCCAGTCTTGAGTTTTATAAATATCATTGTACTCATTAACAATAGCCACATAAACGTTTTCTACCTTTGGTATATGAATGTCTCTTTTCACTTTAAACAGAATTATTAGTGCATCAAAAGTACTTATTTTCAATGATAATAGACTAAAATGTCTTAAATTGAATGGTTTTAAAACCTCAAATAATTAATGCCTCTACTTTAACTTTTCTTACTAACCTTTGGTTTTTTTAATTTAATATCTGATTCTAATGGACGCTCAAGAAAAAATAAACGACCTGCTTAAAAAGCTAGACCTTCTTTTACAAAAGCAAGAAGTGTTTTCAAAAGAAGTGGCTGGCATTAAAGAAGAATTAATACACTTACAATCTTCTGCCAAGCAAGCCCCTGAAAAACCAGAAAAACCTATTGAAAACAAACAAACCATAGAGATTCCTGAACAGGTAATTGAATCCCCAAAAGGATTTTTCAGAGACACACCTCATCGCTTTATAGGCGGCGTTTGTGCAGGTTTAGGTAATTACCTTGGCATAAACAGATACCTTGTTCGTGTTTTATGGATTTTACTGAGTGTATTCTTTGGAATAGGGTTTTTCTTATACCTCATCCTTTGGATAGCAGTTCCAAAAATTAAAACAGAAATAACCTATCAAAAACCTGTTCAAACAGCTTCAAACCTTCCTTCAAAAGAAATTAAAGAGACTATTCACAGGCCTGTTAAAAAACCACTTCAAATAAGCAATGAACTTGAAAAATTTATTGGAGAAAACCTTATTAACAAAATAGGTATTGCCATATTGATCATTGGTGTTGCAATTGGCGCTAAATATACTATCGAAAATGATTTAATAAGCCCTCTAACACGCATAATTCTGGGGTATTTAGTAGGAATAGGTTTGTTTGGGCTGTCTATTAAACTAAAGCCAAAATATGAAAATTTCAGTGCGGTTTTAGTGAGCGGTTCTATGACTATTTTTTACTTTCTCACCTATGCTGCCTATAGTTATTATGAGTTAATTCCTCAAGTATTAACCTTTGTCTTGATGGTAGTTTTTACCATTTTCACTGTGTTAGCAGCATTGCAATACAATAAACAAATTATTGCTCATATTGGTCTTGTAGGTGCTTATGCCGTCCCTTATTTGTTAAGCGAAGACTCGGGCAACAGCTTTGTTTTATTTAGTTATATGGCCATTATTAATATTGGTATTCTGGTATTGTCTTTTAAAAAATACTGGAAGCCTCTTTATTATGTGGCGTTTGTTTTAACCTGGTTGATTTATTTCTCATGGTTTGCATATAGTTATCAAAAAAATGAAGATTTCGCTGCAGCATTACTATTTGCCAGCCTGTTTTTTGTCATTTTCTATACTACCTTTTTGGCCTATAAACTTCTTAGAAAAGAAGCCTTTGAAACTTTAGATATTATTCTTTTATTAATAAACTCCTTTGTGTTTTACGGTTTTGGTTATGCCATTTTAAAAGACCATGAAACTGGTAGTCAATTATTAGGATTCTTTACGCTTTGTAACGCCATTTTGCATTTTATTGTGAGTGTTGTTATTTACAGGCTGAAACTGGCAGACAAAAACTTGTTCTACTTAGTTGCAGGCTTGGTTTTAGTGTTTATCACCATTGCTATTCCTGTTCAGTTAGATGGTAATTGGGTGACCTTGTTGTGGGTTGGTGAAGCGACTCTGCTATTTTGGATTGGAAGAACAAAAAATATTTCGGTATATGAATACCTGTCTTACCCATTAATGGCTTTAGCTACTTTTAGTTTGTATCAAGACTGGTCAAATGTATATCTAAGTTTTTACCAATATAACAGCTTTAAAACATTTATGCCGTTATTAAATATTCATTTTTTAAGTACCGTTTTATTTATTTCGGGATTTGGTTTTATCTATTATTTGTATAACAATAAATTATATGAAGCAGCTCTGCAATCAAAAAAGGAGTTCAGTAATTTGATTTCCATAATAATCCCTGCCATACTTATTAGCACTGTTTATTTTGGTTTCTACTTTGAAATAACGCATTATTTTCAATCACTCTTCCAAGAATCAGAAGTCAGCTTAAGCAAATATGAACATTATAATAATTATGATTTATTACATTTCAAAGATATCTGGTTACTTATTTATTCCATGGCATTTACAACTGTCCTTTCAATCATTAACATAAGGTTTATTAAAAATAAAACCTTGGGCAATGTCAATATCATACTTACTTGTTTGGTTGTTTTTGCCTTTTTAACTTCAGGTTTATATATGCTCAGTGAATTAAGAGAAAGTTATCTTGATGAAAACCCTTCTGAATATTACCAAATAGGGGTTTTCCATATCATCATCCGTTATATTTCCTTTGCGTTTCTTGTCATCACCTTATTTGTGAGTTATAAATACATTCAAGAAACTTTTATGAAGTTTACCAACAAAGTCCTGTTTAGTATTTTATTCCACATAACCCTAGTATGGGCTTTAAGCAGTGAACTGATTAATATGTTGGATTTATCCGGTTCTACACAATCTCATAAATTAGGCTTAAGTATTTTCTGGGGTTTATATTCTTTATTTTTAATTTCTTTAGGTATCTGGAAAAAGAAAAAGTATATACGTATTGCTGCCATTGCGCTGTTTTCAATCACCTTAATAAAACTTTTCTTTTATGATATTTCGCATCTAGGTACGCTGTCAAAAACCATTGTATTTGTATCTTTAGGTATCCTTTTATTGATCATTTCATTTTTATATAACAAATTTAAACACAGTATTTCAGATGACGTTGAAGACTAAACTTTTAACCTGTTTTTCTTTATTAATTATTGCATTGTCTTTTGCGCAAATGCAAAAATATAGCTATCAGCGTGCATTGATTGGTGTTCAAGATCCCTGGCATAAATTAACCTTACCTGATGATATGTTTGAAAAGGTTTCACCAAGTTTATCAGACATTAGAGTTTATGGCATTACTACTAAAAATGATACGGTTGAAGCATCCTATGTATTAAAACTTAATGATGAAAAAGTTATTACAGACAACGTGCCTTTCAAAATATTGAATACCTCGCATAATGAAAAGGGGTATTATTTTACACTTGAAGTCCCTTCAAAAGCACCTATAAACAATTTGCAATTGGCCTTTAAGCAATTCAATTTTGACTGGCACATAAATTTAGAAGGCAGTCACGATCAAAAAGAATGGTTTTCAATAGTAGAAGATTACAGAATATTGTCTATAAAAAATGCGGAAACATTTTATGAATATACCAATCTGTCATTTCCCAACTCCAGCTATCGCTATTTTAGAATCTTGGTAAAAAGCGCAGAAAAATCAGAATTAAAATCTGCCAAAGCCAGCTATAATACTATTAAAAATGGTGTTTTTAAAAATTATACCATAAAGCGTATGAACATCAAAGACAATAAAGCTGAAAAACGCACCGAGATTGAGGTTGAAATTTCAAGGTCTGTGCCTGTTAGTTATGTTAAGGTTCATGTAGATGCTACATTTGACTATTACCGCCCTATAACGATTCAATATGTTTCTGATAGTTTGAAAACATCAAAAGGGTATCTGTATAACTATAGAACCCTAACCGATGGCACCCTAACTTCTATTGAAAAAAATGAGTTTAAGTTTAATAATACCGTTGTAAAAAAAATAAAAATTACTATTCAAAACCAAGACAATCAGCCACTATCTATTAATAAGGTGGATGTAAAAGGCAATGTGTATGATTTAGATATTCGCTTTAATGAACCCGCATCGTATTATCTAACTTACGGTAATACTTTGGCTTATAAACCTTATTATGATCTAGATCACTTTATAGGAAAAACACCAGACACCATTACCAGTATCACCTTAGGAGAAGAAGAAGCTATTTCAAAAACGGCAAAAGAAACTACCTCGCCCTTATTTGAAAACAAACTTTGGTTATGGCTCATTATTATAGTAATTATTGCACTTCTTGGAGGATTCACTTTAAAAATGATACAAGTAAAATAACCTAAGTCAGGCGCTTCACAAGTATTGCTTTGTAATAAAAAAATGATAACTTCGTTTAACAGCTGATATTCATTATTATTACAATCAAAATCAGCACATTATAGCATAAGCCATTACTTTCAAAGTACTTTTACAGTTTGTCGAAACTTTATTTGAATAAATTTAAATGGCATAACAACTAAATAGTACATCATGAACTATATTAAAACGCTCATTCTTTTATTTCTTCTTTCTAGTACATGTGTCATTGCACAATCACCTCAGGATTCGTTATTTGCAATTTGGCAGAATGAGTTACAGCCTAAAACAGAGCGATTAAATGCGTTAAATGAATATCTCTATGCTTTCAGGACACATCCCGACACCATATTGCTTTTATCAAATGAGATGTATGCCTTGGCTAAAAGAATTGAATCAAAAAGGTATCAAGTAGATGCCACCATTCAGTCTTGCAGGGCTTATTTATATTTGGGAGATTTAGAAAAAGCTTTGGAGGCCGGGACTCAAAGTAGTCAACTTGCCAAGAAAATTGGGTATCATTTTGGAGAAGCCAGAGCCCTAGGTTTAATTGCAGTGTATCACAATTATAAAGGAGATCCATTGCGGGAAATTGAATATCGCATTGCTTCCTACGAGGTAGCAAGGAAGGCACTGGAAGAAAATCCAAATTCTTTAATTTTAGGCGAGCTTAAGTCATGGCCAGTGCAGAAAAATATTATTGACAACCATAACAATATTCTTGGGGAAATCTATAGGAATATGGGAGCATATCCAAAGGCATTGAAGTATTATGAATTAGCTCTCAAGGATTATTTGATACTGGGAAATGAATTGATGGTGGCAGCTGTACAAAATAATTTTGCCTTGGTTCATATGAAGATGGAGGAGTATGATAAAGCCATGGAATATTTTAGACAGGCATTACCTGTTTTTGAAGCTCTTGGCAATAAGGAATTCGAGGCCAATGCAGTTGGTAATATTGGATATATCTACGAAATTAGAAAATCATATAATAAAGCCGAAGAATATATGGATCGACATCTGAAAGCAAGGAAAGAAATAGGCAACCCGCTTTATATTGGAAGAGCATATTCTTCATTAGGTCATTTAAATTTGGAAATGGAAGATTATATAAAGGCTTTTCAGTATTTGGATATGGCTGAGAACATCTTTTCCACTATTAACGATCAGGCTAATACAGATATGATATTTATCAACATGTATAGGGGAGATATTTATATGAAACAGGGAAAACTCAAGAAATCCCTGCTGCTTTTTGAGAAGTGCTTAGAAAGTGCAAATGAAATGCATTTACTTAGTCTCAAAAAGGATGCTATTGATTATTTATACCAAATTAATAAAAAATTAGGCATGATTGGAAAGGCACTGAAATTCCATGAGGAATTGTTGATCTTAAATGACAGTTTAAATAAAGATGAAACCGGTAAAAAGCTCATGCAGGTGGATTTTTCCAACAAATTCGTCGCGGATAGCCTATTCCAGATAGAGGAGAAAAAAAGAGTTCAATTGGTATTTGAAAAAGAAATTCTTCAAAAAACAAATACGCGAAATATATTTTTGGGGTTAGGGATTATGCTTTTAATCATATCAGGAGGCCTTTGGAACCGATTAAAATTTACACGGAAATCTAGAAATATAATAGAAAAAGAAAGAGACCGTTCTGACAATCTACTGCTGAATATTCTGCCTTCTGAGGTTGCCGAAGAGCTAAAGGAAAAGGGAGAGGCCAAAGCTAGAGACTTCGATATGGTATCAATTATATTTACAGACTTCAAGGATTTTACACAAACTTCCGAAAAATTGACGGCCAAAGAGTTGGTGGATGAACTAAACCTCTGTTTTAAACGTTTTGATGAAATCATGGAAAAGTATGGTATCGAAAAAATCAAAACTATTGGAGATGCTTATATGGCTGCTGGAGGATTACCGGTCTCTTCTAATGAGGCCACAAAAAATACAGTACTTGCAGCCCTAGACATGCAGGAATTTATTAAAAAACGAAAAGCTGAACAAGACAATCTTGGTTTAATGGGGTTCGAAATGCGAGCCGGAATTCATACTGGGCCAATTATTGCCGGAATTGTGGGGGTAAAAAAATTCCAATATGATATTTGGGGTGATACTGTAAATACAGCCTCTCGAATGGAATCCTTTGGTGAAGTGGGCCATGTAAACATCAGCCAGTATACCTATGAATTAATCAAAGACGACACTGATTTCGCCTTTACTAAAAGAAAAAAAATTAAAGTGAAAGGAAAAGGAGAAATGGCCATGTATTTTATTGAAAGGACCCTTGACAAAAATAAAAAATAATTTACCTCCAGCCCCCTCCTAAGGCTTCATATAAATTAACTACGGTCAACAATTGCTGCAGTTTGCTTTCTATCACATTGAGTTCAGAATTTAAAACACTTTGTCTTACAATTAATAAATCCAGATAATTGGCCAATCCATTATTTAGTAATTCTTCCGAGTTGGTTTCTGCCGCTCGTAAAGCTTCCACTTCATTGAGTCTATAAGTATATTTTTCCGTTTCAGCCTTGTAAGCATATAAGGCATTGGACACTTCATTGCCTGCTACTAGTAAAGTTTGTTTAAAATTTAATAAAGCCTGTTCTTGTTGGGCTTTGGCCACCTCGTATTGGGTCTTAATTTTTCGCTGATTGAAAACAGGTTGTGTCAAGCCACTAACAAGTGAGGCAAAAAGAGAATTTACATTCAACAACTTATCAAGCTCAATACTCTGAAAACCGCCATTTGCAGTTAAAGTTAATGATGGATAAAAGTTGCTTCTTGCCACATTGGTCATTTCAAAATTTTGTAGCAATTGATATTCGGCGGCCATAACATCTGGTCTGTTGCTCAATAAAGTGGCTGGTACTCCCAATTTCATATCCGTATCAATTGTTTGTGTTTCAAGTATCCCTCTTTCTATATGTTGCGGTGTCATTCCAAGAAGAATGCTCAGCACATTCTCTGTTTTAAAAATGGCTGTGGCAATATCTACTTTTAATACTTTCGCATTGTTTAATTGGGCAATATTCTGGTCAACAGCAACTTGTGTTACCATTCCAGCCTCTTTTAAGGCTTTTATGGTTTCCACACTTTTTTCACGAGTTCCAATGGTTTGCTCGGTAATGACTAGTTGCTGGTCTAATGCCAGCAGCTGAAAATACCTTGTTGAAATACTTGAAATAAGATAGGTTTTCACCGCTTGATGCGCTGCTAAACTTTGTAGATAATTGGCCTGAGAGGCTCTTTTATTACTGCGTATTTTACCCCAAATATCTGCTTCCCAAGACAGGCTGGCTGTTAAATCAAATTGTTCTAGGGAGCCATCAAACACTTGACCAAATTGACCGTTTCCAGACAATTCTTGATGCGTTACAGATGCATTGGCCTTAATACTTGGGAAATAGCCTGCTTTCCCTTGTTTAAAATAGGCTTCGGCAGCAGCCATTTGTTGAATGGCAATGCGAATGTCGATATTATTTTGAAGTCCTTCTTCAATATATTTCGTTAAAAAAGGATCGGTAAAAATGGTCTTCCAAGACACCTCAGCCATTGATAAACTATCGGCAGGCAATTGATCTGTTCTGTATAAATTTTGCGTTTCCTCAATCACTGGTCGTTGATAATCTTTTGCAACAAAACAACTTTGCAGTGTTAGTGAGACGACTACTAAAACCACAACTTTATTAAACACAGTATTTTTTATAGTAGAACTCATAATTTTAATCTTCATTATTTTGAACAATAACCGGCGTTTTTCCAGTAATTTTTTCCTGTAACCATTGGAATAAAACAAACAATACTGGAATCACGAATATTCCTAAAATAGTTCCAATAAACAGACCTCCTACAGCACCCGTGCCGATAGAATTATTACCCTCATGACCAACACCTTTGGTCAATACCAACGGCATCAACCCAAACACAAAAGCGAAGGAAGTCATTAAAATGGGGCGCAAACGCGCTTTAGCTCCATGTATGGCCGCATCCAGCAAAGTCTCACCCTGTCGTCGTCGTTGCACTGCAAATTCCACAATAAGAATCGCATTCTTTGCCAACAATCCAACAAGCATGATCAAAGCAATCTGAAAATAAATATTGTTTTCAAGACCCATCATTTTTGTACTAAAGTAAGCTCCGAAAATCCCAAGCGGAAGTGAACATATAACTGCAAATGGTAAAAAATAACTTTCATATTGTGCACAAAGCAAAAAGTAAACAAACAGGATGCTCAATATAAAAATAAAGGTTGTTTGATTTCCAGCTTTAATCTCTTCACGAGTTAACCCCGAATAATCAATAGTATAATTGCTAGGTAATTTTGCTACTTCCTCTTCAATAACCCTAATGGCATCACCGGAACTATATCCCGGATTTGTGCCTCCCGATAACTTTGTGGAATTGAACAAATTAAAACGTGTGACCGATTGTGGACCATACACCCGTTTTAATGTCACAAACTGCGTGATTGGTGTCATCTCCCCGTTATCAGTTCTCACATACATGCTATTTAAGTCATCTACATTGGCACGATCTTCTGGTAACGCCTGCATATAGACACGGAATTGTTTTCCAAATCGTGCAAAATCTGAAGCATAAACACCCCCAATATAGCCTTGTAAAGTTGAAAATATACTATTAATGGACACCCCTTTTTCTTTGGCCAAAGGCACATTAACTTCCATTTCATATTGTGGATAATTCGTGTTGAAGGACGATTGCGCATATTTAATTTCCGGGTGTTTCATTAAAGCTTGAATAAATTCCTTATTTACCTTATCCAGTTCAGTAAATTCGCCCCCAAAACGGTCCAACAAATTGACTTCAAAACCTCCAGAAAAACCAAATCCCGGAATACTTGGTGGAGTAAAAAAAATGATATTGGCCCCTTTAATAGTGGAAGCTATGCCAAATAATTTACCTATAGTAGCATCGCTTGACAGTGATGGATCCTTGCGTTCTGACAAATCCTTGAGTTTTATAAACGCCATTCCATAATTACTTCCAGCACCACTTATCAAACTTCTCCCTTGAATGAAACCCGCATCTTCAATGGCCGGAAGATCGCGTGATTTGTTATACAGTTCCTGCACTATTTCATTAGTTCTATCCAAAGAAGCTCCTACTGGCAATTCAATATTTGCAAGAATCATACTTCTATCTTCATTGGGGACAAAGCCGGTTGGTGTGGTTTTGGAAGCCCAAAAAATACCTACCACAGCTATCATTAATAAGAGTATTGGAATCCATTTTCTTTTGAAAAGGAATATAAGGACCTTTTCATATTTACTTACCGTAGCATTAAATCCATGATTAAAAAGTACATGAAAACGTTGTATCGGGTTTTTACTTTTTAATTCCTCTTCTTCATTATGAGATTTTAATAAGAGTGCACATAACGCGGGGCTTAAGGTTAAAGCGTTAACTGCCGAAATAAGAATGGCAATTATTAGGGTAATCCCAAATTGCTTGTAGAACACCCCTGTCGACCCCTCTACAAACGTTACTGGAATAAATACCGCTACCATTACCAATGTAATAGATACAATGGCTCCTGCTATTTCATGCATGGCGGTCAATGTTGCTTTTTTAGCATTTTTCTCACCATGGTCTAATTTAGTGTGAACCGCTTCAACCACAACGATCGCATCGTCAACTACAATTCCGATGGCTAAAACAAGAGCAAATAAAGTTAACAGATTGATGGAATATCCAAACAAATTCAAAAAGAAAAAGGTTCCTATAATAGACACTGGCACCGCAATGGCCGGAATAAGGGTGGAACGTAAATCTTGTAAAAAAACAAAAACCACCAAAAACACCAGTAGGAATGCTTCTATTAATGTTATTATAACCTTATCTATGGATGCTGTGAGAAATAAACTTGAATCCATTGGAATAGAAATTTTAATTCCTTTTGGCAAATTATTTGTAATACCGTCCAAAGAAACTTTAATGTTTTTAATAATTTCCTGAGCATTGGATCCCTTGGTTTGTAAAACGCCCATAAACACCGCCGGATGGCCAAAAGCCATCGCTCCTGAAGTATAAGATTGTGCATCAAGCTCTATGGAGGCCACATCATTTAAACGTAAAAACTGGCCATTACCCAACGCTTTTATAATGATATCTGAATATTGCTTTTCATTTTTAAAACGACCACCATACTTTAGCACATAGGTAAATGCCTCTCCAGAATTTTCTCCAAGAGATCCAGCAGCAGCTTCAATATTCTGTTCTCTTAATGCAGCTGTTATATCAGAAGGCATCAGGTTATATGCCGCTAATTTTTCGGGTTTTAACCAAATACGCATAGCGTAATCATTTTGTTGAAATACATTAACATTACCAACTCCATTTATCCGTTGAATGGCAGGAATGACATTGATTTTTAAATAATTTTGAATAAATGTGGCATCATAATCTTTGTTTTCTGAATAAAATCCAAATACCATTAAGAAACTTGTCTGTTGTTTCTGAGTGGTTACCCCTGTTTGCTTTACCTCTTGAGGTAACAAAGGATTGGCTCGGGATACCCTGTTTTGAACATTTACAGCGGCCACATCGGCGTCAACATCTTGATCAAAATAGACAGTTATACTTGCAGTTCCATTGTTTGCGGCTGTTGAAGTGATGTAAGTCATCCCTTCAACTCCATTAATCTGTTCTTCAATAGGGATGATAACACTTTCTAATACGGTTTCGGCGCTGGCTCCAGGATAAGAGGCCGACACTTGTACCGTTGGTGGTGCTATGTCTGGATATTGTTCTATGGGTAAACCTGAAATACTTATAAACCCAAGCATTAATATGATAATGGAAATAACAGTGGAAAGTACCGGTCGTTCAATGAATGTCTTTAGCATAATGATCCGTTCTAGTTTTTAAATGCCGTTTTAATAGGCTTCATTATACTATCCAAAGGAATTTCCTGAGGTGTAATTAGCATGTCATTTCGTAATTTTTCAACACCTGTAGTAACAATTTTATCCCCTTCTTTAATACCTGATTCCACAACATATAAATTATCAATGCTTACTTTAACCTTAATTATTAAAGAAGACACCTTGTTGTTTTCTCCAACTGTGAAAACCATGATATTTCCTTGTTGCTCATAAGTGGCTTCCTGCGGAATCACTATGGCATTTTCATAAACAGTTGGAATGTTAATTTTCCCGCTATTACCATTGGTTAACAGCTCATTTGGATTATTAAAAATAGCTCTAAAATTTACCGTTCCAGTGTTTTGGTTTATTTGACCTGTGCTTGTTTCAATCTTTCCCTTTTCAGAATAGGTGTTTCCGTTCACAAGAATTAAACTAACTTCAGGGAAGTTATCAATCTTTTCATTTAAATTTTTCCCTTTTGTATTTTGTAAAAAACCTAAATAATCTGCTTCATTCAAACTGAAAAAAGCATACACTTGTTTAATATCACTTACTATAGTTAATGGTGTTGCATCACTGGGACTTACTAAGGAGCCTTCTCTAAAATTAATTGAGCCCACATACCCATCAACAGAGCTTTTTACCGTAGCATAATCAATATTAGCAACAATACTGCTATAATTTGCCTTTGCCTGCGCTAAATTAGCTTTAGCGGTTTCCAGCTGAACAGGGCTAATGATATTTTTTTCAACCAAAGGAATGAGTTTATCAACCTCAACTTGTGCCACATTGATAAGAGCCCTAGCAGCCCCGGCATCCTGGCTTAATGATCGTGTTTCTAATTTAAATAAAGCTTGGCCTTTTGTAACTTTTTGACCCTCATCAACAAATACCTTTTGAATATACCCGGAAATTTTCGCTCTAACATGACTGTTTACAATCCCTTCAATATTTGTTGGATATTCTTGATAGCCGGTTATTGTCTTATATGCAATTTGAGCAACAGGAAAAGTTGCTGGCGGTCCTTGTACTTGTTGATTGTCTTGCTTGTTTCCACAACTTGATAATACTACCGTCATTAAGCAAACGGTTATTATTGATTTTAAGTTGATTATATTCATTTTAAGGGGTTATTTTTATTTATATTATTGGTTATTTTTTCTTGTAATTCTAAAATTGATTTAGTCGCTTCATTTAAAAATTGGATATAATTATCATGAAATTCTAAATCGAATTTTTTTGTTTCATCAGAAATTTTTACGTTTTCTTTTTCCTTATATTTCTTGATTTCAACATGCAGTTCTTTTTGGCTTGACCATGTGTTTATCATATCATCAATACTTTGAAGTATCGCCTCCTGATTCATAACAAAATACTTTTTTCGATCTCCTGTTTTAGTAAAATACTCTATTTTCTTTAAGTCTTGTAAATGGTTTAAATGTGTAGATATAGTGCTTTTACTGGCACAAAGATTAGTTACCAAATCTTCAAAAGTGGTCCCTGATTTTCCAGTCAGTATAATATAAGATAAAATTCGGGCTTCAACTGGAGCAAGTTAATCCTTACTTTCTATTAAAACGCCTAATTTTTCAACTAAGGCATGCTTTTGCTTACATAACGCATCGTTCATAACCAATAATTTTGAATGCAAATATAATTTAGGTTCGTTTTTTACCGAACCAAACGAAGTTATAAAATAATATTAAATAAAAAAAGCCGACATATATCGGCTTAAACAATTTTAAAGTAAGGCTTTCTATAAAGCAGATTTAAACTGCTCTAAAAAGCGAACGTCGTTTTCACTTAAGAGTCTGATATCGCTAATCTGGTGAAGCAATAAGGCTATACGGTCTATGCCCATTCCAAAAGCAAAACCGGAGTATTCTTTTGAATCTATACCACAGTTTTCAAGTACATTAGGATCAACCATACCACAACCCATAATCTCTAACCAACCGGTTCCTTTGGTCATTTTATAATCCGTTTCAGTTTCTAAACCCCAATACACGTCAACCTCAGCACTTGGTTCTGTAAATGGAAAATAAGATGGGCGTAAGCGTATTTTAGACTTTCCAAACATCTCAGTAGTGAAATATTGAAGTGTTTGCTTCAAATCAGCAAAACTGACATCTTTATCAATATACAAACCTTCTACCTGATGGAAAAAACAGTGAGAACGCGCTGAAATAGCTTCATTTCTAAACACTCTCCCTGGGGAAATGGTTCTAATTGGAGGTTTGTTATTTTCCATATAGCGTACCTGTACTGAACTGGTATGTGTACGCAACAAAATATCTGGATTGGTTTGAATAAAAAACGTATCCTGCATATCGCGAGCGGGATGATATTCTGGCAAATTTAGGGCTGTAAAATTATGCCAGTCATCTTCCATTTCTGGCCCTTCACTTACATTAAAGCCAATACGTGAAAAGATATCAATAATTTGATTTTTTACAATAGAAATAGGATGACGTGCGCCAATTTGAACGGGCTCTCCCGGTCTTGATAAATCACCATAAATACCTTTAACTTCTTCCTTACTTTCAAGTTCTTCCTTTAAGGCATTAACTTTATCTTCAGCTGTTTTTTTAAGTTTATTAATTACCTGTCCAAATTCCTTTTTCTGGTCATTCGCCACATTTTTAAACTCAGCAAAATAATCATTTAACAATCCTTTTTTGCCCAAATATTTTATACGGAATGCTTCAATCTCTTCTTTAGACTGTGCTTTAAATGCCTCAGCTTCTGCAATTAGTTCCTTTATCTTCTCTATCATGATATCAATTCAAAATGATGGCAAATTTAATCATTTTTTTATACAAAAAACTCCTTCTTTTCAGAAGGAGTCCATATTTCTATTTTAAAAAAATCTTATTTTCTAACATATACATCTATATACTCCACATCTATATCCGTTGTAATTACAGTATAAGTATTACCATCAAATGTAATTGCCTGTTCAATGGATTGCCCAAAAATAGTGGCAGTATAAATTCCATTACCGGAGTTTACCCATGTACCTGAAATTGACCCATCCTCAACACAAGGCCCATCAAAGTCATCATAAAACGTCATGGTAAACGTACCATCCGCATTAAAAACCTGTGTTTCTTGCTTTTCACAATCGGTTAAAGGAATTTCAACGCCATCTTCAAAGGCACTAAAATAGGTCCATGTCCCAATCAATAAATCCTGTGATGGATCATTGTTGTCATCTTTACTACATGATGTAAAGGCAATGGCAATAAGACTTAATATTAAAATTAATTTTTTCAAAATTGTTGGTTTTTTTAAGTTAGCTGCGAATGTAAGAATTTTATTCCGAGTATATCTGTTTCTTTAAAATATATACTCTGTTTCTAAAAAGTAATTTACTATGGCTTCTTTCATCAGCACACTTTGCTCTCCTGCCTTTAAGTGCGGTAAGGTTTCAATTGTTTTATAATGTGGCCAGCCTTCATCATCTACAAAATCAAGCTCATAATAGCCATATGGCAATAACAGCTTACAGATAGCTATGTGCATCAGGTCTAATTTTTGTTCTTTTTTAAACGAGCGGTCTAACTGCCCAAGTTCTTGTACCCCAATTAAATAAATAATGGCATCAAGATCTAAAGTATCTCCATCTGCAAATTGATCAGATAACTTTTTAGTTACTAATTCCCAACGTTGTTTTAAAAGTTCATCTCTTGACATAGTGTTTTTTAAAGTTGCAAAGTTACGAAGTAGTTTCCTTTCAAAACTTTATATTTGTTATAAATCTGAATGTTATGAGTATTTTAGACCTCTGTTTGTTAACCTTATTGGTTTTAGGGTTAGTCCGTGGTTTTATGCGCGGCTTTTTTGTTGAATTAGCCTCTTTAGTTGCTTTAATTGCCGGTGTTTATGGCGCTTTTCATTTTAGTAATTATGCCTCATCCTTTTTAAAAGAACGGGTAAACTGGGATGAAAATTCAGTAAATATTGCAGCCTTTATTATTACTTTCATCATCATCGTTTTAGTCATTGCCTTAGCCGGAAAAGCCTTAACTAAAATAGCCAATTTTGCTATGTTGGGTCTTTTTAATAAAATACTAGGCGCTTTTTTTGGAGGTTTGAAAGTCGCTTTAATTTTAAGTATTATCCTTATAGTATTAGATAAAATAGATGCCAGTGTGCCCTTTGTTAAGGTACAGGATCAGCAAGAATCCGTACTTTACGGTCCTGTAAAATCGTTAGTTCCTATGCTATTTCCTGATGTAAAAGTGAATGGGAAACCAATTGGTGAAGACATAAATCAAGAAGAAGAAATCATTTGATCACCCCCTACTTTAATCTAAGTGATAAATCTCCATAATATCTTTTAAATACTTCTCAAAGTCTATTTTTAGATCAACAAGTTTTCCGGTATGCACATCAAACACCCAACCGTGTACTTTTAATCCACGGTCTCTGTAAGCTTTTTGAACAGCCGCTGTTTTAATAAGATTAACGCATTGTTCCTTAACATTAAGCTCTACCAGACGATCGTACTTTTTATCTTCATCAATAATCGCATTGAGCTCATTTTTATGAATACGGTATACATCACGAATATTACGTAACCAAGGGTTCAAAATACCCAAATCAGCAGATTGCATAGCCGCTTTTACGCCACCACACTCATAATGTCCACATACAACAACATGATTTACTTTAAGGTTTTCTACCGCATAGTTGACAACAGACATTACATTGAGGTCAATACTTATAACCATATTAGCTATGTTGCGGTGTACAAAGGCGTCTCCAGGTCCTAATCCCATTAATTCTTCAGCAGAAACCCTACTGTCAGAACAACCTATAAATAAAAGTTCGGGATTTTGACCTTTTCCTAAATTGGTGAAAAAATCCGGGTCTACAGCAAGCCTATCTTTAATCCACTGTTCATTGTTTTCAAATACTTTATCTAAGTTCATAAAACCAAAATTGATGGAGATAAAGATACTTGAAATAAACTAAAGTTCCTTAATGTCTTCGTTTTCAATCCAACCTATTTTACCATCAGTCAGCTTTATTTCTTTCCATTGGTTAACCGTATCTAGAATTTGAACTTTAGTGCCTTCATGTAACCTAAACAATTCTTGACTTCTCTTGTTGGGCTCACTTTTAATAATAGTTTCTTGTGCAAAAACAATGGCGGGTTTGTCCTTTTTACTGAGATTATATTTATGAAATGCAATTGTTACAGAAAATATGGCTAAAAAAAGAAACAGATTACTGGTTATAAATGCTAATCGTTTTTTACCAGTAGAATAGGTGACATAATACAATAAAAAGATAATGACGAACATTAAAACAGAACCTACGGCCACTTTCGCCCAATTATCAAAACTCATAAGGTCAGTTACTTTTTTACTGAGTTTAGAAAACCCTGCTTCAGGAAGCACATCAACGGCATCAATAGTCATATTTCTTGCAAATGCTAAGTTGTTTTTAATATCTTGATCATCGGGAGCTAACTGAAGAGCCTTCTCATAATAATAGATGCTCGGTGCAATATGATTTAATTTATAATGCGAATTCGCCAAATTAAAATATAAGGCTTCTGAATGATTATTAGTATTAAGAATGGCCTGATATTTCTGAATAGCTTCAGCATACTTACCATCATTATACAACTGATTCCCTTGCTCAAATAAAGATTGGTTTTGAGAAAAAAGAACTGTGCTAAATAAAGCGATGTATATATATAATAACTGTTTCATATTAACTTGCTTGTTTATCAATTAATGAAATAGTTTTAGCAGCTTTTTCATAATCCTGCTGCATGGTTACTATGTTTATTGGCGTATATCTGGCCAATTCACAGCTTTCTAAAATACTTATAAAATCTGCAATGATTTGGGTATCCACCTTACGCTCACTTAAAAGGTTCCTAATAATGTCTTTGCTAAAATCGCTGGTTTCTATATGTAGCTTTGCTTTTAAATAGTTATGTAAGGCCTTTTCTAGGGCTACATAAAAGGCTTCCTTTTTCCCCAATGCTTTTTTGGCATGACTTAAATATTTTTTTGCTAATCTATCCGCCGCTCTCATTCTGTTACCAAAAATATCAGCATCTCGTTCTGCCTTTTTTCTTCTGATTACAATAGCTAATGGTATGGCTAATAATGGCAATAATAGACTACTCCAAAATAATCTGGTTTGAAAAAAATAGGATGGTGTGATGGAGGTGAAATTTGATTTTGTTTTAATATAGGCAAATTGGTCACTACTTAAAACCACCGGTTGTTTTAAACTATTGGCAGCAATATTGTCATTTGAACTTGATCCGCTGTTGGGTCCTTCCAATACATCAATAACAATTTCTTCAGAATCTAAACGCTTATAGGTTTCCGTTTTTAAATCAAAATAAGAAAATGAAATACTTGGGGCCGGATATTTTCCTTTATATTGAGGCACTACGGTATAAGTATCTGAAATGGACCCTTGCATACCCTCTAAATTAGTTTGGACATTTTCATTATGCTCAGGTTCATAAACTTCCAATGCACTAGGTAAAGATATTTTAGGAAGGTTAATAAGTTTTAAATTTCCTTTCCCTTTAACTTCAACTTTAGCCTCTAAGGATTCTGAAGCTTTAAGTTCTGTTTTAGACATGGTAACATCAAAGCTAAAATCACCTACAGCACCAGAAAAATCGGCGGGCTTACCAACTTCTGGTAATGGTTTTACATCTATGGTCTTATTACCCGCAGAAACTGTTCTATGAGCTTGTGTCATTAAGCGCCTACCAAAAATATCACGCCTATTTGTTGGTACTTGAACTGCAATATCTAAGGTTAACGGTTCAATGTTTAGCTTCCCTGTTTTCTGAGGATAAAGAACTGTTTTTCTTAAGACCAGAAAGCGGTAATCTTCGCCATTAAAAGTTCCTGTTTGTACTTTTTGACCTTGCATATCTATATTCTGACTCCAAAAATCATTATATCTAGGGCTATTTGTTTCTTGCCAATTATCAACCCCAGTATTAGGGGAGACATAAAGTTTATAAACAACAGTAATGGCCTCATTTAAATACGGGTTTGTTTTAGAAATTTCAGCGACTAAATGAATGCTTTCTGCTGCTAAATAATCAGGATCGTTCGGGTCTTTGGGTATGTCTACAGCTGCAGTAACTTCTATTTTTAATGGAATCGTTTTATAAGTTTGACCATCTATTGTGATAGAAGCTTGTTCTATAGTATAATTTCCTTGATTTTTTGGAGCTAGAAAATAGCTATAGGTCTTAGTGAATGAACGAACACCGTTAATCCAGGAATTACTAACTGATTGATTTGGACCCCCTACAACAGTAAAATTACTAAAGTCTGGCGGACTAAAATGATCGCCATCCTGATTCATTTCAAAATCAATACGTAATCGCTCATTAAGACCCAATTTGTTCTTGCTCACTTTAGCTTCAAATTTCACTTGTGAATAAGACATACTGCTCACAAATAAAATTAATACTACGGCAATGTGTTTTATGAAGTTCATAAGCAACTAATCAATCTATTTACCAATCTTTTTCGGTTTTTACTTTTATTCCTTTTTGCTTTTCGGCATTTATTTTTTCTTGAACTTTTTGTTCTTGATTATTCATTGCCTCTAACAAGCTTTTTATTTGCTGATCAGATAATTTTCCGGGTTGGGATTGAGGTTTTTGTTGATCTTTATTTTTATTATCTTCTTTTCCTTTATCTTGATCTTGCTTCTCATCTTTAGGCTTTCCTTCTTCATCCTTTTTATCATCGCCTTCTTTTTTATCCTGATCGCCTTTATCTTTTTGGTCTTCTTTATTATCACCTTCCTTATCTTGATCCTTTTGATCCTGCTTATCTTGATTCTCGTCTTTATTATCCTTATTGTCCTTATTTTGGTCTTGCTGATCTTGTTGTTGCTCGGCACATTCTTTTGCTAATCCAAAATTATAACGTGTTTCATCATCAGTCGGGTCATTTCTTAAGGCATTTTTATAAGCTTCAACAGCCTCTTTACATTTTTTATTTTGCATTAAAATATTTCCAATGTTGTGAAAAGCTTTATGCTTTTCTTCCTTTGAAGTAGAAGTTTGAACAACCTGTTGTTGACGATATAAAGCTTCTTCAAAACTTCCTTTTTTGTAATAAGCATTCGCTAAATTATAAGCCCCTACGGTGCTTGGTGCATTTTCAGAAATAGCCTTTCTGTATTCCATTTCCGCAGTAACAAAATCATCTTCTTTAGATAATTGATTGCCTTCGTAAACATAACTTTTGGCTTTTTTTAATGCCAATAGATCCTCTTCTTGCTTTTCCTGTGAAAAAGAAACTGTTACAAACAATGCAGCGATGATTAATATAAAGTTCTTGATGTTCATTTTCTCTCTTCCTTTTTTAAATCAATCTAAAGATATTAAACCTATAAATTTCAATGAGTTAAAGGTTTTATAAATTCTCGTTAAATAAATTGAGTTTCTTTAACCAACTGGTTTTACGTTCTAATAAGAAAATGTCTAAAAATAAAAAGAACAAGGCCAAACCTAAAAACCATTGAAACTGGTCTTTAAAATCGGCGTATTGTTTTGATTCAAATTCCTTTTTATCCATTTTGTTTAAAATTTCCCCTATTTGATCTACTAATTCATTGGTGTTTTTTCCATTAATATAAACGCCATTTGCTCTACTGGCTATACTTTCAAGAATCTCTTCATTCAATCTAGTTATAACGGTTTCACCATTATTATCCTTTTTATAATTTAAAATAATCCCATTCCTTTTTTCAGGAATTGGCCCGCCTTTAACATCGCCAACACCTATTGTAAATATTCGAATACCCTCTTCATTAGCCTCTTCAGCAACCGATGCCGCTTCTTCACTGTGATCTTCGCCATCTGAAATAATAATTAGAACCCTATTGGTTTGTTCTTCATCATCATAATAAGTTTTAGCCAGTTTTATAGCTTCATTAATAGCCGTTCCTTGAGACGATAACATATCTGTGTTCATATTCTGCAAAAACATTTTTGCCGCGGCATAATCTGTCGTAATTGGTAATTGAGGAAATGCTTTTCCCGCATAGGCAATAATACCAACCCGATCACTTGCTAAATTATTAATGATTTGAGTTACTAATTGCTTTGCCTTTTCCAATCGGTTTGGAGCAATATCTTCTGCCAGCATACTTTTAGACACATCAATAGCAAAAACAATATCTACACCTTCGCGCTTTACTGTTTCAAGCTTTGTTCCAATTTTAGGATTTACTAAAGCGATGGCAAGAGATGCAAAGGCTAAACTGAGCACAACTAATTTTAATATTGATTTGAATAAGGAGGTGTTAGGACTTAATCTTTTAAGCATTAACTTATCAGAAAAATTACTTTGTGATTTATACTTCCAAATTTGCAAAATTAGAAAGAATAATACTATTACTGGAATAACCCCTAAAACCCAAAACCATATTTTCTCATCTAATTGATACATCTATTTTCTATACTTATTGTATTGATTTGATTATTTCCTGTTATACAAAACTCCTAAAAATGGTGGCTCTTAACAAAAATTCTATAAACAATAAAAAACCCGCGAATAG
Source organism: Yeosuana sp. (assembly GCA_036525815.1). GTDB lineage: Bacteria > Bacteroidota > Bacteroidia > Flavobacteriales > Flavobacteriaceae > Yeosuana. The sequence continues at coordinate 41,270 of DATCZQ010000230.1, read as the reverse complement.
AACCAAGGGGCGAAACTTTTCTTGATAATTATAATACTTGAATTCATCAATATCCGTTTTTTCAAGCTTATTAATTTCATCGTAAATCTCTTCTAACTTTTGATTGTTAGTGGCCCTAAAATATTTACCGCCAGTTACATCCGCAATTTCCCTTAATAAGGCTTCATCTATCTCGACTTGCACACGTCCATATTGAAAATCTCCAGTTCTTGAATCGATTCCAATTGGAGATAAAGCCGTACCATTTGTCCCCAAGCCAATGGTATAAACTTTTATACCATATTCTACAGCTAATTCACTGGCTATCTTTGGGTCAATAAAGCCTGAATTGTTAACTCCGTCAGTTAATAATATGATAACTTTACTTTTAGCCTTGCTATCTTTTAACCTGTTTACAGCAGTAGCCAAACCAGACCCAATAGCAGTTCCTCCTTCAATTATAGTATTATATCTTACCGCTTTTAAAGAATTTAAAATAATGGATTTATCACTAGTTATTGGCGTTCTAGTATAGCTTTCACCCGCATATTCCACTAACCCAATTCTGTCATTTGGCCTGCCTTTAATAAATTCTGCCGCCACTTCTTTTAAAGCTTCAAGTCTGTTAGGTAACAAATCTTTTGCCAACATACTTGCTGATACATCAATAGCCATGACGATATCAATACCTCGAGTAGTTTTTGTTCTTGTAGACACATCAACTGTTTGAGGTCTTGCCATTGCTGCAATTATTAAAGCCAAAGCCAGAAGTCTTAAAACAAATAGCAGGTGCTTAAACTTTGGCAAAATAGAATTTGTAATCTTAAAGCCTTTTAAACTCGTTATCTTAAGTTCTGCTGTTTGCTTTTTATTTTTTAAAATATACCAAAGTATAGCAGCTGGAAGTAATAATAACAACCAAAAGAATTCCTTGTTTATAAATTCAATGCCTTCAAACATTACTCTTTAGGTTTAATGAGTTCAACTGAATTTAAAATACGATTGGCCATTTCATTAGCATAAACATCATCCATTTTCCATGACAAAATAACTTCTTGAATGACATTGTTTGAATTAAATGCCAATATCACATAATTCCCTTTTGATTTATTGTCACCAGAAGTACCATGCGGAAAATCTGCCGTTCCATAGGTTTTTATTCCCTCTGCGCCATTAGGTGTTACAAATTGGTCGTTTTGCACAACTATGTTTTGAATACCACTATCCTCCCAGGTTTTAATATTTTTTTCTACAACCTCTTTTAAATCTACTTTTTTATCTCCTTCAAGTTTCACTTTTGAAGTGACTACCACAATACTTAACTGCTCGACTAAATTCCCAAAACCAAACATCGTCATTTGGGCTTGCTCAACAGCTTCCTTTGATTGTTCAGGTGAGATACGCTTTAACACTTCTGGCGTCGAAATAGTGATTGGTGGTACGCCATAATCACTAGTTACCCAATTTCCTTCAAGCAATTCTAAACTGGAATTTCCTAATACAGTGTCCTTTACATAACTGAAACCATATTTAAGCCCAAAGCCGACAAATGTTAAGATTATAAGCGCCGCTGCAACAGCAATAGTGATTACTATCTTTTTTCTCTTTTCTTTTCTTTTTAATTCTTCCTTGTATTGTTCGTTAAGAAGTTTCTCTTCTTCACTAGGCTCTGGCAAAACTTCTTTTACATGATCAATTTCCACATCAATGGTTTTTCGGTCTAATTCAGCCAAGGCAGGATCTGGTTTGGATTTTGCAAATTTTACTAAATCTGCACGTTTTAGGATGCTTTCCAGATTTTTTATAGTTTCTTGATTTAAATCAATCTGATTGGCTTCCTTTAATAATCTAAGTCTATTAATAAGTTCATCTGTAGTACTTTCCAAAGAATGGTCATACACTTTCTCATCTAAATATTTTCTAATTATTAATGTCAGTTCAGAATAATACTCTTTAAATTCATCCTGCTTTAAATAAGTACTTTCTTCTAACTTTTTTAATGCCAATTTTGCTCTGTCATAAGGCGGTAATAAGGCAATCTGTTCTTCCTCAGTTAGAGGCTTTTTTCGCCATAAAAACCAATATAATATGCCGGCGACAGCCCCTATTGCCAACAAAATATAAAGCAGATATTTCCACCAATCACTTGCAGGTTTTTCAACTTCAATTATTGGTTTTATATCATAAAGACCTTGCTTGGTCGAGTCTACCAATATATTTCTGACCTCAACTTTTAATGAATCCGTTAGAAATGTTTTGTCTCCAATAATTATTTTTTGAGGCGGAATAGTATAAGCACCGGAATCAAATTGGGTTAATCCGTATTTTTTTATGAGATTGTACTTATCATTTTGCCTAAGCGTATCGGTTTCATAAGACTCGATCATTTCTAAAGGAGAAAATGATGGTCCTTCAGGAAAGACAACTAAACTGGTTGTATCTGTTTTTACCTCAATACTATATGTTATTTGAGCTCCTATTTTTATAGAAGTTGAGTCTATTGAGGCCGTAACTTGAGCGTTTAAAAGCCATGACGCAAGGAAAAAAAACAAAAATAATATACCCGAAGGTCTAAGGACCCATTCAGCTAATTTTTTGTTCAATACTCTTAAACTATGATTCATAAATATTTATGCTCTTGCCTTAAAATAACCTAATAACTTTTTAACATAACTTTCATCAACTCTGCAATTAATGGTCCCTGCACCAGATTTTGAAAAACTGTTTTTATAATATTCAACACGGTCACGGTAGAATTTACCATAATTAAGTCTGACTTTTTTTGATGAGGTATTTACCAACATTAACTCACCAGTTTCTTCATCTTCCATTTGAACCATTCCTAAATTTGGAATTTCTTCTTCGCGTTTATCATATACGCGTATTCCAGTAACATCGTGTTTTTTTGCTGCTATCTTCATGTTGTGCTGAAAATCATCTGCAATAAAATCTGAAAGCACAAAGACAATCGCCTTTTTCTTCATAACACTTGATAAAAATTTCAAGGCTTCAGCTATGTTTGTCTTTTTACTTTGAGGCTTAAATTCTATAAGTTCACGTATAATCCTTAACACGTGTGATCGTCCTTTTTTAGGTGGAATATAAAGTTCTATCTTATCTGAAAACAGAATCAACCCAATTTTGTCATTATTTTGTGTTGCGGAAAAAGCTAAAGTTGCTGCAATCTCTGTAATAACTTCATTTTTGAACTGTCCTTGGGTACCAAAAAATTCTGACCCTGAAATGTCTACCATGAGCATCATGGTTAATTCACGTTCCTCTTCAAAAACTTTTATAAAAGGCTCACTATATCTTGCTGTAACATTCCAATCAATATTTCTAACATCATCACCGTATTGATACTGCCTTACTTCACTAAATGTCATACCCCTCCCTTTGAAGGTGGAATGGTATTCTCCTCCAAATATATGATCAGACAACCGACGTGTCTTAATCTCTATTTTTCGTACTTTTTTTAGTAATTCTTTAGTGTCCATTTCTCAATTTACGATTGTAGATATTGATTTACGATTTCTTTAAATCGTTATTCTTCATTCTAAAATCTGAAATTCTATGGTACTTCTATTTCGTTGACAATTTTGTTGATGATATCCTCAGAGGTTACATTTTCAGCTTCAGCTTCATAAGTAATCCCAATCCTGTGTCTTAATACATCATGCACAACGGCTCTAACATCTTCTGGAATGACATAACCACGACGTTTGATAAATGCATAACATTTAGCAGCTATTGCCAAATTAATACTACCACGCGGTGAAGCTCCAAAAGAAATTAAAGGTTTTAGATCTGGTAGTTTATATTTTTCTGGGTAACGAGTAGCAAAAACAATATCAAGAATGTATTTCTCAATTTTTTCGTCCATATAAACTTCCTTCACCGCTTCTTGAGCTTTTAATATTTTTGAAATGGATACCACAGGATTCACTTTATCCCAAGCGCCTTTCATATTGGCTCTCATGATCAATTGCTCCTCTGATAATTTTGGATAGTCTATCACTGTTTTTAGCATAAAACGGTCAACCTGAGCCTCTGGTAATGGATAGGTTCCTTCTTGTTCCACAGGGTTTTGGGTTGCCATTACTAAAAATGGTTTATCAAGAATAAAGGTTTCATCACCAATAGTGACTTGTTTTTCCTGCATGGCTTCAAGCAAAGCAGACTGCACTTTTGCAGGCGCTCTATTGATCTCATCGGCCAAAACAAAGTTGGCAAAAATGGGCCCCTTTTTAATTGAAAAATCATTAAGCTTCATGTTGTAGATTAATGTACCCGTAACATCTGCTGGTAACAAATCTGGTGTAAACTGGATTCTGCTGAAAGACCCATCGATAGCTTTTGCTAAAGTATTAATTGCTAATGTTTTTGCCAACCCGGGCACTCCTTCAAGTAAAATATGCCCCTGGCCCAACAGACCAATTAAAAGTCTTTCAACCATATGCTTTTGGCCCACAATGACCTTGTTCATTTCTAGCATGAGCAAATCAACAAAAGCACTTTCTTTTTCTATCTTTTCATTGATTGTTTTTATATCAATTGTCCCTGTTTCTTCCATCATTTTTTATTTTTTAAAAACTTGAATATACTGCCCTTAATTAAGCTATGCAAATTGTTAAAATTTTAAATAGTATGGTGTTAATAATTGGTTAAAATATTTCTGAAAGGCCGTTAATAATTGGTTAAAATACAAAGAGCAACACCTAAGTGCTGCTCTTTAGAATAAGTATGTTTTTAATAATTAATTTGCGACTAAAGTAATTGGGTCTAATACTGTTTCTGTATTTGCTACAACTACTACATCTTTTGAACCATCTTTTAAGTAGTCTTGTGAAACATATCCTGTAGCGCTTATGGTTACAATATAGGTTCCTGCCGGAATACCTTCAATAAGAAATTCTCCATTTGCATTAGAATTCATGGTTACAATAACTTCTTCAGTACTACTAACTTTTACCTCAACTGTTACTTCTATGTTATTAGTGACATCTCCACTTATGGATCCTGGTTTCAATTGCAACTCTATAGGATTCGCAATAATCGTTATTTCGCCTTTAGTAACAACAACATCTGTTGCGCTTCCACCAATATAATCTGATTCAGAATCTACAGGAGTTATAATCACCTCATAGGTCCCTTCTGGAACTCCCCATAAAGCAAAACTTCCATTTTCATCTGTATAAGCAGAAATTATAAAATCATCATCCGTTTCTGGCGTCCCTTTATCGTCAACCAATACCGATGCTATAGATGGCACATCAACAGGTGTTACAGTTCCTTCAATAATTCCTGAACTGACTTCTGTGCTTACATAAAGAACAGGTTTTAAAATAATATTACCTGAATTTCCAGCGATCACAACAGATTTTTCAACATCAAAATCTAAAATAAAATCATAGGTAAATCCTTCTTCAATAACCGTATTCACTTTAAGTTTTAATCCTGATTGCTGTGCACTTGGTGTTTTGAGGTCATATTCAATATCTTCTTCAGAATTATTTTCTATCACAATCGTGTTTCCGTCTCCTAACACTAAACGCATTTGACTTAAAGTACCCGCAGGGATAGGAAATCGGTCCACAAGAACTTGACTTATTCCGCCTGTGAAATCCAATAAGTTCACCGTTGCATTTTGCACTTCAAGAGACATCCAACCGCCTTCTCCATCACTGTCATCATCCATTTTAATCATAACATCAACAACTTCAACATTAACAGCCTTAAAATCACCGGGAGCATCGACCAATCTAACTGATATTCTAGGTGCTATCCCTTCCATTTTATTAGCGTCAGTTTCTGAATTACTACAAGAATAAAAGGATATTAAAATCAGTGTTAAAATAAAAAGGTTTATTTTTTTGAGAGTTTTCATAAAAATTATGTTTTGGGTTTATTAAATTATATACGACTTATCATTGAGTTTTAGACTTCATATAAATTATTTGTTGAATAATATAATATCAATATGTGATTTAAATATGAAATTATTAAAACAAAAAAGCATGTAATACACTCTATTTCAATAGTTAATCATAATTAATAAGCAATAGTAAGATATTAAATTCGTTTTAAGTATTTTTATACATGAATTGCAAAAAAACATATATAACCTGCAATGGTATTCGTTTAAGTACCATTATACACGCTATAAATAAATGAAAAGAACCGCCCTAATAACTGGAGCAACAAGTGGCATTGGAAAGGCCACGGCCTATGAATTTGCTAAACAAGGCATTAATTTAATTTTATGTGGAAGAAGAGCAGAACGACTTCAAACTATTAAAAAAGAATTAGAATCCTTAACAAAAGTTTATACCCTAAGCTTTGATGTTAGAGATAACACTGAGGTTGAAAAAGCTATAAATTCATTGCCAAACGAATTTAAAACAATAGATATATTAATTAATAATGCAGGAAATGCACATGGATTAGATCCCATACAAACCGGCAGTCTTGATGACTGGGATGCTATGATGGATATTAATGTAAAAGGTCTTTTATATGTTAGCAAAGCGATTATTCCTCAAATGACTGAAAGACAGGCGGGACACATTATAAATATTGGCTCATCGGCAGGCAAGGAAGTATATCCAAAAGGCAATGTGTATTGTGCCAGCAAACATGCCGTTTTAGCAATCACTGAAGGCATGCGTATTGACCTTAATCCGTTTGGAATTAAAGTGGGCTGTGTAAACCCTGGCTTAGTCGAAACCGAATTTTCACAAGTTCGTTTTAAAGGAGATAAAATTGCAGATACTGTTTATAAAGGTTTTAAAGCATTACAAGCTCAAGATATTGCAGACATCATATATTTTGTTATTTCTCGTCCGTATCATGTAAATATTGCTGATTTACTTGTGTTTCCTACAGCACAAGCAAACAGTACCACCGTTAAAAAAAACTCATAATCTAAATTCCTTTTTATACGTCCTTTAGTTTGAACTAATTATGATTAATAAACGCTTGCTCATAAAACACCTGTTGGCTCATAATGACGAGAATAGTTTTTATGATAAAAAACGTAAAATAGATATTAGCCATAAAGAAGGAAAAGCGAAGTTTTTAAAACATATTTGTGCGTTATCAAACAGCAACCCAAAAAACAATTCTTACATAGTTATTGGAGTAGATGATGAAGACAATAATATTGTTGGAGTCGATTTTTTTGATGACAGTAAAATTCAGAATCTCATTAATGCCTATCTAACTAATCCGCCAATTGTTCAATACGAAAATATTCCTTTTCCCCATTTACCAGATGATAAGGTGGTTGGGTTGGTGACCATAAGGTCTCTTGAAAAAATAACATCGCTCAGAAAAAATATTTGGAAGTATTACGGTGGCTCTGTTTTTTTTAGAGATGGCAGCATGAGTATGCCAAAAGTATTTGATGTTGAAATAAAAGATGTTAATTCAAAAATGGTTGAGGCTATTGAGAATAATGCTCAAAACAACATTGAACACACCTTAAATGGTGTTTTTGATTTTTTGAACAAAAGAAAAGATTACAATCCTCAATATAAAGTGTTCAAAGAATACTTTGTGGTTTGTTGGTCTGGACAAAAAAAAATGGTGAAGGATGAAGAATTTTTCTCTAGAGTTGACATAGAACTCGTGAACGAGCAAGTACGTTTGTTTTTTTCAGTTCTAGATGAGGTTTCTATCAGTTTTGATGACAGCCATTTTAAAATTATTGAATATGTTAATCTTGGTTTGCAAAACAACAATAAATATTATCAGTTAGAAGAAACCATCATAAAATTTGAAAATAATGCCAACTATTCGATTGAAACTACGTTATTATTTGAGCCGCCACAATTTGACAAAAAAACATTACATCATATTTACAACAGTAATAACACCATTTTAGAAAAACTTAAAAAAGGATTAACGCTTACTAAAATTGAAAAATTAGATCTAAAAAATTTACCGGCAACTTACCTGATTTGTTATTTGAATTTATTCCATGAAGCCATTGATAAACTCAATGAAGCAAGGCCTTTTCTAAAAGAATACAGCGAAGACATTTATAATTCATATAAAGAGTCCCTAAGGATTTTAAGGAAAGTAAAATATAGTTAATGTACACAGTTTAAATTTAACCTTTACTTAACCTTGAAATAGCATTACAACATAAAAAATTTATATTTTTGTAATGCTATTAATCAATTATGTTCTGAACCTTGTCTCTCCCGAAAAAAACCGGCATTGAGGCAAGGTTTTTTTCTATATAATTTTATAAATCAAATTTTATACCTTGAGCTAATGGCAAACTGGTAGTATAGTTAATGGTATTTGTTTGTCTTCTCATATAAACTTTCCAGGCATCACTACCAGACTCACGTCCTCCACCCGTTTCTTTTTCACCTCCAAAAGCGCCTCCAATTTCAGCTCCTGATGTACCAATATTTACATTGGCAATTCCGCAATCAGAACCTTCAACAGATAAGAATCGCTCTGCTTCACGTAAATTGTTTGTCATAATAGCAGAAGATAATCCTTGAGCTACATTATTTTGAATATGTATGGCGTCTTCAACATTACCATTATATTTTAATAAGTATAATACTGGTGCAAATGTTTCGTGTTGAACAATCTTAAAATCTGGTTTTGCTTCAGCAATGGCCGGTTTCACATAACATCCACTTTCGTAACCTTTTCCTGTTAGCACTCCACCTTCAACCACTATTTTTCCACCTTCTTCAACTACTTTTGATAAAGCATTCTGATACATTTTTACGGCATCTTTGTCAATTAATGGCCCTACATGATTGTTTTCGTCAAGCGGGTTTCCTATTCTCAATTGTTTATATGCGTCAACAATTGCTCGCTTTACGTTATCATAAATTGATTCGTGAATAATTAAACGGCGTGTTGAAGTACAACGTTGTCCGGCAGTGCCTACTGCACCAAAAACAGCTCCAATCACGGTCATTTTAATGTCAGCATCTGGTGTTACTATAATCGCATTATTCCCTCCTAATTCTAATAAAGACCTTCCTAAACGCCCCGCCACTTCTTGTGCAACAATTTTACCCATTCTAGTTGAGCCCGTAGCAGAAATTAATGGTACTCGAGCATCTTTTGTCATTAATTCACCAACTTTGTAATCTCCATTAATCAAACAAGAGATGCCTTCTGGCAAATTATTTGCCTTAAAAACTTCGGCTGCAATATTTTGACAAGCAATTCCGCATAAGGGTACTTTTTCACTAGGTTTCCAAACACAAACATCTCCACAAATCCAAGCTAAGGCGGTATTCCAAGACCAAACAGCAACTGGAAAATTAAACGCCGAAATAATCCCGACAACTCCCAGAGGATGATATTGTTCATACATCCTGTGACCCGGTCTTTCGCTATGCATGGTTAATCCATGAAGCTGACGCGACAATCCAACCGCAAAATCACAGATATCAATCATTTCTTGTACTTCTCCCAACCCTTCTTGAAGACTCTTACCCATTTCATAGGAAACGAGTTTGCCCAGTGCTTGTTTTTTCTCTCTAAGTTTATCTCCAAATTGACGCACAATCTCGCCTCGCTGAGGAGCTGGTTTAGTTCTCCAGATTTTAAAAGCAGCGGTTGCTGTCTCCATTACTTTTTCATAATCTGCTTTGGTGGTTGTTTTTACTTTTCCAATTAATTGTCCATCAACTGGTGAATAACTTTCAAGGATTTCTCCGTTGGAAAAATTATTGACTCCCGTTGAAGTTCCATTATTTATGTCTTTAACTCCTAATAGTTTTAAAGCCTCCTTTATTCCGAAATCAGCAGCAATAGCTCCCATATTGTCTTTGTTTTTACGAATTATCTAAATTTTAGGTAAAGGTACTAATAAAAAGCCGTTTAAAAACGAGTCTTTTTTCTAAAAAATGTAACTTTAAAATGCAAAATTAAAAACTATAAATGACGGGGAAAAAAACTTATTACGCAGTGATTTTTACATCAAAGCAAACCGTAAACACTAATGGATACCATGATATGGCAAATTTTATAGAAACACTTGCAAAAAAACAAAAAGGCTTTATAAGTATGGATAGTGTGAGAAACAATATTGGTATTACCGTAAGTTATTGGGAAACTTTAGAAGATATTAAAAACTGGAAGCATCAAAGTGATCATTTAAAGGCTCAAGAAAAAGGCAAAAAAGATTGGTATAGTTGGTATCATGTTAGAATTTGCAAAGTGGAGCATGAATACGAATTTGAAATATAACAGGTTAAAAACTAAAATAATTTTTTCTAATCAGAGCATATAAAACTCAACTACTTATCAAAACCAACTTCTTAAGACAAATAATTACAGTGGTTAAATGATTAATACAATTAAGTACTATTATCTTTTAACAACTGTTTTCAATATACTATGATCTGATTTTGTGCTAAATATTTTATCTGCTTTTAAGATTTTTAAATCCTTTGAAACCCAAATATAATCGAGGCACAATAATGGTAAATTATAAAACCAGGTTTCTTTAAATCCGTTTCCCTTTTTAGAAAATGCGTGATTAAAATCCTTTTTTATTTGTTTTAAATGGATGGATTCATAAGGTGTATTAAAATCTCCAAGAACAATGGTATTATTCTTTTCCTTGATAGACTTATTTATATATGTTAATCCCCATTCTCTTGGGACATCAGTACTTCCTGCAGCATCAACTGCATAAAAATTAATTCCAGCTGTTTTAAAATTAATGACTGAGGTTTTAAATTTTGAAGTGTTTTCCCTTTCAATAACTAATGGTGTTTTTGAAAAGATGAGCATTTCTTGATCTGATCTATAAAAATAATATTTAGGATATCTTATTTTTAATTCCTCTATATTTTTATTTTTAAACTCTACTAATACCATTACATCTGGAATATCTTCACTATCATGAAAAGCCATTTCAAAAGAATTGTGTCTAGCAGTATTCCAAAACACAACTTCTAAATCTTTTTCTTTGATATCATCTGGAATATGTAATTTAAAACTTCTTCCTAACCAAACTAAAAATAATAATGAAGCTATTATTAAATTAAATCGCCTCCACTTTTTAGTGAGAACAATGGACAGCATTAATACAATAAAAATAATAACAGGTAAAGGAAGGGCATAAAAAAACAAAGAAGACCAAAAAGTACGTTCTTTTATAACAAAGTGAATTGCTATTAAACCTAAAATTATAACAACATCTATCAACTGAAAGAGAAAACTTATAAAGTTAAGTGTAATTCTGAAGAAGTTTCTTTTACTAACTGCCATGAATGATTTTAACTAACCAACTATATCGAATTACCATCTGTTATATGGTTGTATACTTAATTGAGAATTATAATATTTAATATTCCCTGTTACTTCTTCTCCTATCCAATGAGGCTTATCAAATTTTTCGTCCTTATTTTTCAATTCGACTTCTGCCATAATTAAGCCTTCGTTATCTCCGTGAAATACATCTACCTCAAAAATATGTTGGTTAAACTTCACTTTATATCGTGTTTTTACAATTATCCCGGGTTCACAAAGTTTTAATAATGCCTTAGCATCCTCTTTTGAAATTTCCCTTTCCCATTCAAATCGTGATAATCCATTATCAGAAGAAAGCCCTTTTACTGTTATAAATCCTTGATTGCCATTTAATCTGACTCTCACTGTCCGGTCTTTATGAGTGTTTAAAAAGCCTTGCTCAATTCTGGTGGCTTTAGAAGCTTCCTTTTTAAAATCTTGAGAATTAACTAAAAACTTGCGCTCTATTTCAATCATAAACAATCAGCTATTTGTTGAATTTTATTTGAAGGAATTCTTCCTGGTTTGTATTCGTTATTAGCTAGCCAAATCATGACATTTACAATGGTTTTTGGATGAATAGACCGGTATTTTTTTAAACTTCCTATTAAAAACGGATTTAAAATACTCATAAATAATTTAGCTATTTTTTCTCCTGATCGCTTTTCGTTTCTCGAGCCTCCAATTAATGAAGGTTGAAGAATATAGGTGTTTTTAATTTTATTTCTTAAGACTTCTTCTTCCATTCTTCCTTTCGTTCTATTATAAAAGATTTTGCTACTTTTATTGGCTCCTAAGGATGAAATAACAAGGAAAGTAGGAATCCCCATTTTTCTGCAAAGTCTAGCCAAAGTAACTGGAATTTCATAATCAATCTTAAGATATTGCTCCTTATTAGGTGTTTTAGCCTTGGTGGTGCCAATGCAGCAAAAAACCTCGTCAGCAATAAATAAATGCTGCTGTTTTTCAAGATCAAAAAAATCTACCAGATGCTCTTCAATTTTTGGATGCTTGATATGACACACGTTTCTGCTTATCAGTTTTATTTTTTGATATCTATTATCTTCTAAAAGACCTTGCAATAATAAACCTCCTGTAAGGCCTGTTGCTCCAATAATAATTGCTGTTTTTGCCATGGCATTGAATTCTCTTTGATAAAGATATTATATTTTTACAAGATGTCTGAGATTCCATCTATTAGAAAAATTATTCATGTTGATATGGATGCCTTTTATGCCTCTGTAGAGCAAATGGATCATCCTGAACTAAAAGGAAAACCGATTGCCGTTGGAGGAAGTGAAAAACGTGGCGTTGTAAGCGCTGCGAGTTATGAAGCGAGGAAATTTGGGGTTAAAAGCGCCATGAGCGGAATACAGGCTATACGAAATTGCCCAGAATTGATTTTTGTAAAACCTCGTTTTGATAGGTACCATGAAATCTCAAAAAAAATACGCGCTATTTTCTATGATTATACTGACCTGGTTGAGCCGCTTTCATTGGATGAAGCCTATTTAGATGTTACAAATAACAAAAAAGGAAACCCTAGCGCCTCATTAATAGCTCAAGAGATAAGAGAGCGCATATTAAAAGAAGTTGGATTAAAAGCTTCCGCGGGGATTTCTATAAACAAATTTATTGCTAAAGTGGCCAGTGATTACAATAAGCCCAACGGACAAAAAACCGTAACGCCTGAAGAGGCCCATGAGTTTTTAGAAAAACTTGATATTAGAAAATTTTATGGCGTTGGAAAAGTAACTACTGAAAAAATGTATCAACTAGGCATCTTTACCGGAAAAGATTTAAAATCTAAATCCATAGAATATTTAGAGGCACATTTTGGCAAATCAGGCACATATTACTACGATGTGGTTAGAGGAATTCATAAAAGTGAGGTGAAACCAAATAGAGTTAGAAAATCACTCGCTGCGGAACACACCTTTAATGAAAACCTTTCAAGTGAAATATTTATGCTTGAACGATTAGATCAGATTGCAAATGAAGTTTCAAAGCGTTTAAACAAAAGTAAAGTAGCAGGTAAAACCCTGACTTTAAAAATCAAGTATAGTGATTTCACCTTACAAACAAGAAGTAAAACTTTGCATTATTATATAAGTGACAAATCCTTAATATTTGAAACGGCTAAAGACTTATTATTTCAGGAAAAGTTAAGTAATTCAGTCCGCTTATTGGGCATCTCATTGTCTAATTTAAATACTGAAACAAAAAAAATACTTGAACAAAAAAGCATCAGTGTGCAGTTGAAATTTGAATTTTAGAAAAATTCGTCATTTAAAACAGTAGCAAAAAAAAAGATTCACATTAGAATTAAATGTGAATCTTTTAAAGTATTATAAATCCTTATTTTTAAATAGGACAAGAAGTAATTTCTGTAACACGTAATGTGTTAACCATCCCTTTGCTCTGAATTGGCATGGCGGCTAAACTAATTAACATATCTCCTTCTTCAAGATAACCCATTTTACAAGCTATATTATTGACATCTTCAATAGTTTTATCTGTACTCACAAATTTGTCATAATAAAAAGCCTTTACGCCCCAAAGCAAGCTAAGTTGTGTAAGAATACGTTGGTTTGAAGTAAAAACTAAGATGTGAGATAAAGGTCTCCAGGCTGAAATCTGAAATGCCGTATAACCACTATTGGTTAATGTTGAAATTGCTTTTGCATTAATTTCATTTGCCATGTTAGCCGCATGATAACAAATGGATTTTGTTATATAACGATTTGTGCGAATATGCGGTGGTAATTGAGGAACTTGAATGAGCGGAGAATCTTCAACCCTTTTTAAAATATTTGCCATTTGTCTGATTACCTGAATAGGATACTGACCTACTGATGTCTCACCAGAAAGCATAACCGCATCGGCTCCATCCATTACAGAGTTAGCGACATCATTAACCTCTGCTCTAGTAGGTGTTAAACTAGATATCATGGTCTCCATCATTTGTGTAGCAATAATAACCGGAATTCTCGCCTTTTTAGCTCTTAACACCAATTGCTTTTGAATAAGTGGAACTTCTTCCGCTGGGATTTCCACCCCAAGATCACCACGGGCTACCATAATACCATCACAATGAGCCACAATTTTATCTATGTTCTCGACAGCTTCTGGTTTTTCAATTTTAGCGATTATCGGGATTTTTTCTTCACTATGTTCCTTTATTAAATCACGAAGCTGCATTAAATCTTCCGCATGGCGCACAAATGATAAAGCGATCCAATCCACCTGATGCTTTATTGCAAAAAGGGCATCCTCTATATCTTTTTCTGTTAAGGCAGGTTGTGAAATATTTGTGTTAGGTAAGTTGACTCCTTTTTTTGATTTTAAAGGACCTCCCTGAATCACTTTTGCTTTTACTTCACTATGCTTATCCGATGAAACAACTTCAAAAATTAATTTACCATCATCTAAAAGAATTCTTTCACCCGGTTTGGCGTCTTGTGGGAATCTATCATAAGTCATGTAAACACGCTCCTTTGTGCCTTCAAAACGTTCTCCAGTTGCAAATATAATTTCATCACCAGGATGCACTACAACTTCTTCTTTCATGACCCCGACCCTAAGTTTCGGACCCTGTAAATCACCTAAAATGGCACAGTTATATCCAAATTCCTTATTGAGATCGCGTATCATTTGAATACGTTCTGCGACATCATTATAATCTGCGTGAGAAAAATTAATTCTGAAGACATCAACTCCTTCATCAAGCATTCCTTTTAATACTTCTTTGGTACTTGATGCTGGCCCTAATGTGGCTACTATTTTAGTTTTTTTTCTGATTGGCATTAGCTAAAAATTAAATTGTCTTTAGATCTTAATTGATTTTGATCAATAGTATAGGCTGTTGCTATTTGAGGAATACTTAATACGGTATTAATAATATATTTTTCCTTTACTAAATTTAATTCATCATCTATTTTCAATAGATAATTCACCGTTTTTAATTCAGGTAATAAATGATATGTTTTAGTAATACTTTGTGTTGTTTCAAATAACAATCCGGAATTAACTTGTGTATAATCATTTGTTTTACAAATATTTGACACTAAATTCCAGTCAATAAGCTGCTTTTTATCTTCCCAATTATATATAGAATAAGCCGATTTTCCGTTTTTAAAATCCAAATCAAATCTTTTTCTACATAAATTGATGTGTAAAAACTTATTAAGTAGATACGCTAAACGATAGTCTTCAATGCTGCAATGAATTGCTATTAAAGTAAATACCGACTCATCAAAAACATCATCAAGAATAAGTTTGTGTACCGCCATAACTTATATAAATCGATGTAAATATAATATTTAAAATATTTAAAGTGATAAGTTTTTCGTAATCTTAAGAAGAAACATCAACTCAATCGTTGTAGCTATTACTATTCTATAAATAAAAATAACTAATGTGACATTCTCGTCTGAAACACATAAAATGCCCGTTTCGAAGCTTTTTCTTCAGCCTTCTTTTTTGAGGTAGCTCGAGCTTTAGCGATCACCTTATTATCAACGGATAATTTTACTGAAAAGTGTCTGATTTCATCATTACCAGAGTCCTCGTACACATTATAATTAAACGTTTTCTTCTCCTTTTGGCACCATTCAATAAGTAAGCTTTTATAACTGATCACTCTGCCCTCTAACTGAGCAATATCAACATATGGAATGATCACTCGCTTGTAAATGAATTTTTCGCAATATTTGAATCCTTTATCCAAAAATATAGCTCCAATTAAAGCTTCAAATAAATTACCATGAATATTATCTCCAAACTGGGATGTCGCTATTTTACTTTCAATAAGTTCAATAAGATTTAAGTCTCTACCTAATTCATTTAAATGTTCTCTGCTTACAACTTTAGAGCGCATCTTGGTTAAATAACCCTCATCACCACCAGGCACTTCAAGATATAAGTGAGACGCTATAACAGCTCCTAACATGGCATCCCCTAAAAATTCCAAACGCTCATAATTAATAGCATTACCTTCATCATCCCTAATATTCATAGAACGATGCGTAAATGCCGTTTTATAAATTTGAATATTCTTAGGGTTAAATCCCAAGACTTTTTTTAAATGGATAAAAAAATTCCCGCTGTTTTTAAAACGGGAATTTAATATGTTTCGAATGGTTTTCAATCGGTAATTAATCTAGTCTCTTGAATACTACACAAGCATTATGTCCGCCAAATCCAAAGGTATTGCTCATACCTACTTTCACGTCTCTTTTTTGAGCTTTATTTAAAGTTAAATTTAATTTCGGGTCAATATTTTCGTCCCTAGTAGAATGATTAATTGTTGGCGGAACAATACCGTGTTCCATCGCCAAAATCACAGAAATAGCTTCAATAGCACCAGCAGCACCAAGTAAGTGGCCAGTCATTGACTTTGTTGAATTAATGTTTATTTCTTTAGCATGATTACCAAAAACTTCTGATATAGCTTTAAGTTCTGCCACATCACCAAGAGGTGTAGAAGTTCCATGAGTGTTAATATGATCAACATCTTCAGGTTTTAGCCCTGCATTTTCTAAACAGTTTTTCATAACCGCAATAACACCGATTCCATCAGGATGGGGTGCCGTCATATGATAAGCATCTGAAGACAAGCCTCCACCAACAAATTCAGCATAAATTTTGGCACCTCTTTTCTTTGCGTGTTCATATTCCTCAAGAACAAGTGCTCCTGCGCCTTCACCTAAAACAAAACCATCTCTAGTTCCGTCAAAAGGTCGAGATGCTGACTTAGGATCTTCATTTCTAGTTGATAAAGCATGCATCGCATTAAATCCTCCCATTCCAGCAATAGTTACTGCGGCTTCACTTCCTCCTGTTACTATGACATCGCAATGCCCTAGACGAATGGAGTTAAGTGCATCAAACATCGCGTTTGCTGAAGAAGCACAAGCAGAAACTGTTGTATAATTAGGCCCCATAAAACCATATTTTATGGAAATGTTCGCCGGAGCAATGTCGGCAATCATTTTGGGAATGAAGAATGGGTTGAATCTTGGAGAGCCGTCACCTGAAGCAAAATTTAAAACTTCTTCTTGAAATGTTTCCAATCCACCTATTCCTGCTCCCCAAATAACCCCTACTCGCATTTTATTTACTTTGTCAAGATTTAGTTTGGCATCCGCAATTGCCTCATCAGCGGCAACCATAGCGTATTGCGCAAACTTATCCATTTTGCGTGCCTCTTTTCTATCAAGAAAATCAGTAGCCTCAAAGTTTTTTAATTCGCAAGCGAATTTTGTTTTAAACTTTTCGGTATCAAAATAGGTTATAGGTGCAGCTCCACTTTTACCACCAATTAAGCCTTCCCAAAATTCATCTTTGGTATTCCCAATAGGTGTTAAAGCGCCTAATCCTGTAACTACAACTCGCTTTAATTCCATAAAAGTTTTTACTTATTTTGCAGCCTCTATATATGATATAGCTTGACCTACTGTTGCGATGTTTTCAGCTTGATCATCTGGTATTTGAATATCAAATTCTTTTTCAAATTCCATAATTAATTCAACTGTGTCTAATGAGTCCGCTCCTAAATCGTTTGTGAAGCTAGCTTCAGTTACAACTTCGTTCTCATCAACTCCCAATTTGTCTACGATAATCGCTTTTACTCTTGATGCAATGTCTGACATAATCTTTTAATTTAAGGTTTTAATTAGTTGGCAAAAATAAAAAACTTTATTTTTAAAACACGACTTTAGTTTAAAAATATGATTCTAAATTTACCAAATAACTTTTAAGTATTTATAATTTACCTTCTAATTGTTAATAATTATTCTTTTTTTTGTTGAAATTATTAGAGCATTAATGACGTTCTCTTTAGTACGAATTTGAAATTTTAAAGGCTACTCCATTGTTTTTTAGTTTGTTACACTTATTAATAGTTTAAAAAAATAGTAAATGAAACGCATTGTAATTTTTGCTTCCGGCTCTGGAACTAATGCAGAAAATCTAATTCAGTTTTTCAATAAAAAAAAAGAAGTATCTGTTGTACAGGTCCTAACTAACAATCCACATGCTAAAGTAATTTCTAGATGTAATAATCTTAAAATTAGTTGTTTGTCATTTAATAGAACAGCATTTTATGTTGAAAATCATGTTTTAGATATTTTAAAAATAATTAACCCTGATGTTATTGTACTTGCTGGTTTTTTGTGGAAATTCCCGGAATCAATTTTGAAAGAATTTCCAAATAAAGTCATTAACGTACATCCCGCACTGTTACCAAAATATGGAGGAAAAGGAATGTATGGCATGCACGTACATGAAGCCGTTGTGGCCAATCATGAAAAAGAAACGGGTATTACCATACATTATGTAAATGAACAATATGATGAAGGGGCCATTATTTTTCAGACCTCATGTCCTGTTGGCAAGGATGATACGGCTAAAGACATTGCCGAAAAGATTCATAAATTAGAAATGGAGCATTTCCCAAGAGTGGTTGAATCTTTTTTATTCCCAAATGAGTAATAAAAAGAAAAAATATTATACGGTTTGGAAAGGACACAAAACAGGTGTGTTCGAATCTTGGGATGACTGTAAAACTCAAATCACAAATTTTGAAGGCGCACAGTACAAATCCTTTTTAACTTTTGATGCTGCCAAAAAAGCTTTAAATGGAAATTATAAGGATTATATTGGAAAATCAAAATCGTTTAAAAGCGAATTATCTCCAGAACAACTTAAAAAAATAGGACAGCCCAATTACAATTCCATTTCAGTTGATGCGGCATCAAGCGGGAATCCAGGTAAAATGGAATATCGCGGTGTTGATACCAGAACAAAAAAACAATTGTTTATTCAAGGTCCTTTTGAAGAAGGAACAAATAATATCGGTGAGTTTTTAGCTATTGTTCATGGTTTAGCGCTTCTTAAAAAAAATAACAGTGATAAAATCATTTATACTGATTCTAAAACGGCTATCGGCTGGGTAAAAAAGAAAACATGTAATACTAAACTAGAAAAAAACGAGAAAAACAAACCTCTTTTTGAATTGGTAGAAAGAGCGGTTCAGTGGTTAAAAACTAATGATTTTAAAACGGTTATAGTAAAATGGGAAACCAAAGCTTGGGGAGAAATTCCCGCTGATTTTGGCAGAAAATAACAGCTGTTTCTTGATTTTAAATGGAATAAATCTCTTAAAAAACACCCCCTGTAAACTTTTACTTCTATTAAGTTATAAATATTATATTTAACTTTAAAAAGTAATACAACTTGTTTAGACAAGCACAACTGTTGTTAAATTTATTAAAAAAATGAAAAAAGACCTTACTAGAAGAAATCTCCTTAAAACTCTGGGTCTTGCCACCGGTGGTTTACTTAGTTTGCCTCTTCAAGGTTTTGGAGAAACGAGTGTTCGCTTGCATATACCTAATTCCATAAAGTATCCAGCTCCTAATAAACCAGTTACTGCAATTACTCTTGGTGCTGGAAATCGTGGAAATGTTTATGGTGATTATGCTCATAAATACTCTGATCATTTAAATATTATAGGTGTTGCTGAACCTATCGAAATCAGAAACAAACGGTATTGCCAAAAACACAAAATTCCAGTCGAAAACAGCTTCGTAACCTGGGAACATGTTTTTGAGCGAGACAAATTTGCAGATGCCATCATAATTACTACTCCTGATAATTTGCATTTTGGCCCATGTATGAAAGCTCTATCTATGGGATATGATATCTTGTTGGAAAAGCCAATAGCTCCTACTGAAAAGGAATGTAGAGACATCTTATCATTAGCCAAAGAAACTAAACGAATAGTCGCCGTTTGCCATGTCTTAAGGTATTCTCCCTATTTTATAAAATTACAAGAGTTAATCCAAAACGGAAGTGTTGGTGAACTCATAAGTATTCAACACTTTGAGCCTATTGAACACATACATATGTCTCATAGCTATGTTAGAGGAAACTGGCATAATAGCAAAGCTACGACACCTATAATTCTTGCCAAATCATGTCATGATCTTGACATTCTGCGTTGGATGGTTGGAACATCTTGTGAAAAAATTTCTGCCTTTGGAGATTTAAGCTGGTTTAAAAAAGAAAATAGCCCTGCAGGAGCAACGCCTCGTTGTGTGGATGGATGTGCCATTGAAAAAGAATGCCCATATAGTGCGTTAAAAATTTATTATAGAGACAAACAGCGTACTCATGTTTTTGATCTACCAGAGGATGAAAATAAACATGGTGAAGTCATTCTTGATCGTCTGAAAACTACTAATTATGGACGCTGTGTCTATCAAATGGATAATGACCAGCCAGATCATTATACAACCAATCTTCAATTTTCCAATGGTGTTACCGCCGCATTCAGTATGGAGGCTTTTACTTCTTACGAAGGAAGACGCACGCGTGTCATGGGTAGTCACGGAGATATAGTTGGAGACATGTCTCAATTTGTGTATACGAATTTTTTAACTGGTGACAAGACTGAATGGGAGCTAACAAGTGATGCCCATGGTGGAGGTGATTGGAATTTAGTGTCAGATTGGGTCCAAGCGGTATCAAAGCAAAATTCAGATTTGCTTTCTTCATCTATAGATGTATCAGTAGAAAGTCATATTATCGGATTTACAGCAGAAAAAAGTCGCTTAGGAGAAAAAACCGAAAAAGTGATTTTATAGAAAAAAAAATGAATTAAGTCTTTCTTATAATATTGAATAATGAAAACCAAACGTATAGAGTAATTTAAATAAGCCCCATTAATTAAAAATTAACAACCTATCTTCATTCTAATAAATCATTAATTTGAAACAGTTTAAAATACGTTATTTGTCATTAGATGTCTTTAGAGGTCTGGATATAGCCCTAATGATTATTGTTAATTCCCCAGGGAAATATTCTACTACTTTTTCACCATTATTACATGCCCAATGGCATGGTTTTACAATAACGGATTTGGTTTTTCCAACGTTCCTTTTCATTGTTGGCACTTCTATGAGTTTTAGCATGCCTAAGTATGAAACTTTATCGAATAAAATATTTCTAACAAAAGTGGTTAAGCGTACATTAATAATTTTTTTATTAGGCTTTTTAATGTATTGGTTCCCATTTTTCGAAAATGGAGAACTCAAAAGTTTTAGTGAAACAAGAATTTTTGGAGTACTCCAAAGAATTGCGCTGTGTTATTTTTTTGCTTCTATAATTTTACGCTTCTGGAAACCAAAAGGAGCTCTATTATTTAGTGTTATTGCACTTCTTTCCTACCAACTGGTTCTTCTTGTTTTTGGCGACCTTTCCCTTTCAGGCAATGCTGTATTAAAATTAGATACTTGGTTGATTGGTGCGAGCCATATGTATCATGGAGATGGGATTGCTTTTGACCCTGAAGGCTTGTTAAGCACACTTCCCGCAATAGTAAATATATTTGGAGGTTATTTGGCTGGCTCATTTCTCCAAAAAAGTGGTCAGAATTATAAAACCATTGCGCTTCTTACAATGTTTGGAAGTTTTCTAATCTTTATTGCATTAGGGTGGGACTTACTGTTTCCAATTAACAAAAAACTTTGGACAAGTTCATTTGTTCTGCTCACAATCGGTATTGACCTTATTATTATATCAGTATTAGTCTATTTCTTAGATATTTTGAAAAAAGATAAATGGACGTATTTCTTTGAAGTATTAGGTAAAAACCCCTTGTTTATTTATTTGCTTTCAGAATTACTTATTATTTCTCTATACCAATTTAAATTGAAAGGGATTTTGGCTTATGATTGGATTGCAGAAAACGTATTCATCTCTTGGCTTGGAAATTATACAGGGTCTTTTGCCTTTGCCCTTTCTGTATTATTGTCTTGTTGGTTAGTAGGCTATATAATGGATAGAAATAAAATCTATGTAAAAATTTGACAAACAATTAGAGTTATTTCACTCCTTTGATTGCTATTAACCGTTGAAGAACTAATATTTATAATTTCTAACTTTAGAATTAGGGGAAAAATCCCGCCCATTTTGAGAGAAAATAAATTCGTTTTTTAGCTTTTAAAAAGTTTATATTTGCACAAAAATATTAATTCTCTTTATGAGTAAATTAGTCATTGTAGGTACTTTAGCTTTTGATGCTATTGAAACACCTTTCGGTAAAACCGATAAAATACTTGGTGGCGCAGCCACTTTTATTGGTTTATCGGCCTCACAGTTTGATATTGATTCAGCTGTTGTATCAATCATTGGTGGTGATTTTCCTCAAGAATATTTAGATTTATTATCTATTAAAAACATAAATGTATCTGGTGTTGAAATTGTTAAAGAAGGAAAAACTTTTTTCTGGAGTGGGAAATACCACAACGACATGAATACCCGAGATACTTTAGTAACGGAATTAAATACCTTGGCCGATTTCAATCCTATAGTCCCCACAAATTATCGGGATGCTGAGGTTGTTATGCTTGGAAACTTACATCCTATAGTGCAATCAAGTGTATTAAATCAAATGACCACTAAACCAAAAATGGTGATATTAGATACCATGAATTTTTGGATGGATAGTGCCCTATCTGATTTGCATGATGTTATTAAACGAATTGACGTCATTACCATTAATGATGAAGAAGCTAGACAATTAACTGGCGAATACTCCTTAGTTGTAGCGGCCAGAAAAATTCATGAAATGGGTCCCAAATATGTGGTTATTAAAAAAGGGGAACATGGGGCTTTATTGTTTCACAATGATAATGTCTTTTATGCTCCTGCACTACCTTTGGAAGAAGTATTTGACCCAACAGGTGCTGGCGATACATTTGCTGGTGGTTTTGCTGGATATATTGCAAAAACTGGAGACACTTCATTTGAAAACATGAAAAATGCGGTTATTTATGGTTCAACATTAGCCTCTTTTTGTGTTGAAAAATTTGGAACAGAACGCATGAAAACGTTGACTCATGATGAAGTTCATAAACGTTTATTGCAATTTAAAAAACTAACGCAATTTGATATAAAATTAACATAAACAAACGCGCTCTAAATAGAGCGCGTTTTTTATTTACATAAAAAATAAATTACAAATAAAATGAGTGATGCTTTAAAACATGAATGCGGAATTGCTGTTTTAAGACTTTTAAAACCATTAGAGTTCTATAAAGAAAAATATGGAAGTGCTTTTTATGGTGTCAATAAGATGTATCTTATGATGGAAAAACAGCATAACAGAGGTCAGGATGGTGCTGGTTTTGCAAGTATTAAATTAGACACAAAACCTGGTGAACGCTATATAAGTAGAGTGCGATCTATAGCGCAACAGCCCATTCAAGATATTTTTGCTCAAATTAATCAACGTATTAACAAAGAGTTTTCAGAAAACCCTGAATATGTTGAAAACGTTGCTTTACAAAAAAAGAACATTCCATATATTGGCGAACTCTTTTTAGGGCACGTTAGATATGGTACTTTTGGAAAAAACAGTGTAGAAAGCGTTCATCCATTCTTAAGACAGAATAACTGGCAGCACAGAAATCTTATTCTTGCCGGTAACTTTAACATGACCAATGTTAAAGAATTATTTCAAAACCTCATTGATTTAGGTCAGCACCCAAAGGAGTATACTGATACTATTACCATTATGGAAAAAATAGGTCACTTTTTAGATGATTCTGTTAGCAAAATTTATAAAGATTTAAAAAATGAAGGTTATAGCAAAAATGAGTGTTCTCCGCTTATTGCCGACCGTTTAAACGTTGCTAAAATACTTAAAAGAGCCGCTAAAAACTGGGATGGAGGCTATGCTATGGCTGGATTATTAGGACATGGTGATTCATTTGTGTTAAGAGATCCTGCAGGGATACGTCCGGCATATTATTATAAAGATGACGAAATTGTTGTAGTAGCTTCTGAACGCCCTGTGATCCAAACTGTATTTAATGTAAAATATCAGGACGTCAAAGAGTTGGAGCCTGGTTATGCTATTATCACAAAAAAATCTGGAAAGACCGCCCTCAAAAAAATATTGAACCCATTAGAGCGAAAAGCTTGTTCATTTGAACGTATTTATTTTTCAAGAGGAAGTGACGCAGAAATTTATCAGGAACGAAAAATGCTTGGTAGATTACTAATGCCTAAAGTATTAGAAGCCATCAACAAGGACATTAAAAACACCGTTTTCTCGTACATCCCCAATACTGCAGAAACATCATTTTATGGAATGATAGAAACTGTAGAAGATTTCCTTAACAAAAAGAAGACCAAAGCCATTCTTAGCGGTAGCAGAAATTTGTCTGCAGAACGTGTTACCGAAATTTTATCACAGATGCCACGTATTGAAAAGATTGCCATTAAGGATGTTAAATTAAGGACTTTTATTACAGAAGACAGTAGCCGTGACGACTTAGTGGCTCACGTTTATGATGTGACTTATGGCGTTATCAATCGAACTGATAATTTGGTTATTATAGACGATAGTATTGTACGCGGAACGACTTTAAAGATGAGTATCATAAAAATGCTTGATAGATTGAATCCTAAAAAAATTGTGATTGTTTCTTCAGCACCACAAATACGTTATCCAGATTGTTATGGTATTGATATGGCCAACCTTGAAAGTTTAATAGCTTTTAAAGCCGCATTAGAATTGCTCAAAGAATCAAACAAATACGACATTGTAAAAGAGGTCTATGATAAATGCATCGATCAAACAGAACTGGAAGATAAAGAGGTAAAAAACTTTGTTAAAGAAATTTATGATCCGTTTACTGATGAGCAAATCTCAGATAAAATAGCAGAATTACTGACTGGTGAAAATGTTAATTCAGAAATAAAAATAATATTCCAGTCTGTTGAAAATTTACATAAGGCATGCCCTAATCATTTAGGAGATTGGTATTTTACCGGCAACTACCCAACCGTAGGTGGGAATAGAGTGGTTAACAGAGCTTTTATCAACTTTTATGAAGGCAATAAAAAAAGAGCTTATTAATTTTAATAATGATGAATTTTAGACACTTTATCCATGAAAACTACATTTAATCTAATAAAAGTGCTGTTTATCTAAAAAATGAAATTTTTATCCAAAATACATATAAATTGGTATCACCATAACATAAGTAGGTTAAGTTCATGGTAGATTTGGGGCAAAAAAAGGTGAACTTCTGTTCGCCTTTTTTTATGCCCTTTTTAAGTAAGATAAGGCAATTTCTTCCTAAACAGCATGGCGTTTTCCCTGTTAAGCTAATAATTTAGTAGTTGAACTAAAATATTTTTGTAGTTGTCAATGACTGCATACATTTGACTCACCATAACATAAGTAGGTTAAGTTCATGGTAGATTTGGGGCAAAAAGGTGAACTAACGTTCACCTTTTTCACTTTAAATATTTACTAATTTAATAGATATAAAAAAGCGTCTAGAAAAATCTAGACGCTTTTTTATAATATTAATTTAACTATCAGTTATTTCCCTAAAGCATATCTTCTTTCAACTTCATTCCAGTTAATGACATTAAAAAATGCATTAATATAATCAGGACGACGGTTTTGATAATTTAAATAATAAGCGTGTTCCCAAACATCAATTCCTAAAATTGGGGTACCCCCACAAGAAACTCCTGGCATTATTGGATTGTCTTGATTTGGTGTTGAACAAACCTCTACTTTTCCTCCTTTATGAACACATAACCATGCCCAACCTGAGCCAAAACGCGTAGCTGCAGCTTTACTAAAAGTGTCCTTAAAAGCGTCTACAGATCCAAATGCTGTAATAATTGCCTCTTTTAACTCACCAGACAAATACCCTTTTCCTTCTGGATTCATAACATCCCAATATAATGCGTGATTATAAAATCCCCCGCCATTATTTCTAACGGCTGCATTATTCATGTCTAAACCAGTAAGTATGTCTTCAATAGATTTACTTTCTAAATTAGTTCCTGCTATAGCCGTATTCAAATTATTTGTATATCCTTGGTGATGTTTTGTATGATGTATCTCCATAGTGCGCGCGTCAATATGAGGCTCTAAAGCGTCATATGCATATCCTAATTTCGGTAATTCAAAAGCCATAATTATTTTGTTTTAATTTATTAATATTTTATTTGATTCAAATTTACGCATAAATGCCTTTAATTAAAAATAATTAATAGTTATGAACTCATTGATAGTTTTTATCTTGTAGACAAAATTTCTTTTTGTGGAAAACTCGCCTTCTTTTACAATTTACAACGCATCAGCAGGTAGCGGAAAGACCTACACTCTTGTTAAAGAGTACCTTAAAATATTATTTAAGTCTGAAAAAAGGGAGCCATTCAAACATATTTTAGCCATCACTTTTACCAATAAAGCGGTGGCTGAAATGAAAGAGCGAATTATCGACACACTCAAACAGTTTTCTTCTAAAACTATTTTATCCGAGCCTAACAGTATGTTTATTGCTATTAGTGAAGAGCTTGAAATGGACACGATGGCATTGCATTTAAAATCTAAGAAGCTTTTAGAAACTATTTTACATAATTATGCGGCTTTTGATGTTTCAACTATTGATGGATTTACTCACAAACTCATTAGAACCTTTGCACATGACTTAAAACTTCCATTAAATTTTGAGGTGGAAATTGACCAAGAAACCCTTTTAAATGAAGCGGTTGACAGCCTTCTTTCAAAAGCTGGAACCGAAAAAAAACTCACTAATGTCCTAGTTGATTTTGCCATTGAAAAGGCTGATGACGACAAAAGCTGGGATCTTTCTTTTGATTTTAACAAGATTGCAAAACTTCTTATTAATGAAAATGATATTCCTTTTATTGAAACCTTAAAAGAAAAATCAATAGAAGACTTTAATGCTCTAAAACTTTTACTAAAAGAACAAATAACCCTTTCTGAAAAAAATATTGTTGATACTTCTAACAAAGTTCTAACTTTTATTCAGGAATGCGGACTAGAATTTAATGACTTCTCTGGCAGCTACTTACCTAAACATTTTAAAAATTTAGCAGATAAAAAATATGACTTAAACTTTGAAACTAAATGGCAGATAGATTTAATTGAAAACAATCCTCTTTACCCCAAAAGAGTTGGTGAGGATATCATTTTAATTATTGACAATATTCAACCACAATTAATGTCAGCCTTTAATGAAACAAAACAGACGGTTTATCATCTTAAGTTTCTTAAAGCCTTTTATAAAAATATTACCCCTTTATCGGTTTTAAACGCTATAAATCAGGAGCTTAAATCCCTTAAAAGCGAACAAAACAAAATATTGATTTCAGAATTTAACTCGATAATAAGTAATGAAATTAAAAATCAGCCAACCCCTTTTATTTATGAGCGCATTGGCGAAAAATTTAATCATTATTTTATTGATGAGTTTCAAGACACATCATTACTTCAATGGGAAAATTTAATTCCATTAATAAGCAACTCCCTTTCAACTGAAAATGGAAGCGCCATGTTGGTGGGTGATGCAAAACAAGCAATATATCGCTGGCGCGGCGGAAAAGCAGAACAATTTATTGATTTATTTAATGACGTGAATCCTTTTCATGTTGACAAAAAAATCAACAATCTACCCACTAACTATCGAAGTTTTAAGGAGATTATAAGTTTTAATAATGCTTTTTTTAAGTATATAGCAACACAAGTTTTTACCAATAAAGGCTATGAATCTCTTTATGAAAATGCCTCTCAAAACAGTTCTTTACAAGATCATGGTTATGTGAATTTTACATTTTTAGAAATATCTAAAGAGGATGACAGGGATGCGCTTTATGCTTCTAAAGTATTTGAAACCATTAATACTTGTAGAGAGAATAATTTTAATCTGGAAGACATTTGCGTCTTAGTCAGAAAGAAAAAAGAAGGGGTTGCCATTGCCAATTATTTAAGTCAGAAAGCAGTTCCTATTATTTCTTCTGAGACTTTGTTAATTGACAACGCGCAAGAAGTTAAGTTCATTAATGATTTGCTCACGCTCATAATTAAACCAAAAAATAATGAAATAAAAATCAGTGTCCTGAATTACTTAGCCACTTTATTCGAGATTGAGGACAAACATACCTTTTTTAGTAATCACATTCATTTGCCGGTGGCTCAATTATTCAAAAGTTTCGAGGTTTTTGAGGTTTATATGAATAGTAACTCATTACTTGATCTTTCACTTTATGATCTAACTGAAACCATTGTAAGAAATTTTAAACTGGTAAAATCCTCAAACGCCTATGTCCAGTTTTATTTAGATATAGTTTTAGATTACACTCAAAAAAAAGGATCTGATATTTCAGGTTTTTTAAATTATTTCGATAAGAAAAAAGACTCTTTAAGTATTGTTTCTCCTAGTGGTCAAAATGCTGTTCAAATTATGACTATTCATAAAGCTAAAGGGCTGGAATTTCCTGTCGTTATTTTTCCATATGCAGATTTAGATATTTATTCAGAAAAAGAGGCTAAAGAATGGTTCCCGTTAGAACAAGAAAACTTCAATGATTTTTCGCATACGCTTTTAAATTATTCTAAAGACTTTGAATATTTTGGTAAGGAAGGTTTAAGAATCTATAATTCACACAAATCTGAACAAGAACTAGATAACATCAACCTTTTATATGTTACATTAACAAGAGCTATTGAACAGTTATTTGTTATTTCAACAAAAGAGATCTCTTCAAAGGGAACCGTAAGTGAAAAAAAATATTCTGGATTATTTATCAATTATCTCTCGTCTATAGGGCTTTGGAATGATTGTGATTTATCTTATAGCTTTGGAAAACCAGAAAAACCTGCTAAAAAAAACAAACAAAAACTCCTGTTACAAGAGCAAGAATTTATTTCTACCGCAAAGGAAGATCACAATATAAAAATTGTTACTAACTCTGGTTATTTATGGGATTCCAATCAAGAAGAAGCTATAGAAAAAGGCAATCTCATTCATGATATCATGCATAAAATCAACACGAAAGAAGATGTTGACTTTACTATAAATGATTTTTTGGAATCGTCTACAATTAATCGGGAACAATCTGAATTACTAAAAACAATAGTTTTTGAAATTATTGAACATCCAAAACTTTCCAATTGTTTTAATTCAGATCTTCTAATATACAATGAACGTGATATAATTACCAATCAAGGTCAGATTTTAAGACCTGACAGAGTCATTATCAATGCTAAAAAGGAAGCTATTATTATTGATTATAAAACGGGTAAAGAAGACAAAAGTCATATACAACAATTAATTTCTTATCAGGATGTATTAGAATCAATGCACTTAAAAGTGATAAAAAAAATTCTTGTATATATTAATAATGGCATACGTGTAAAAGAATTATAACTTTGTAAAAAATTAAAATAAAATGTACGGCAAACTACAACAGCATTTGCAACAAGAACTTCAATCTATTGAGGACAATGGACTTTTTAAAAAAGAACGCATCATAACCTCTGCTCAAGGCGCCGAAATAACATTAAATACAGGAGAAACCGTCTTAAATTTTTGTGCTAACAATTATTTAGGATTATCCTCTCATCCTGAAGTTATTCAAGCCGCTAAAGACACCATGGACTCTTATGGATTTGGAATGTCTTCGGTAAGATTTATTTGTGGAACACAAGATATTCACAAAGAATTAGAGCAAAAAATTGCGAATTTTTATCAAACTGAAGATACCATATTATATGCTGCTGCTTTTGATGCCAATGGTGGTGTATTTGAGCCTCTTTTTGGTGCTGAAGATGCGATTATTTCAGATTCTTTAAATCATGCCTCCATTATTGATGGGGTGCGTTTATGTAAAGCCGCTAGATACCGTTATGAAAATAGTAATATGTTTGATTTGGAGCAACAACTTATTTCAGCCAATAAGAATGGCGCCAGATTTAAAATTATTGTGACTGATGGTGTGTTTTCAATGGACGGATTAGTAGCGCCTCTTGATAAAATTTGTAATCTAGCAGACAAATATGATGCGTTGGTTATGATTGATGAGTGCCATGCTGCCGGATTTATAGGAAAAACTGGTAGAGGAACCCTTGAAGAAAAAGGGGTTATGGGTAGAATTGACATAATTACTGGGACTCTAGGAAAAGCCTTAGGAGGTGCTATGGGAGGTTATACAACCGGTAAAAAAGAAATTATAGAAATGCTACGCCAACGTTCAAGACCCTATTTGTTTTCAAATTCACTTGCGCCCGCAATAGTTGGTGCTTCTATTAAAGTTTTTGATATGCTCACGAACAATACAAGCTTAAGAGACACTTTAGAATGGAACACCAATTATTTCAAAAAAGGTATGAAAGAAGCTGGTTTCGATATTATTGATGGTGATTCAGCTATAGTTCCTGTTATGCTGTACGATGCAAAATTGTCACAAACAATGGCCAATATGTTATTAAAAGAAGGCATTTATGTAATAGGGTTCTTTTTCCCTGTAGTTCCCAAAGAAAAAGCAAGAATTAGAGTACAATTATCATCAGCTCATACGAAAACGCATTTAGATAAGGCTATTCTTGCATTTACTAAAGTTGGAAAAGCTCTAAAAATCATATAAAATCCCTTTGAAACGTTGATGATTAAAAGGTTTCTTTAATTTTTTTGTATAATTATCTTTGTTAATAAAATTTAACAACTTACTTTTGTTTACAATTAACACTTAAAATTAAACTTTTGAATATGAAAAATCTTAGCAGATTATTGTTCGCTATGTTGCTTGTACTTGTTTATAGCAACGCTAATGCGCAAGACAAAAACAACCCTTGGCAAATTACCATAGGTGTGAATGCCGTTGATGCTTATCCTAGTGGAGACGGAGCTCCCTTCAGTGAGACTGTCTTTAGTGAATATTTCAATGTGGGTGACCATTGGAATATCTTACCTTCATTATCCTCAATCTCTGTGTCAAAATATTTAAGTGATGGTTTCTCATTTGGAGTTACTGGATCTATTAATAAAATTGACAAATGGGGAGATGCTTCAGTTGATGATTTATCTTATTATGCAGCAGATGGAACGATTAAATATGATTTCCTTGAAGGAAAAACTATTCAACCTTACTTAGGTATTGGTGGTGGTTACACTTGGGTTGATGACATTGGAGCTGGTACATTAAACGGAACTTTAGGTTTCAATATTTGGTTTTCAGAAAATATTGGCTTAACAGTTCAGTCTTCTTATAAACATGCGTTTGAAGATTATTTACAGACACATTTCCAACATACTGCTGGTATTTCTATCAAATTTGGTGGAACTGATACTGATGGTGATGGTATTTACGATAAAGATGATGCTTGTCCAGATGTTGCTGGTTTAGTAGCTTTCAATGGTTGTCCTGATACTGATGGTGACGGTATTGAAGATAGTAAAGATGATTGTCCAAACGAAGCTGGTTTAGCTGAATTTAACGGATGTCCTGATACTGACGGTGACGGTGTTGCTGACAAAAATGATAAATGCCCTACAGTTGCTGGTTTAAAAGCTTTAGCTGGTTGTCCTGATGCCGACGGTGATGGAGTAACTGATGCTGATGATGCTTGTCCAACTGTTGCTGGTCCTGCTGCTAATAAAGGTTGTCCTTGGCCAGATGCTGATGGTGACGGTGTATTAGATAAAGATGACCAATGTCCAGATGTTAAAGGAACTGTTGCTAACAATGGTTGTCCAGAAGTTTCTGAAGAAATTCAAAAAACTTTAAATGCTTATGCTAAAACGATCTTATTTGATACTGGCAAATCTAGTATTAAAACACAATCTGAAGTTGTTTTGGGTGATATAATTAAAATTTTAAATGAGTATCCTACCGCTAAATTTACTGTTGAAGGCCACACTGATAGTGTAGGTAGCGAAGCTAATAACCAAAAGTTATCTGAAGCAAGAGCTGCTTCCGTTAAAGACTATTTAGTTGCAAATGGCATTGATAGTTCTAGACTTTCATCTGTTGGTTATGGTGAATCTAAACCAATTGATAAAAACACAACTAGTGCGGGTAGAGCCAACAACAGACGTGTTGAAATTAACTTAGTTAAATAATTTTCTTTTATTAACTAAAAAATAATAAGTTTAAAACGCTTCGGATATCCGAAGCGTTTTTTATTTTTATATAATGGCTACCTTTATTTTTGATGTGTTAAAAGATTTACAAAACAAACATGTAAATCTTTCTTCAATAACCTTTATTTTACCTAGCAAAAGAGCTGGACTGTTTTTAAAACACCAACTCTCTCTAGTTGTTAATGAAACTATTTTTTCTCCTAAGATTTTAAGTGTTGAAGAATTCGTTGAAGAACTGTCTGAGCTTAAACCCATTTCCAATACTGAACTTCTATTTGAGTTTTATAACACTTATTGCTCATTAACAGCAAAAGACCAACAAGAATCCTTTGAATCCTTTTCAAAATGGGCCCAGATACTCATCCAGGATTTTAATGAAATTGACCGATATCTTATTCCCCACAAAAATATTTTTAATTATTTAAGTGCCATACAGGATCTGAGTCATTGGTCACTAGAAGTAAATAAAACAGATTTTATAAAAAACTATTTGTCTTTTTGGAACAAGATATTTACTTACTATTCTCATTTTACAGAACAGTTATTACTTAAAAAAACAGGATATCAAGGACTTATATATAGGGAGGCCGTTGAAAACTTAGAAGCTTATATCCAAAACAGTCCAGACAAAGAACACGTGTTTTTAGGGTTTAATGCACTAAACACTTCTGAAGAAACTATTTTTCAGGAACTTCTTCAGAGTGGTATGGCTAAAATTTATTGGGATGTTGACGAGGTCTTTATGAATAACGCCATTCATGATGCCGGCTTATTCACAAGAAGTCACAAAAACAAATGGAGCTATTTTAAAAACAATAATTTTGATTGGATTACCAATAATTATTCAAAAGAGAAAAACATATCGGTTTACGGCATCCCAAAAAATATTGGTCAGGCCAAATACATTGGTTCCATTTTAAAAAACCTAA
This sequence comes from Yeosuana sp., assembly GCA_036525815.1. Taxonomy (GTDB): domain Bacteria; phylum Bacteroidota; class Bacteroidia; order Flavobacteriales; family Flavobacteriaceae; genus Yeosuana. Next base: position 8,095 of record DATCZQ010000230.1, on the reverse strand, counting down.
AACAAGAGAATCCTTCTTTAACTAATACTGCTGTAGTATTAGGAGATGAAAACTTGTTAATCCCTGTTTTAAATTCCCTGCCATCAAACATAAATGCCTTAAATATAACCATGGGATTTCCTTTAAGATCCATTCCCTTGGCCTCATTATTTGAGCACTTATTTCATCTGCATAAAAACCCTTCTAAGTCATTTTATTATAAAGACATCATAATACTAGTGTCGCATCCATTTTTAAGGCCTTTATTTTATGTTAATGGCATTGATTATACCGCAAAACTAACAGAAACCATTGAAACCAATAATTTAATATATGTTAGTGTTGAGCGATTAAAAGAAATTACAGAGGCAAAGTGTAATAACATTATTGACCTGCTGTTTTCGAAATGGCATGAAACAATTGATTTAGCATTAAAAAACTGTTCAGAACTCATACTAAATATAAAGGCATATTTAGATAAAAATAAGGCTTCCAACCTCCTTTCGTTGGAATATTTGTTCCGCTTTAATGAATTGTTTAATGAACTTAGATTGTTAAACACTATATACAATCATATTGATGATATTTCAACATTGCACAGCATTTACAAAGAATTATTAAGTACAGAAACATTAGATTTTAAAGGCGAACCATTACAAGGTTTACAAATAATGGGCATGCTGGAATCACGCGTTTTAGACTTTGAAACCGTCATCATTTCTTCAGTTAACGAAGGCATTCTTCCTGCTGGAAAAACAAATAATTCATTCATCCCTTTTGACGTGAAAGTAGAAAACAAATTGCCCACTTATAAAGAAAAGGATGCTGTTTATACCTATCACTTTTACCGTCTTTTGCAACGTGCCAAAAATATTTTCATATTATATAATACGGAGGCTGATGTGCTGACTGGTGGCGAAAAAAGTCGTTTTATAACGCAATTGGAAATTGAAGGCATTCACAAATTATCTTATCATCTTATTACGCCTAAAGTTCCAATAATTAATAACAGCTTAAATACCATTGACAAGACACCGGCTGTCATTGAATCTTTAAAAATAATAGCTCAAAAAGGATTTTCCCCATCCTCACTTACTAACTATATCAGAAATCCTATTGATTTTTATTATCAGAAAATTTTAAATATTAGAGAATATGACGAGGCAGAAGAAACGGTGGCGGCCAACACCCTTGGGACCGTAATACATAATACACTTGAAGACTTTTACAGTCCTTTAATAAATACGTTCTTAACAGTTGAAGCCATAAAAAAGATGAAACTGCTCATAGAAAAAACAGTAAGGTCTCATTTTAAAGAGGTTTACAAAGAAGGGGATATTACCAAAGGCAAAAACTTGATAATCTATGAGATTGCCAAACGCTATGTTTCTAATTTTTTAGATTTAGAAATATCCGATATTCAAAAAGGTAATAATATAAAAATATTAGCTGTTGAAGCTGATGCCTCAGCAGAAATTAAGATCCCGGAATTAGGCTTTCCAGTGAGAGTCAGAGGTAAAATTGACCGCGTTGATGAATATAATGGTATTATACGAATAGTGGATTATAAAACAGGGAAAGTAACCCAAAATGAAGTAGAAATTGTGAATTGGGATGAAATTGCTTCAGACTATAAAAAATTCAGCAAAAGTTTTCAAATACTAACCTATGCCTATATGATACACCAATCCGGAAGCATTAAACTTCCTGTTGAAGCAGGTATCATTTCTTTTAAGAATTTAAAATCAGGATTTATAAAATTTTCGAAAAAAGATAAATCGGGAGCCTATGCTAAAAAAGATGTTTTAATTACAGACCAAACACTTAACCACTTTTCAATACAGTTAAAAAATCTTATTTTAGAAATCTGTAATCCCTCTATTCCATTTATAGAAAAAGAAATATAAACAATGGTTAAAAAGAGTATTGACATTCAGGGTAAACATCAAAAACCAATTTTAATTGACTATCGGTATTTAGCTAATGGCTTACAAAAACCCCTCATCATTTTTTGCCATGGCTATAAAGGCTTTAAAGATTGGGGCGCTTGGAATTTAATGGCCAATGCCTTTGCTGATGCTGGTTTTTGTTTTATTAAATTCAATTTTTCGTATAATGGAGGAACTAAAGAGCAACCCATAGATTTTCCGGATTTAGAAGCCTTTGGGAATAACAATTACACTAAAGAGTTAGACGACTTGGACTCTGTGATTAATTGGGTTTGTTTAAATAAGGAGCTTTCAACAGAAGCCAATATAAATAATATTACATTACTTGGGCATAGCAGAGGTGGTGGTATTGTAATTATTAAATCTGCCGAAGATTCCAGAATAAAAGCAGTAGTGAGTTTAGCCGGTGTCAGTAATTATAAAAACAGATTCCCCCTTGGAACAGCATTTAACAAATGGAAAGAATCTGGTGTTTACTTTGTTGAAAATGCCAGAACAAAACAACAAATGCCTCATTATTTTCAATTCTATGATGATTTTATAAAAAATGAGGCTCGTTTAAATATACAAAGTGCAGCCACAAATTTAAACATACCATTTTTAATTATTCATGGAGATGCTGACACCAGTGTCTCTATAGACGAAGCCAAAAGCCTGCATCAATGGAATCCAAAAAGCGCATTAGAAGTCATTAAAGGAGCTAATCATGTGTTTGGGGTATCTCACCCATGGAACGAAAATTGTTTGCCCAAACACCTTCAAAAGGTTATAGTTTTAATTATATCCTTTATTAAATAAATTCCCAATTAAAAATGCCAGTTAAAAACTGGCATTTTTAACTCATCCTCCTCATTATAAGTAATTAGCTTTTCTTTACAATAGCCATTTTTATTACAATAGCCATTAATAGCCAGATAATAAATGTTTCACCGTTAGACATTTCATAAGTAGAACCCGCTAATCCAGCCAATCCTAAAATGATGTAAATAATGACAGGCGATAATACTAAATACAGTAGAAGATTAAGAATTGATTTTTTAAAATCCATAATTATAATATTTGTTTGGTTATTATTAAATATTCATTTATAAATGCTTAATAAATATACGAATTTCTGTGATTTAAAAACAGTAAATCTTTCAGCCAGAATGAACCCGTTCTTAAACTGAAGTTCTGAAAAACAAAAAATCCTTAAAATTCTTGAAAGCCTTTCCATCACTAGTGGAGAAAATAGGGCTATAAAATAAAAACCACTGAGAAAATAAACTCTAGAGAATGCTTGAATAATAAGTCCTAACCGCATAATTTATATATTATTATTTTTGCGCTTAGGTTTTATATGCTTTTGAGTGATTATTTATGAATTTTGAGAAAAACTTAGTTCTTTTTCTTTTCGAAATCTGATTCATTAATCCATCCTGCATTTACATTTTCCCCATTCATGTATTTTTCATAAAAATTTGCGCCTTTATCTGGAGGATAATTGTCAAAAATAGAACCATTTCCAAACATCCTTGGGTCATTTTGTTTTTTCAATTCTGATTCCAATAAATTTTTTAATTCCTCTTTAATGTTTTGAAATTCTTTTTTTTCTACCAAATTATTCAAACAGTTTTCATCAATACTAACTTGGTATAATTCCTCCTTTGGGTGTTTTCCAAAATTTAAATTCCAATACTCTTTGTTTTCACCACTTCTGTTAAGTTCCAGTATTTCAGTTTTTGTTGGACTACCATCTGTATTTGTATAGCCTGTTTCAGGGTTTCCTGCAGGCCAGCGATCATTCTCATAATTCTTTAAATACATAAATCCTTCCTTAACAATTCCCCGTACAGGGTAACCTACATCATCAGGCCTACCAACATCATGTCTTTCTTGACCTAATAAAACATAATCCTTTTTTTTATCAATAATTTTTTCTTTCTCTGAATTAAAATATGGCGATAAACTTTTTCCCTGAATAGGATGCATACCAAGCTCTTGTGCATTATATCCTGCTAAATCAATAAATGTCGCCGCAAAATCAATAAAACTTACATAATCTTCTATTTTCCTTCCGGGGTTTTTAATTCCTTTTTTCCACATAACAGCTAGTGGCAAATGATTTGAATGCTCATAACTCAGGCCTTTGACTCTTGGGAATGGCATACCGTTATCAGACGTAACAACTATAATGGTGTTTTCTAATTCACCTCTCTCTTTTAATATTGTAAGCATGCCATTCAGCTGTTTGTCAAAGTACTCTAACTCAAAAGCATAATCTAAAACATCATTTTTCACTACATCTGACTGTGGCCAATAAGGGAAAACTGAATCTAATTGAGATAATTTTTTGTTTCCAACACTCACCCCTGTACCATACTCATAACTTCTGTGGGGTTCATGTCCTCCATACCAAAAGCAAAAGGGCTCATCGGATTTTCTTTGATCTAAAAAACTTTTAAAGTTCGCAACGTAATCAATTGTTGAAATACCCGTCGTTGGTGGCTCTGTTTTTATTTTATTATATGCTTTAACAAGGAGTTCTCTTTGGCTTCCATCTTCATTCAAAGAGGTTCCTGGAGCCCAACCTTTCCCTGTATAACCTACGTGGAATCCTTTTTCAGAAAGTGCTTCCGGATACGTTTTAAATTTGGTTGGAAAATAAGCCAAGTGATTAGCGGCCTCTTCAAGTTGCCATGAGTTTCTACCTGTAAGAATAATAGATCTGGATGGACCACATTTTGCGTTTGGGGTATAGGCATTATTAAATAGTAAACCTTGATCTGCTATTTTATCGAAAGCAGGTGTTTCAATCCAATCTGTTCCGTAGATACTCATATGCCTCCATGTTGCGTCATCTGCAATACAAAATAGAATGTTTGGCTTTTTAATTGGTTCGGTTTCTTTTGACTGACAGGCAAATAAAATGCTACCAACTAATAATACTAATAGCGCCGTAAAATAGAATTTTGTTTTTTTCATAAAATAAAAATTATTGTATTCCTTTTGTTCTACTTAGTTATCGAAAACCAAGTTTGTATTATTGTTCTCTAATAGAATTTCATTTTTATCAGAAAGGTCTTTCATATTACTTATAAATTTGTTTCCTCTAACCACTGTATTCACAGAGCACTCAATAGATAAAGCTCTTTTATTATACAAGAATGTGTTATTGGTTATTGAAATATTTTCTAATCCTTGCCAGTCTGCTGTAGCTACGCCATTCCATTTTCCTTTAGCTTCCAAATCTTTGAGTTTTGTAACTCTCATCCGAATGGCTGCTGCATCGTATTCTTTCAAATACGTTTCATCATAACCACAATTATTGAAAATGTTTTGGTTAATGATGATATCATGGGCGACAAAACCTTCACCCCAATCTACGCCATTATTTATTGTGATACCTGATTGGCTTAAATTTTGAAAAACATTACGTTCAATAACTCCGTAAGAATTTTGTAGTAATATGCCATATCTTCGAGCATTTTTAAACGTGTTATTTCTAATTACAAAAGATTCGTTAGATTGCGTGTCAAGATAGGCAAGGTCATTTGTTTTTGTATCGCCTACTTCAAGTTTCTGTTCTATTGGTTTATTTAAAGTAATGTGCATTTTTGCATTTCCTAAAAATTTATTTTGGATGACTTCAAATTCACCAATTAAGACACCTTCTCTTGGGTTAAAAATTCTGAGAACATCTCCTTTTGTTACTGTTTGTTTCACAACTAATTCTGTTGGAGATTTTTGCTCTAAAATAGGGGCTTTTATAGCTTTCATATTAATGGCATCATCACTGTAGCCTTCGAAAAGACAATTTTCAATCCATGGTCCAAATTTACTTCCATTAACATGGACACAATCTGCATTGGCACTGTGAATTCTACCGGATTTTAATTTTATTTGACCTCCAATGATATTCCATTCTTCCATATTAAAAGCATTATAACTACCAGCAGGACTTGAGTAATTGGTATTCTCTAAATAGGTAATATTTTTACTGTTACCAGATTTAAAAACACTTATACCATTCGTTCTTGCCAAGTGTACATACAAGTCGCCTATTTCCATAGATTTGAGAAGGTTGATAGCGTTTAATTTCACTTTAAAATGACCAGGAGACAATTCTTCAAATTCTTTAGCTGCAAAAAGATTTGGTGCTCCGTCTTTTAATTTTCCTGGGATTTCAGGATCCATAAGCATGCCCCAAACTCTAGACGCTTGCTGAAACATTTTTTCATTTAGACTAGGAAAACCTTCATCTAATTTAAGTTCAAAGAATTTATCTTTTAAATCAACTGCAGTAATTTTTCCTTGAGTAAATGGCAAGGGATCATAATCTATAAAAAAGTTTTTTACAATGATATTTTCGCTTTTAAAGACCGAAAAAAACCCTTTCAAGGGGTCATGTACAATTATCTCAGCGCCATTTCCATCAAGAACAATGTTCTTTGCGTCACTTAGATAAATGATATGTGTGTTTTTTTGGTTTTCATTACTAAACAAATCATAGCGCCCTTTTTCAAATACTAATTTGATACCGGTGGTTCCAGTAAGTGACATTTTTTTACAAAAGTTTATGGCTTTCATGATGCCAGGGGCATCATTTTTGCCATCATTGGGAATGGCGCCAAAATCTTTTAAATTAATATTTACAGAAATTGGCATATCAATGAGTGGCAAGTTTCGTTGCGTTCTAAAGTTTCCAGGCAGGGTAAATTGATACTGCGCATTGGCATAAAAACCAAATATTAAAATTGAAACATAAGTAAAAAAGGCCCTTTTCATTTGCTATTTTTTATAAATTTTGACGGTTTGGTTGTTGTTTATTCTTAAAATGTATAAACTCGAGGCTAATTTGGAAACATCTAGTTCGGTTAAATTAACACCCTTTTCTGATATTAAAGTGGCACCAAGTAAGTTGATTACTTTAATTGAAGAAATGGGTTCACTAAAATAAAGAGTATTTGATGTAATAGTTGGATAGACAATTATCCTGTGGGTCTCTCCTATAAAATCATTAATGGAGAGTGTTTGTCTGTTATTATAAAGACTTTCTACTTCACTACTACATAACTTATAATCAAAATATCTTATATCACTTACAGTTCCATTAAATGTAGGGAATAATTTTACCGTATTGCTTGCAGTATTTATAAACACATCATTTCCAGAATGCGTTTCAGTTGATGGCATTCCATTTTTATATAACTGGATACTAAACATGGTGCTATTACTAGGTACTGTAATGACCACATGATTCCATTTTCCTATATCGAGCGGCATATCCTCCATCCTAACAAAATTTTGATTATTGTCGGTTACTCTTAAAACCCTATTGGATTGCATTTGAACTGTGAAAACCTCTCCAGCAGTTGGGCCACCACTGTAAAGCAAGGTTTGAAAGATTGATTGTTCTGGTTTAACCCAAAAAGAATAAGTTCTTGCTGCCCCCTGAACTGGTCCAGGAAAGGGCGAACCATCATTGGAATTTACAAGTCTTAATTCTCCATTACCGCTGGTGTTCATTTTAAAAGCATAGCCAATTTCATCATCAACAAATCCCTGTGTAATTTGACCTCCTTGAACAATAACATCTAAACTTACATTACTATCAGTGCCAGAATTTATTAAGTCTTGCGTACCAGGTGCTTCATTAAGCAAAAAATGTATGTTAGGGTCTGGTAATGCGTATTGATAATCCTCAATATAAACATTGCTGCAATTTAGAATGGTTTGAGGTACTGGACTTTGATTATTGGTTAGCGTAATATCCTCATCCCTATGGCAAATAAAGTTATTAGTAAGGGTTAATCCTTCTATATTTTTGAGGTATACCCCATTTTTGTTATACAGTATGGTATTGTCTATAATACGAATATTAGAGTGTGCTTTCCAACTAGAAGTTTCTGTACCACACCAAGTATTGCTTAAAGAACAAGGCGTGCCCAACTTGGCAAAATCTACCGCAATGGATGCTGAGTTACTATCTAAAATATAATCTGTATCGTAACCACAATTTTCAAATCTGTTGTTTCTAATTTCAATATTATCAGCTCTAAAGCCTTCGCCCCAATCAACGCCATTTTCTATTCTAATACCAGAACCACTTAAATTTTGAAAGAGGTTGTTTTCTATTAATGCATATTTACTTTGAATTAAAATACCGTATCGTCTTGAGTTTCTTA
>DATCZQ010000229.1:0-64161 GCA_036525815.1 Yeosuana sp. | reverse complement strand
AAGAGCCACAAAAAATGCAGTTAATTTATACAATGAAATAAGATTACATTTATCTTTAGATTTTAAAACACCGAATATGGTATATAAATTAACAGCGTAAAATCAATTTTAACCTGTAGCCATATTTCAGGACTAGACATTATGACCAACCAATAAACCAATGATAAAATTATTTCGAAAAATTAGGCAACGTCTTTTAACTGAAAATAAGTTTAGTAAATATCTGTTGTATGCTATTGGAGAGATAGTATTAGTTGTTATAGGTATACTTATTGCGCTTCAAATCAATAACTGGAATCAAAATAAACTTGAACAAGATGCATTAACAGGATATCTCAATAGCATCTCTAAAAATATTAAAGAAGATATTAAAAAAGCTGAATTTCTAAAAACGAATAGAATTAATGTGATTTCAAGAATACCACATCTAACTTCGACTCTTTTTATTTCAGAATATTTAGAAAGAACTGATATCAAATTTGCATCTGAAACATTATCTGCCATTTCGAATCTTGACTATTTTACATCAGATTTGAGCGGATTTGAGTCTATTAAAAATTCAGGATACCTACGGAAGTTACAGGGTCTGGATTTAGAAAATCTATTATATAAATATTATAATCTTGTACAAGAAATTGGATTAAAAGAAAAAGACTATAATGAGATTCTACGCAATGCCTATAGCAATTTTTCAAGTCAAGGTTTTGAAAAAAACATTTACATATCCTTTCCTGATTATATTGGCGATACCCAAGAATTAACAAACTTACAACCATACTTAAAAGAAATATTAAATCATCCTACTGCTTATGTAATGTATGACCAAACAAATTTTAAAGGGCCTGCGTTAATAGTACAATTAGAAAATCTCAATATAATTGGTAACGAAATTGTTCGAATGATTGATAATAACATCAAAACATTTGATGAAGCTTCCGCTAAAAATCTAGAGAACTATTTTGAGATTAGTGGCACAGAAGGTTATTCCAAAGTGCTAACAAAGGGTGTTGATAATACTATGTTTTTTAATAGTGGATATGCATCTGCGGGCAATAAACCTTTTGAAATAATTTATGGAATATATGAGTACACTATAAATGTTCCAAAAAATGATTGGACTGTTGTATACTTTAGAAATCCATCCAACGCAATGGTTGAAAGACCTACAAAAGATTTTTCAAGTTATAAGACTCTCAAATTAGAATTAAAGGGTGATAAAGGTGGAGAAACTGTTTCAGTCGCATTAAAAGACGCTAATGCTCCAGATGATGGTTCAGAAACTAAAGTTCCTTTAATCTTATCAAACAAATGGGAAACTTATGAAATTCCACTTTCAGAATTTAAACCCACAAATCTAAAAGAATTATTTATCGTTGCCAGTTTTATCTTTAATAACGATGCAAATAAAATTAGTGTTAGAAACATTGAATATGTGAAATAAGAACTAAGGCTAACATCGTATAAAATTAATTGCTTGGTTCTTGCCTACTTTGGAAATTCCAACTGAAGTTTTAAATACGGTGGTAGTCTTGATAAGTATGCTCCAAAATTTGAAGAATCAAGTTTTTTCATAATATTCTTTAAAAATCAACTTTTACTCAAATTAAAGGTCTACATTGTTGATAATTAGAACCAACCAACTAAACAGTGATACCTTTCTTCAGAAGAATCCGTAAAACACTTGCAGACGATAACAAGCCAATAAAATATTTAAGATATACTATTGGTGAGATAGTACTTGTAGTAATAGGGATATTGATTGCTTTGAGTATAAATAATTGGAATGAGCAACGCAAAAATCAAGATGATGTGCACCTGTCATTGTTTCAAATCTTAAATGACTTAAAACAAGAAGAACTTTTTTTGCAGGAGCAGAAATTATCAGTAAAGAAATCTATTGACTATTTGACCAATGTTTCTAAAGGCAATTATAATGCTGTTCATTTAGACTCCCTCTTGACATATTTAGATTTGTATTTCTATTTTTTCAAAAACAATAACGCCTATTCTGGTTTAAAAGCGACAGGAAAATTTTCAAATATTAATAACCCTTTACTTAAAGCTAACATTGCCTCTTATTATGAAGAGGGTTATGAAACTCTAATTGCTGATACCCAATACGGTGAGGCATACACCAATAACCAAGTAGTTCCTTACGTGATTGCTAATTTAGAACCTGATACTAATTATTTGACGCGCGTCGAATTGGTTCTCAATAAATTAAAAACTACAAATCTCAAGTATATTATTAATTACCAAATTGGCTTAAAGAACTCCGTTGGAGTGCATTTGAAAATTGCCATTCAAAATAATAATAAGTTGATAACCCAAATTGAAACAGAACTAAAAAATCAAAATAAAGAAAGGTTAACAATATAAATAAGCCATTAAAAACGGCTCATATACTTGACCGTTGGCAGAAATTATAATAAAAATGGATACAAAATGAATACGACCGAGGAATTTAAAAGAACAAGAAAAATACTATTTGACAAGGAAGGAATCCAACCCCAATCAAACATAGTGACCACTAACGGCCCAGTAAAAAATGTCCATTACCTGGAAATCGGATCTGGCAAACCTCTTATTTTGATTCATGGTGGAGGTAGCCATTCCAGTGAATGGTTTAATATTATTAAACCCCTTTCAACTAAATATCATTTATATGTGGTGGATCGCCCGGGGTGTGGCCTAACTGATAGCTTTGACTACACTGGAGTGGACTTTAGAAAAAGTGCTGTTGAATTTGTTGACTCGTTTATGAATGCTTTAGGACTGGACGAAGCCTCATTCATGGGACAATCTATGGGAGGATATTTTAGCATTTGTTTTGCTATGCAATATCCCGAAAGAGTAGAAAAACTTTTGTTAATCGGTGCGCCTGCAGGAGTGAATTTATGGATTCCTATTGTTTTAAGGTTATTAGGAACAAAAGGATTAAATCGCTTTCTGGTTAAATCTGTTGCTAAACCAAGTATTAAAAATGTAAAAAATGTTCACAAACAAATTTTAGTCGCCGATGTAGAGAAATTGTCAGAAGATTATTTGAAACATTGTTACTATGGCCAATTAATCCCAGGGAACGAAAAAGGATTTCTTACTTTGTTAGAAAATGTCCTCACTTTGGCCGGCTGGAAAAAAGATTTATATATAGGGGATAAATTACACCGCTTGAAGATTCCTGTAAGGTTTATTTGGGGAGACAGAGATGCATTTGAAAAGCCTGAAACGGGTAGGTCGAAGACTGAAGTAATCCAAGACTGCAAATTTGAAGTAGTGGAAAATGCCGGGCATTGTCCTTGGCTTGACCAGCCGGAAGTATGTACTTCTTTGATCAGCAAAATGCTAGAGGATTAAACTTCTGCCAACAAAGTATATGAAAAATTGCTAGTTTTACCTACACCAAAGTTTGTTGCTCGTTTGCTTGCTTCTGATTTTCCTTCGGAAAATCCTCGCATACAAAACCGCACTATTCTTATACATAAACGTTGGCGGTAATTTAGTGACTACAGTACAAATAAGTATAAATTATTGTAAGTATAACAATATAAATTAGAGTATTAATTAATCATTCATTTAAACCATAAAATTATGAAAGCTTTTAAAAACGCAACAACATTTTTCCACAATTGTGAATCTGCAAAAGGATGGGAAGCCTGTAAAGATTATGCAATAGAAAATGCTAAATTCAATGCTCAAAGCGAGCCCATAACTGATGTTACAAAACTTGAGGATTATGTTAATTGGATGAAAGGGTTAGGATCCATTACAATGCCTGGTTGTTCCTATAAAGTGCATTCTTCTGCTTATGATGAAACAACTAGTACTGCAATATTTTTTGCTACTTTTACAGGTACACATTCTGGAGATGGAGGACCAATACCACCAAGTAATAAAACTACAAACTCAGATTATGTATATGCTATAAAAATGAACGATGATGATAAGGTAGAAAGTATGACTAAGATTTGGAATTCCTCGTGGGCATTACGAGAACTTGGTTGGATGTAAAGTATTTAAAAATATATAGAATTTTTGATTTTTTGACCAATTATAAAACTGCCTTTAGAAGGTCGTTGGGCTTCATTATGACAAACCACTAACCAATGATAAAATTCTTTAGAAAAATTAGACAAAATTCACTTTCGGAAGGAAAATCTGGAAAGTATTTTAAATACGCCTTAGGAGAAATCATTCTAGTCGTTATAGGAATTTTGATTGCCTTGAGCATTAATAATTGGAATGAACAGAGGAAAGAACGTATTCAAGAAAAAATATTCCTTAAGCGTTTTGAAGTTGAGTTAAATACCAATCTACAAAACATTTTGACCGCTATTTCTTTAAATAAAAGCCGTATTCATCGTGCTGAATTTTTGTTGAGGACGATAGAAAAGCCACAGCTGGCCGTAGATTCTTCCAGTTACTTTATGAAAAGTATTGAACATGCTAGTTATACCAACATACCACTTATTTCCGACAATGCTTTTGAAGAACTCAAATCCAGTGGAAATCTTTCTCTAATAAGTAATGAGGCTCTCAGGACAGCACTTCAAAAATACTACTCTTGGACATCATCCGAAGGGCAATATAATTTTCTCCAACAAGACATTCAGCTTAATTATTCTCACCTTATACAGGGCATTTTTACAACAAGTCAAGTTATAGACATGGGCAATTATTATATTACCAAAAATTATAGTGCGTTTGAGGCAAAAGAAACATTTGAACGCATGTTGAACAAACCCAAATTTTTGGAGTTCATACCTTATGTTATTCAAAACAAGCTGATGGCTGGAAATAGTTATGACGATATCTATAATCAGGCCAAAGCCTTAAAAATATTGCTTAAAGCAGAATTAGACAAACAGAATGATGATTAAAATCTTCAACAAAGGCCAATGATAAAATTCTTCAATAAAATACGGAAACAACTGCTTATTGAAAATAAGACAGGACGCTATTTTAAATATGCGATTGGAGAAATTGTTCTTGTTGTTATTGGGATATTGATAGCACTACAGATAAATAATTGGAATGAGGATAAAAAAGCACGAGCTTATGAAAAGAAAATGTTAATTGAAATGAAAAAGGTATTGGTAAAAGATGTGCGTTTTTTTAACAATCATTTAATTGGTAATCGCTTACAACGAATTCAGCGAGCAAGTCAGTTTTTTGAAAATTACCTCCTAACAGATTCTATAAATAGAGACAGTATTAATTATCACTACAATGGTTTAACTACTGGTTTGCAAGTAACATATAACAAAGGACCTTTTGAAGCTTTAAAATCAACAGGAATAGATAGAATAATCAATGACTCATTGAGAAATATGATTGTTGACCTCTATGAATTTAAGTTACCCAGAGCAGCTGGACTAATCAAAATTTATATGGATACATATATGACAAATAGTAATAAGTATGAAGATTTATTAAGAGATGATTTGCAAATAGATATTCAAAACAACAAAGTATTCTATTTTTATAATAATATGAAGGAAGTTGACCTTAAAACAAATCAATCTTTTTTAACATTATTATCATGGGGTTCAAATAGTTCAAAACAGCTATTACAATTATTCAATTCTATTATACCAGAAATGGAAGAGTTAATAGTTGAAATTGATAAAGAATTAAATCAAAGTAAAAAATAACGAAGGCACAACAACGTATATAATTAATGGCTAGTTCGAGCCCACTTACGAAAATCCTTGCGGATTTTCTATTCGGTTTTTATTTGTTAAATCAGGTGCTTTAATACGCCAATAAACATACCAGCGCCTTGTAAGGTCGCCATCAGCATCATAAATTTTGGGGTTAGAAAATAAAGGGTTGTGTTCTGGATCGTGTTCATTTTGAACATCTAAGGTAAGTAAACCTTTAATACTTTGCATAAAAAACGGTTTAGTGTGAACTAAACCGTTGATTTTAGAGGATTTTCATCTTTGCAGCGGGAACTGGATTCATTTCATTGCTCACAATGAAATGGGCCTAATGGGAGGCTTGAGCAAGGAAAACCACAAGTACTTCGCACTTTGGTATTTTTTATGCCTTCAAATCCATAATGCTAGCATTGGATTTGGGCATAAAAAAACCAGTTGTTTTCACAACTGGTTTTACTTGTAGCGGGAACTGGACTCGAACCAGTGACCTTCGGGTTATGAGCCCGACGAGCTACCTACTGCTCTATCCCGCGATATCATATCAAAACAATTTACTTAGCTTTTAACTTTCGGTTCATAATGCCGACCAAATCGTTTCGGATTGCAAATATACAACGCTTTTTATTTTCCGCAAACATAAAACAACAAAATATTATTGCTCAATGCTATCTGCCTGAAAATCGGTTAACTCTGTATTTATAAACCTAACTTTTAACTCTATAGGGTTACAACATACCTCACAATCTTCAATATATTTCTGTTCAGAAACAGAATCATCTAACAACATAGAGATATTCTCCCAACAATACGGACAAATAAAAAAATGTTCAACCATATTTCATTAAACAAAAAAACAGGCAACATATAGAATATGCTACCTGTTAAACTTAAAACTTTACTAATTTGAAAACACTATTCTTTTTCTACATCCAAAGTTGCAGTAGCACTTTGTATTTGTTGTAATTGTATTAAACTTGGTGGATTTTTACCAGAAATGCTTAAATACTCGTCATTTAATTTATTATCACTTACCATAAGCGTATTTAGTTTAATTAAACCCATTAAAGCCAATGGTAAATCACCAGTTAATCCATTATTTGATAATATTAATTCTTCTAAATTTTTTAACTGAGCAATTTCTTCTGGTATTTCTCCTTCCAGTTTATTATCCATTAAACTTAATTTCTTTAACTGAGATAATGCATATATTTTATTTGGAATAATTCCTGTTAAAAAATTACTTCCTAATAAAAGTTCTTTTAAGTTAGTTAATTCCATTAGACTGGCAGGAATTTCTCCGGAGAATTGATTGCTATATAGTTTTAAATATTCCAGTTTTTTTAATTCACCTAATTCATTAGGAATATTTCCTTCAAAATTATTCATAAATAATTCTAAAGAAGTTAATTCCTTTAAATTACTTAATGAAGTTGGTAACTTTCCTTTTAACTTATTAAAACCTAAGTTTATTTTTTTAAGATTTACTAAATTTCCAATATCTTGAGGTAAATCGCCTTCAAGATTATTAAACTGAAGATTTAATTCTACAATTTGGTTGCGTTCTATCTTTACACCATACCAAGAATCTTCTGAAGCATTTATATCCCATGTTGTATTCCAACTTTTTCCATTAGTTGAATTGTATAAAGCAATGAGCGCTTCTTTTTCTTTAGGTGATACGTTAGCAAAGGAGAATGCTGATACTAAAAAAAGTGCTATTAGGTAGTTAAGTATTTTCATGTCGAATAAATTTGGGATGAATTCTTTAACGAATGTAGCCCAAAACAGGATTAATAACTATTTTATTCGATGAAATACGTTTTTTTTTAACATTTACTATTCGACGAACTGCTTTGTAAAAATGGAGTCCATAATTTTTTTTTCAAAATACCCGTTTTTTAATCCTATTAAAAAGCAACATTTAAAAGCTCACCACTTATTTGAAGCATTTGTAATTCGGCTAATTTAGCTTGGTATTTAGCCTGATTTCTGCTTAACTCGGCATTTAAAAGATTAAGCTGTGCTTGCCTGAATTCTATAGAATTTACTTGACCTATCTTAAACTTTTCTTGGGTACGATCAAAATTGTTTTTGGATGTTAAAATGTTGTCTTCCTGAATCTTATAAATTTTAAATTTATTTTCATAATCATCCCAAGCATTATTAAAATTTCGTTCAACATCAATAAGAAGTTGTTCCTTTTGAAGTTTTTGAGTTTCTAAATTAACCTGTGCGTTTTTTACTCTTGTAATAGTACTTCCTCCATCAAACAAATTCCACGATAAATTTAATCCACCCGAAACACCAGAACTAGTATTCTGTAACGTAAATGCCAAGGGGCTGTTATTTATAGATTCATTCCACCCATAAGAGCCTACTAAACCAATGGTTGGTAAAAATTGAGCCTTATTTGTTTTAATGTCTAACTGACTAATATTAATATTTCTTTCAATTTGTAATAGTGCAATATTTCTGGTTTTGGCCTTTTCAAAAAGTTCTTGTTTATTATACAACATATCAAAATTAATGACTGTGTATACTTCAAAATCATTTTCAATAACATTACCTAAAACAACATTTAAATCGCGTTTAAAGTTTGTTAATTGTTGCTGAGCATTAATTACATTAATGCTATCATTATTTATATCGACCTCTGCATTAAGCACTCCTAATTTAGTACTTTGACCGTAATCAAACTGATATTTTGCACGTATCAATCTATCGTTTGAAATGGCAAGGGTTTGCTGTAAAGCCAAATTATTTTCAGTGAGTTGTGCCACATTGTAATAGACTGTAAACAACTGAAAAACTGTATTTTCTATGGTTTCCCTTACCTGTAATTCTGTTAATTGATAACGTTCTTTAAGCTGTTTATAATCATAACTTCTTCCTAAACCATCAAACAATACATAGTTTAAATTGATTGAAGCATTATAACGTCTATTTTCAGCACCTTCAGCAATTCTAGTTTCTCCATTAGCTAGCTTTCCTTCTGAATTTTGCTTATCTATTGAAGCTCCCGCATTGCCAGTAATAGTAGGCAAATAACCAGAATTTAAGATGCTTATATTATTTTTAGCAACTTCCAATTGATTATCAGCCAACTTAATTCCATAGTTATTAGTTAACGCTAAAGCAACAGCTTCTTTAGGTGTTATTATTTGCTGCTGGGCTATCATATTAAAAACAACCAGCAAGGTGCTTAAAAGCATTAATCTAGTCTTCATTTTCTTCAATTTGTTCTTTTATGGCACGTTCAACTTCTTCCTTGGTTACTATATTTCCTGTTGCTAACCATTTTACATTTTGCTTGATACTATTACTAAATGATAATAATACCGGCAACAGCAATAAGGTTAAAACCGTTGCATAAAAAATTCCAAATGAAATAGAGATAGCCATAGGTTTTAAAAATTGCGCTTGACGGCTTTTCTCTAAAAGTAATGGAGCCAATCCTGCAATAGTTGTAAGAGACGTTAAAAAGATGGCTCTAAATCTTGATTTTCCGGCATTTAAAAGCGCCTCGTCAAATTTCATTCCTTCTTTTAAATTAGAATTAAATTTTCCAATTAGTACCAAACCATCGTTAACCATAATACCTATTAATGCAATGATACCCAAAAGTGAAATCACATTAACTGGAAATCCTAAAAACCAATGTCCCCAGGCAACAGCTGTTAAACTGAACGGCACTAATAAAATCAGTATTATAGGTTGACTGTAACTTCTAAACGTAAATGCTATGGTCATGTAAATAAGTAATAATATAATGCCTCCAGCACTTTTTAAAGATTTAGACAATTTTGAAGCTTCTCTGTTTTGTCCTTCAAAAGAGGCTGAAATCGTTGGATATTTTGATTGTAATGAAGGAATGAAATCGGCTTTGATATCATCCAAAATATCAGTAGCACTATTACTTGGATCTTTTAAATCTGCAGACACCTGAATTTCTCTTTGCCCTTCTAAATGGTTAATGGCAACATCACCTCTTTCAATTGTATAAACTGCTATATCTTTTAAATTAACACGGGCACCTGTTGGTGTTACAATACGCATATCCTCCAAATCATTGATGGATTCTCTGTTACTTCTATCATATCTTACCCAAACTCTAATTTCATCCTGACCTCTTTGAAAGCGTTGTGCCTGGGCTCCAAAAAATCCAGCCCTTACCTGACTCATTACGGTTCTTAAATCTAAACCCAGTAAATAAGCATTTTCCTTTAATTCTAAGCGAATTTCTTTTATTCCAGCCGGATCATTATCTTCAATATCCTTTAGCAACGGATTACTTTCTAAAAAAGATTTTAACTCTAATTTCGCTGCTTTTAATTCAGAAATATTATTACTCAGTAATGATACTGAAACGGGACTTCCACCAAAATTTCCGCCAGAACCAAAAATTAATCGCTCGGTACCAATAACCGGACCAACCAATTCACGTAATCTGTTAGCTACTAATGTTGAGCTTATAGCATCCGGACGTTCTTCACCCGGTAATAAATTAATCTGCAACCGCGCACTTGAGCTACTATTTAACGATAATATGGTGTTTTCAAAAAGTTGTTTATCTGTTCCTTTTAAATATTCTTCTGTAAACTCTTTATTCACCATAAATGATTTCTCTTCAATCATTGATATAATTGAATCTGTAATCTTAACGTTGGTACCATTTGGCATATTCAATTCAATGGAAACAGTATCGCTTGCAACTGAAGGAAACAATGTCACACCTATGATTCCGCCCCCTATTGCTCCAAATGTTAAAATTAATAATGCCACAAAAATACATAAGGCTAGTATTTTAAATTTTAAAACAAAACTTAAGGTCGGGCTATAAATTCTATCTCGTAAAAAACGCATAAACTTATCACCCATTTTGTTTATTTCTCTCATCTTAGCAAAAAACTGCTTGATTTTTGAGGGATGTTTTTCAACCTCCGTTTTATGCAAAGCCTTTGAATGTGCTAAATGCGCTGGAAGTATAATGAGTGCCTCTATGAGCGATACTGAAAGTGTAAGGATGACAATGATAGAGACTTCACCAAAAAACTCACCTATTCTGCTATCCAAAAACAAAAACAGTGAAAAGGCTAATAATGTTGTGATAATAGCAGAAACAACCGGAGGAATTACTTCCATAGTTCCGTCTATAGCCGCTTGAATAGGACTTTTCCCTTTTTCATAATGCTGATAAATATTTTCACCAACAACAATACCATCATCTACCAGAATACCCACAACGATAATCATTCCGAAAAGTGAAAGCACATTAATAGTAACATCAAACTGTCCTGCAAAAATGAACATTCCTAAAAAAGAAATTGGCAACCCGAAAGCCACCCAAAAAGCGACTCTGGTATTTAAAAAAAACGATAAAAACAACAAAACCAGTAACATTCCTGCAATCGCGTTTTTTGTAAGCAACTCTGTCCGCTGATTTAATGTTATTGATAAGTCTCTAACAACATCTAAACGAACATTATTATATTTTTGATTATACTCTTCAATATACTCTTTAACCTTTTCTGCTGAAGAAATAAGATCTTCACTATTGGTGCTTGTAATGGTGATATTAACTGAAAGTTGCTGATTAAAATAGGTGGCGTTTGGTGTTTCAGCGAATCGATCACGAATAACAGCAACATCTTTTAACCTTATTGTCTTACCATCATTTGACGCTTTAATTACAATATTTGATAACTCATCACCATAATAGTTTCTGTTATTGGCCCGGATTAAGTACTCTTCGGCATTTGTTTTAATATTCCCTCCAGTTACTAAAATATTGGAAGCACTCACTGCTTGAGACACTTCATTAAAAGTCAAATTATAGGCCAGCAAGCTTGTTTCATTAACCGCAATTTCAATTTCTTCTTGCGGATAACCAGACAGTTCTATTTGAGAAATCCCATCTATAGTACGCAAGTCATTTTCAATTTGTCGGGCAATTTGCTTTAATGTAGCTAAAGGAATATCTTTTCCATTGACTGCAAATGATATGGTTTGTCTAACTTCTTCTCGTTTCGCTACTATTAATGGTTCCATACCCGTTGGAAAAGAGGGTACTCTATCAACTGCATTTTTAACCTCCAAAAGCATGAAATCAATATTTTCGCCTTTTTGAATTTCAACGGTAATCGTTCCACTATTTTCTCCTGATACAGACGTAACACGATCAACACCTTTTAAACCCTTTAAGTTATCTTCAATTTGAAGTACAATACCTTCTTCAATTTCTTGAGGAGATGCTCCAGGATATGTAATACTTATGTTGATTATTTTAGAATCTATTAAAGGAAAAAAAGATGATTTTAACGACAATAATCCTATAATTCCAAAAGCAAAAATTGCAATTATAAAAATATTTACTGCAACATGATATCTAATAAAATAAGCAATTACTTTTCTCATAAGTATTAGTTAGCTTGATCTTGAAAAGGTTTCACCAACATACCTGCATAGGCCCCGGGAACAGTTTTTTTAAGAATAATAGTGCCGTCCGGAACCCCTTGAACAACCATTTTAGTTTCAGAAAAATAGACTGGCTTTACTGGTATAACATTTAATATTTCATTATTAACAACAAATATTTTTAGATCATCTAGTAACAAGTTTCTATCTATTTCAATAGCACTTTCTACAGTTTCTCCACTTATATTTGCTTCTAAGTAAAGACCTTCTTTTAAATTAGGATCTTTCACATCAATATAAGCTGTTATGGTTTGGGTTGCCTGATCTACGCTACCGCCTACCCTAGAAATATTACCCTTATAAAAACTGGTTTTTTCTAAACTATTAAGCTTTACTTCTTCCCCTACTTTTAAAAGATGAGCATATGATTTACTTATGGCAACTTCCATCTCATATTCTGTTGGATCAATAAATTCTCCAAGTTTTTGTCCGTTTCTAATTAAAGTCCCCTCAGTCACCAAGGCTTGTGTCAAAATACCGGAAAATGGTGCTGTGATATTATATTTAGATAAGCGTTGTTCTAAATTTTTTACATTATAATATCCAGAAACAATACCTCGTCCTGTTATAAAATAATTTTCCTTTTCTGAAGATATTTCTGGCAATTTTGGTGTTGATTTACTCAAATCAAACGCATTTAAATAATTTTGCCATTTTTGATAAATTTCAGGAAAATCTAATCTTAAATCCGGCATAATTGCCGCTATCGTGTTGTACAAATTACTTTTTGCAGACTGAACACCTGCGAAATACTCAGAAGCATCTATACGTATTAATGTCTGCCCTGCAGTGAATTTTTGACCAGGTTTAAACAACACACTTCCCCTTTTAAAAATACCCTGAACCTCAGAGTATATTTCTACACGGCGTTTAGCAACTAAGCTACCATTTGCAGGAAGTTTTATTTGTATAGGACCATTTTTGACCGTATCGACAAATACCATTTTTATGACTTTCTCAACAACCGGTTTGGGTTTGTTTTTACTCGCAATTAAAGATTTAGCAAGAAATATGGAGGCTATAATCAGTAAAACTCCAATAACTGAAAGTATAATTTTACGCATAATAGGGTCATTATAAATAAGACTACAAATCTATTGCTTAGTTTATTTTAAAATGTTAATAAAACCCTAAAACTATTGATCAACAGATTCTATTTCCAATTGAATATTCTCCCATTTTTGCATTAAATCTTTCAGAGAATTTTTCTTTTTTTGGTAATTATCAAAAAAGTGTGGTTTTGCAGTGACTTCTTCATAGTTGATTTCAAGTGAAAAATCAATCTCTTTAATTTCCTTTTCAAGCTGACTTATCTGGGCTTCCACATTACTTAACTTGTTATTTAAAGACTTCAATTTCTTTTGATCTTCATAAGACTGTTGTTTTTTTTCTTTAGGAACTTCCTTAACAACATTTCTTTTTTCAACCTCTCTTAAATTAAGCACATTGCGCTGTTCTAAATAAAAATTAATATCTCCCAAATATTCCTTTAATTTATGATCTTTAAATTCATAGACCTTATTGGTTAGGCCCTGAAGAAAATCTCTGTCATGTGATACCAAAATTAAGGTGCCTTCAAATTTAATTAAGGCTTCTTTTAAGACTTTTTTTGATTTGATATCCAAGTGGTTGGTGGGCTCATCCATGATAAGCACATTAAAAGGCTGAAGCAATAATTTAGCAAGAGCTAAACGGTTACGTTCACCTCCAGACAGGACACGTACATATTTATCTACCTCATCTCCTCTAAATAAGAATGAGCCCAAAATATCTCTTACCTTACTTCTATTGGTTTCATTAGCGGCATCAATCATCGTATCTAACACCGTTTTATTACCGTCTAAATACTCTGCTTGGTTTTGAGCAAAATAGCCTATTTGAACATTATGCCCCAATTTTAAATGACCCTCAAACTTTATATCTCCTACCATGATTTTGGCCAGTGTAGATTTTCCCTGACCATTTTGACCAACAAAGGCCGTTTTACTATCGCGTTCTATTACAATGTCAATGTGTTTTAATACCTGATTACTGCCATAACTTTTTGAAATGTTATGAGCCTCAACCACTACTCTTCCTGGCGTTACAGATACAGGAAATTTAAGAGTCATGACACTGTTATCATCTTCATCGACCTCAATTCTGTCTATCCTGTCAAGTTTCTTTATAAGTGATTGAGCCATGGTTGCCTTTGAGGCCTTTGCACGAAATTTTTCAATAAGTTTTTCAGTTTGTTCAATTTGCTTTTGCTGATTTTTTTGAGACGCTAATTGCTGAACTTTGAGTTCTTCACGCAGCACTAAATATTTTGAGTACGGCTTTGGATAATCATAAATTCTACCCAATGATATTTCAATAGTCCTATTGGTCACATTGTCTAAAAACATTTTATCATGCGATACAATAACCACTGCTCCAGGATAATTTCTTAAAAATCCTTCTAACCATATAATGGATTCTATATCCAAATGGTTAGTTGGCTCATCCAGCAACAGAATATCGTTACTTTGCAAAAGAAGTTTGGCTAATTCAATTCTCATGCGCCAGCCACCCGAAAACGTTTCGGTTAGTTTTTCAAAATCCTTTCTCTGAAAACCTAAGCCCTGAAGTATTTTCTCAGTTTCACCCTGATAGTTATAACCTCCCATAATTTCATACTGATGATGATATTCATTTACATCTACCATCAATTGATGATAAGCTTCACTTTCATAATCAGTACGTTCAGCCAGCTGATGATTGATATCATCTACTTTGGCTTCAATTTCCTTTATTTCAGTAAAAGCTTCATAAGCTTCTTCAAGGACCGTTTTACCATGATCAAAATCTATATCCTGCTTTAAAAAACCAATTTTAAGTTCCTTATCTGTAGCTATTTGACCAGAATCTGGTTCCATCTCTCGTGATAATATCTTTAGCATGGTTGATTTTCCAGCACCATTTTTACCAATTAAACCTACCCTGTCACCATTATCTAACTTAAAGGTAATATCTTCAAAAAGATAATCTCCTTGAAATGAAATTGATAAATTGTGAATGTTCATCATAGAAATGTAACTTATATTACAAAGGCTTCATATTTTAAACTTAATTTTACCTTGTAAATGCGGATGCAAAAATACATTATTTTATATGTTAAAAAAAGGAACCTCATTATATAGCATAATAACAGGAAAATGCCCGAAATGTCATGAAGAATCCATGTATACTTTTAAGAACGCCTATAATTTGGCAAATACCTTAAAAATAAATGAGCATTGTTCAAAGTGCAAAACCAAATATCGTTTAGAACCTTCCTTTTTTTATGGGGCTATGTATGTTAGTTACGCGGTAGGAATAGCGTTTGCCGTTGCCGCTTACGTCATCACTAATCTTATTTTTCAGGCCAATTTAAAAAACACGTTTATCGCTATTGTTATTACTTTAGTGTTCTTTATGCCCGTAATAATGCGGCTTTCAAGAAATATTTGGATTAACTTATTTATTCATTACGATAAAAACAGCCATTAAAAAATAATTTCAATGACACCTTATTGAAATCGTTTAATATCAATTTCGGCCTCCAAAGGTATTCCAAATTCAATATGATTAAATAGTTGCTTCGCCACATAAGGTCCAATCATAACACCTCTGGTTCCCAACCCGTTTAATACAAACATATTTTGATATACAGGATGTTGTCCAACTAATGGCCGTCGGTCTTTTACAGTAGGTCTAATACCAGCTACCTGATCTATGACTTTAAAAGAACATGCAATCATGGTATTCAATTTCGTTAAAAGCTCATCTTTTGCTTTTAAAGTAATTTTATGAGTTCTCTCCTCCCAGTTATAGGTAGCCCCTACAATATAATTATCATGACCTATAGGAATTAAAAATACAGGACCCTTTAGAACAAAATCTATTTTTAGATCCGGAGCATGAATGGTTAATAATTCACCTTTGGTTCCTAATAAGGGTAAGTCCTTAAAAAATGGATTTTTATTAATTCCAAAACCTTCTGTAAAAACAATGTTTTTAGCTTGAATATCACCATATTGCAGGAAGTCATTGAACACTATTAATTCATCATATTTAAATTTAGTTTCAAAAAAACGAGACTCTTTTAACAGGAACTTCTTATAAGTATCCATTAATACTTTAACATCAATTCTACCCGTTTGAAGTACTTCACCAAAACCAAATGATGCGTTTATATTTTTATTGTTATTTTTAATTAAATTGACAGAAAGGTATTCTGAAAGATTCGGTTTATCAGAGGCTGTAAACCAATCGTTTTGCTCTTCTAAAGAAGAAAATTTGCGAAGTACTGGAACTTTATAATCTACTTTTACATCAAATTCCCGTTCAAAAGTATGATACGTTTGTAAAGCAATTTCTAATTGTTCTTTACTTCTCCAAACAGGCGTAAAGCGCTTTAAAACCACAGGATTATATAAACCGCCTGCTACGCTTGATGATTGCTGCGAATGATCGTCAAAGACGACAAATGTTTTATGATAAGCTCTGAGTTGTTCACAAAAACTTATGCCCGCTATACCACTACCTATGACTATAAAATCTACTTGCATTGTGAATGCGAAGATACGTAGATTATTATTTTGCTTTTATAAAAAAACCGCTCAATTATAAAAATGAGCGGTTTTAAATATTTAATACTTTATGGGATTAATAAGTCCACATATCAAGTTCAAAATCTCTGATTTTATCTTTAATTCTATCAGATTCTAATAACTGCATTAAAGAATTTTCAGCTACATATTCTTTAATAGCTCTGTCCCCATGCACGTTTTCTTCTTTATAGATATAACCGTGGAAACGTCTTGCATTTAATATATGATCAAACGAAAATGGTATTGAACTATTTTCATTGTTAAACGCTTTAGCTTCGTGTAAAACATTTCTAGCATCCGGGAAGAATACCCAAAATAAAGGCACTAAGTCTGGAGTATCTTGGTCAATAGTATTTACGTCTGGGGCTACAGGTGCTATTCCAAGCAATCTGTATTTCATTTCAGCCTGACGTTTGTCAAAATACCATAAACCTTTAATTCGATACTCTTTAATATCAGCTGCCGTAATATCTCTTCTGTTGATATATTCAGCAGATAATTCTTCGCCTGCATTGATTTGTTCTATACCTAACTCGGTGGTATCAATCCTAACTAAAGCAGATTCAATATCCTTTAAAGTACGCTTTCCAGTAAAATAAGAATCATCGTAAATGTTTTCTATATTACCATTTTTAATGTTCTTAATAAGTACATCATATAATGAGCGTCTGTTACTACCTATATTATTCGTATCGATAGGATAATATAACGGAAAGTTAGAGCGCTCATCAAGAACAACTTTTTCCCAGGTCATTTTTGCAAAAAGAATATCTCTATCATCAACGTATCCATATTCTAATGGTTTATCATTGTCAATAGCCTTTTGTTCATCCGTCCTAACACCGATTTCCTGCGGGCTTTTTGCATTAAGAATATTTGCCTGAGCAAATGCACTTGATACTGCAAAGACAGTTGTAACGGTTAATAAAAAACTTTTCAATTTCATCTGTTATACATTTTAATTTATTAGAACCTCTATTCTAGGTCTAGTTTGTAAGCTCAATAAACACAGGTGATACTTTTTTAAGTATGACACTAACACCATCAGCCTTAGCTTCAATGTCGAATATTTGAACTCCATCACCACGTTTAGCTTTAGTAAGCGCCTGTTTTGCTCTAGCATCCAATTTGTTGCCATTAACATCAATAGTAGGTTGTCCTGGAACTTTAAATTTAAATCCTGTGACACGTAAAGGTAACTCGAAATCAAAATCATCAAATTTAGCTCCGATTGTTGATATTTCAAGACTATTACGTTGCATATTTAAAGATCCATCTTCGCCTCTTACAGTTCCTGTTGGCTTAGGTAAATCTTTAATTCTAAAGACAGCCTTATCACTTACTGTTTGACCATCAGGTAATTTACCATTTACATTAATAGTAACTTCTCTTCCTTTAACAAGAGTTGCATCCATAATATATTTACTGCCACCAGCTCTACTTAATCCTTGTCCGCTTGCATTTACATTATTGTCAGAAACTCCGGCAAATGAAATTGTCATTGGGTTTTTTACACCACGATAAACCACATTCATTTTATCGGCTGAAATAGTAGCTGCATTAGGTTTTGGAACCGTAGCAAACGATTGGTTTACCGCTACTGGCTTTTCTTCTCCATTTTCTAAGAAGATCAATTGTCCACCAATTTTATGTTCTCCGGCTGCACCAGCATTTACTTTAAGTTTCACTTTACCACCTTCAATAGTATATTCTTTTTCAGAAAGTTTTCTTCCATCTAAAGTCAATTCCACTCTGTTTGGTTTGGTTGAATTATCTGTTCTTCCTAATACAATTTGCCCATCAAACTGCTCACCATTAAAATAAGCTGATTTTGAAGTTTCTAACAAAGTTGTATAATTAGACATAGACACCTCACTAGTAAGCGTTCCTTTTAACATAGTAGCCATGACTTCAGATTCTGTAGTTTTAATATCCGACTGAAGTTGAGTCATTTTAGTTAAAGATGCCACTAAAGGAAACCCTTTAAAATTATGATCTAACCATTTAACTTTACCTGCTCCACGTTTTACATCGTCTGTAGCAAATTTTGTCTGAACATCTTTAATTACTGCATCCATACCATCTTGGTTTTCTAAAACTTTAGAAACGCCATCTCTGAAAGTTGCAATTTGATTCAAAAATTCTTGTCCATCTGGTTTAACGATGTCTCCTTTGAAAAAATGTTCATCTAGGTAATCCCCTTTGTCCATTATTTCATATTCTGTTGGATCATCAATTTTCGCCGTCATTTTAGACTTCAAATCTTCCAAATAAGCGTTAAAGTTAGCTGCCAATTCTTTAATCTGACTTGCCTGAGCTTTTAATGGCTCATATTTAGCTGGCTGTTCACTAGCCTTTTGCTCTAATCCGGCCATAAAAGTTGCATTGCGTTCTGCAGCAGCTTCATTAGACTCGGTTAGCTTTTCGTTCATTAATCCAAATGCTGAAAGCACTTCTTTTGACATATTTAATGCTAGCATAGCTATAAATATCAAATACATCAAGTTAATCATTTTTTGTCTGGGTGATAAATTTCCTCCTGCCATTTCTAATTAGGTTTTTTGGTTAATTATTAAAATTTGGGTAAAAAAACCATAATTAGTTTTTATTCATTGCAGAAAGCATTCCGCCATAAACACCATTTAATGATGATAAATTAGATGCTAAAGATTGCATTTGCTCTTTCAGTTTACCAGCATTTTCGATTGATTCTTCATTAATAGAAGCTTGACGATTGATGCTTTCTAACTGTACTTTATACAAACTGTTTAAAGATTCCATTTGAGCTGCAGCCAAAGATAACTCTTCGCCATACTTTCTTGTTGCTTCAATAGAATTTACAGCTGGGACCATGCTTTTAGCAGCACCTTCAAAGTTTTTAATGCTGTCTCCTAAACTTGCCATCAATTCGCCATCTATTTTAGCGTCTTTTAATAACTCATCTAATTTTTTTGATAGTAGACCTTGGGCGTCTTTTGCTTCTTTTTTACTGGTTGTAGATTCTCCTCCAGCTAATTCTGGATACACTAGAGACCAATCCAACTCACTATCAACAGGTTCAAATGCTGATAATGCAAAAATAATTGCTTCTGTTACCAGACCTATAGTTAACATCACGTTACCTGTTAAAGGTCCAATTTCGAAATGAATAATTTTAAATAGGGCTCCAACGATAACGATTGATGCTCCTAATCCGTAAGCTAAATTCATAAACTTCTTACTTGCTCTTGACTGTGCCATAATTTTCGGTTTTTAATTTAAGTAAAATACTTAAGTAGGTTAATTAATAGTAATAAATTGTTGTTTGAAATTGTTGTTTATTTCTTTTTTCCGTTTTTAGTTACTTGAGTCCCCATGTAATCTTGAACGGTTCTAAATCCTATATAACATCTTGCAGAATCTGCATACTCATAGTCTCTTGAACTAACTTGTAAAAAATATGCAACATCTTTCCATGATCCACCGCGCACAACTTTACGATGATTATCGTTGTCATTAACGCTTGGATTTATTGTAGATACATAATCATAAGATGAAGGATCATAAGCCGCATTCACCCATTCTGATACGTTACCTGCCATATTATACAAGTTATAATCATTTGGTTCATAAGACTTGGCTTCAACCGTATATAATGCTTGATCTGCCGCATAATCTCCTCTTACTGGTTTAAAGTTGGCCATAAAACAACCTCTATCACTCTTGGTGTAAAAATCACCCCAAGGATAAGTTGCTGCTTGCAAACCACCTCTGGCAGCATATTCCCATTCAGCTTCCGAAGGTAATCTGAAAGAATTTACAAAGGCTGCTCCTTTTCTTGATTTTTGATATGCATTTTTATATAAGGTTCTCCATTGACAAAAAGCTTTTGCTTGATCCCATGTAACACCAACTACAGGATAATCACTGTAAGCATCATGCCAAAAATAATCATTATGCATTGGTTCATTATATGAATAAGCAAAATCTCTAATCCAAGTTGTTGTATCTGGATATACTTGAATCTGCTCCTTTATTAAAACGTCTTTACGTTTTAAATTTCTGTTTTTTGCAGCTTTTTGAATATCCATATAAGTGTATTGAAATTGAAATTTCTTTACATCCCAGGTTCTTTGACCATTATATGACTCTTCTATAGGAAGATACATAGTGTCCATGACCTCAGCATACCACTCATCAGGATAATCATTAGTATCAAAAATTAAATCTACATCTTTATTTAATTTTCTTCCTTCATAACCTGTTGGTCCTAATCCAGTATAGTTTTCAAACATATACTTTTCATAGACGGACATATTAGCTGTATCAGCATCTTTAAATGCAAATTCACCAATACCACCATCATCTGGAACTTTTCCGATTTCGTCAGCTAAAATAGCTAGCTTCGTTCTAACAATTGAATCTCTTACCCAATTCACAAATTGGCGATACTCACTATTAGTGATTTCAGTTTCATCCATATAAAAGGCTCTGACAGTAACAGTTTTTGCCGGTGCATCATGCACACCTGCTAAATCATCATCCGCTTTACCCATTATAAATGCGCCTCCTGGAACAAGTTGCATTCCGTAAGGTTTTTCTGGGTGCCATTTTTTACCTTGAACACCTACTAATTCGCCCTTATCTTTAGAGCCACAACTTGCTAGCAGTGTTAGTAATACCGTTAATAAAATAAACTTCTTCATATCCATAGAAAACTCGAGGTTAAATATTATAGTTATATTTTGAGAGCGTAAACATATTTATATATTTTTAAAAAAACAACTATTTTCGAAAAAAAATTACATTTCATCGTAAAAAAAATACATTTTACCGATGAAATCCAGCTTTTAGTCAGTATTTACAGCTAAATACTGTTTTTTTGAAATGCCTTATACCATCTGTCGGGTATCTTATTGTTGCAGGCATCTAAATAATCCTGATGTATGCAAGGTAATAACGTGTGTCTCTTTAATTTATTATGGACTTCGGTCAAAAAAGGTATTTCAATCCACCATCTTCCTGTTTTGTTACTCTTGTAAAAGATTAACTCTTGGTCATCAACCAAAGTAATATATTTCTGATGATTATTTTCATCATTAAAATTATCATCTTTGATTCTAAAATTAACACCTTCAATAAAATACCATACAATCTGGGCGACTAACATACTTGTTATTTCATCATCCTTAGAGACCTTGTATTCATAAATCCCAAATGACGATACCTTATTACTTATACCTGCATAACGAGCGATTGCACAAATCTCCTTACCATCAAATCCGTTAGGCGAATGCTTTTGATTCAAACTAACTTCAGAACTTTTGACTGAATTTAAATCAAGGCTAACAATATTGGCATCACGCAAAACTGGTTCAACTAATGTGATATTTTTTGAAATTTGACCCAACCTATAGGATTCAAAGTATAATTTATCCATTAAATCTATTTCTTCCTGAGAATTGAAATAGGTTTGATAACCAATGGTAGCGTAATTAAATAAATTATAAGGTTCATCTAGAATAATTTTACCGACAAAACTATTATTTTTAATAGGCCTTGTTGAATCTCCAAGATCAAACTTGCAATCAATATTGACCATATTGACCATAGGTATGAGGGCATCATAGGCTCTGTAGTTTGCATAAGTTAAATCTTGTGTTCCTCCTATAATAACTGGAATGATCTTCTTTTCAATTAAAACCGCAATGGTTGTTTTTAAAGCAAAGTAGGTGTCTTCAACCGTTTCCCCTTTATTAATGTCTCCTAAATCGGCTATTTTAGTATTCCAACTTCCAGGAAAAAGCGCATAAAAAGCCTTCCTTATTTCGTTTAATTGGAATTCTTCTCCTATATAATTATGGTCATTTCTGTTTTCTAAAACTCCTAAAAGAACAATACCTACCCCTTCTAAATCAGGAACGCCGTTTTGTTTGGAGTGAATTCGTAATTTTCTACCTAATGCTTGTTGCGAAAGCAATTCATTGTGCGCCAACACTAAATCTGAAACAGGCGAAAGAAAATTGAATTTCATAAACTACTTCTTTTTTGCAACAGGTTTTTTCTTTGAAGCTTTTTTCTTTGGAGCTTTATCTTCTATAATACTTTTAACTTTTTCTAAAGTCAATTTAGTCGCGTCTACTGATTTATCAAGCTCAATCTTTGTTTTTCCTTTTAAGATATTATGTCTTCCCCAACGTGCCTTTTCAACACGAATGCCTTCTTCTTCCCAGTTATGGACCACTTTATCTATATCTTTTTGAATTTTGGTTTCGATTAACTCTACAATGTCGTCATTTGACAAATTATCCCAATCATACTTATTATTCACATTAATGAACATGTTGTTCCATTTTATAAATGGCCCAAAACGCCCCTTACCTTTTTGAACTGGCAACTTTTTATAAGTATAAATAGGCGCATCTGCCTCTTCTTTTTCCTTTATTAACTCAATTGCATCTTCAAGTTCAATACTTAAAGCATCAACACCTTTAGGCAATGACACAAATTTACTACCATACTTTACGTAAGGACCAAACCGGCCATTATTAACTTCTAACTCCTCACCTTTATATGTACCCAAACTTTTTGGAAGCTGAAATAAATCCATAGCTTCATCATAGGTAATGGTATTTAATTGTTGGTCTGGAGATAAACTGGCAAACTGTGGTTTCTCATCGTCATCCACAGTACCTATTTGCACCATTGGACCAAATTTACCTAATCGTACACTTACTTGCTTCCCTGTTTTGGGGTCAGAACCTAAAATACGCTCTCCAGATTCTCTGTCTGCATTTTCCTGAACATGTTCCACCTGTGGATGAAATTCCTTATAGAAATTTTTCATCATTTTAGTCCAGTCCTCTTTACCTTCAGCAATAGCATCAAAATCTTCTTCAACTTTTGCCGTAAAGTTGTAATCCAAAATATGTTCAAAATGAGTCACTAAAAAATCAGTCACTATCATTCCTATATCTGTTGGAACCAACTTTCCTTTATCGGATCCGTATTTTTCAATTAAAACTTTTTCTTTTAAATGGCCTTTTTTAAGCGTAATCTGGGTATAATTACGTTCAACACCTTCAACACTTCCCTTTTCAACATAATTTCTGTTTTGAATAGTAGATATGGTTGGTGCATAAGTAGAAGGTCTACCAATACCAAGTTCTTCTAATTGCTTGACTAAAGAGGCTTCTGTATATCTATATGGTGGACGTGTGTAACGCTCTGTTGCTGTAATATAATTATTGTGAAGATTTTCATTTGTTTTCATTGCCGGCAACATACCTTGCTGCTCAACATCTTCATCATCACTGCCTTCCAAATAAACCTTTAAAAACCCATCAAAAGTAATGACTTCTCCATAAGCAGTAAATTGATCTTTATGAGTTGAAGCGCTAATTTTAACATTAGTACGTTCCAGTTCGGCTTCACTCATTTGAGAGGCAATAGCGCGTTTCCAAATTAAGTCATATAATCGCGCCTGATCTCTGTCGATGTCTGCAGAATGTAAAGAAAAATCAGTTGGCCTAATAGCTTCATGCGCCTCTTGGGCTCCCTTAGATTTGCCTGTATAATTTCTGGGCTTACTATATTTTGATCCAAAAGCACTTTCTATTTCCTTTTTAGCTGCATTTCTTGCTTCATCTGATAAGTTAACACTATCTGTTCTCATGTAAGTGATCAAACCTGACTCATATAGTCGTTGTGCCATGGTCATAGTTTTACTTACTGAAAAATATAACTTACGCGATGCTTCTTGCTGAAGTGTGGATGTTGTAAAAGGAGCTGCCGGTGATTTTTTAGCTGGTTTTTTTTCTAAATCCGCAACTTTAAAGGTAGCACTGATATTAGATTCTAAGAATTTATAAGCCTCTTTTTGAGTTGAAAACGTTTTAGGCAACTTAGCTTTGAATGATTGCCCGGCCTCATTTGAAAACTCTGCATCAATTCTAAAGGAAGCCACAGAAGTGAACTCTTGTATTTCACGCTCACGTTCAACGATCAATCGAACAGAAACAGACTGTACACGTCCTGCAGACAAACCACCTTTTACTTTTCTCCAAAGAACTGGTGACAATTCATAACCAACTATTCTGTCTAAAACTCTTCGGGCTTGCTGAGCATCTACTAAATGATAATCAATATCACGCGGATTTTCAATAGCCTTTTGAATGGCAGATTTTGTAATTTCATGAAAAACAATGCGTTTGGTTTTAGTTTTGTCTAAATTTAAAGCTTCAGCCAAATGCCAGGCAATGGCTTCTCCTTCGCGGTCCTCATCACTTGCTAACCAAACCATATCGGAATTTTTAGCCAGATCTTTGAGTTTTTTTACAACTGCTTTTTTATCTCGTGAAACTTCATATTTTGGTTTAAAATCTCCTTCCACATCAACCCCTAATTCTTTTGAAGGAAGATCTGATATGTGCCCAAAGCTTGATTCAACTTTAAAATCTTTACCTAAAAATTTTTCGATAGTTTTAGCCTTAGCCGGTGACTCTACAATTACTAAATTCTTCGCCATACTTCATTTTTTGAAGGTACAAATGTATAGGAAAAAAAGTTTATGTGCCCAATTTTATAGATTAACTGTTTTTTCAACGATTAAATATTTAAACTAAATCGCCCTAAGTTATAGGTGATTTTAATTTCTTGACGGTCACAAAATTCATTATTCCAAAACTTCAACAGAATTCTCTTTTTCAAAACCAATGACTTCTTTATATATTAAATAGGTAGGATGATAAACAAAAGCAGCCGTAAATAAAACCCCTACAAAGCACATAATCATCCCGACAATCTGAGCCAAAATACTTGATATAATAATCAGGCAAAAAGCCAATAACCATTTTTTATTTCCAAGTTTAAAACTTGCCTTTACAATATCCCCAGGACTCAAATCTGGGTTAAATGCAAAAATCATATTAATAAATGACAAAGGCACCAAAGCATAAAATATAGGTAAATAACATAACAATACTGCAAGAATAGCAATTCCAAAAGTTGCTAACATAAGCATAAACGTTTTATTGAAATAATGAGATTTAAAAAAATAAAAGAAATCTGATGCAGTGACTTCTTCATTAAAATCCAATTTTTTCATGATTCTAAAGAACCCAGCATTTAAAACAAATGAAATGGTACTAAGAGCAAATACGGCTACAATGATAAAAAGAATATAAATTATAGACATTCCTGCAAAAAAATTAGCAAAAGGATTCGGGTCAGGATAGCCCTTTTCAGATTGCGCTAAAACAATTCCTATCATAGGCATATAAATCACAATAATTAAGGGCATCATGATGATGATAGTAAATACCTGAAGCAAGAAACCTTGAAGCCATGTTTTCTTAAACAATTCAATCGAGCCACTAAAAATAGTTCCAAAATCAAGTGGTTTAGCCTGATCTATTTTTTCTAAAATCACCGTAATTTTACTCATCCCTTTTTTTTATTTGATTTCAATAAAAGTAATCACTTTATCAGTTATAACACAATTATAACATAATTTTACATCTGACACTTTGTCACTAAAGATTATTTTATTGTATCTTTGCACACTTATTGACCCAGCGGTCTCAATATAAATATGGAAAAGATTATAGACGAAAATAAGCAAGGGGAATCTCTCATTCTAGAGCCTAAAAAAGAAAATACCAAAAAACTTTTTATTGAAAGTTATGGTTGTGCAATGAATTTTAGTGACAGTGAAATAGTGGCCTCTATTTTGGCAGATGGCGGCTATAACACGACACAAAATTTGGAAGATGCTGATTTGGTTTTGGTAAACACCTGTTCAATTAGAGATAAAGCAGAACAAACCGTTCGTAAACGTTTAGAAAAATATAATGCTGTAAAAAAAATAAATCCTAAAATGAAAGTTGGTGTTTTGGGATGTATGGCAGAACGACTCAAGAGTAAATTCTTAGAAGAAGAGAAAATTGTTGATTTAGTAGTTGGTCCTGACGCTTACAAAGATTTACCAAATCTTTTAAACGAAGTAGAGGAAGGCAGAGATGCTATTAATGTCATTCTATCAAAAGATGAAACATATGGAGATATTTCACCGGTAAGATTAAACTCCAACGGCGTTACAGCCTTTGTGTCCATTACACGTGGCTGCGATAATATGTGTACATTTTGTGTCGTCCCTTTTACCAGAGGACGAGAACGAAGCAGAGACCCACAAAGCATCCTTGAAGAAGTTAATGATCTGTGGAATAAAGGTTTTAAAGAGATCACACTACTTGGACAAAATGTTGACAGCTACCTATGGTATGGTGGCGGCTTAAAAAAAGATTTTGATAAAGCCTCTGATTTTCAAAAAGCAACCGCTGTTACTTTTTCTAATTTGTTAGAAATGTGTGCAACAGCACAACCAAAAATGCGCATTCGTTTTTCAACTTCAAATCCTCAGGATATGACTCTGGATGTGGTTAAAACAATGTCTAAATTTGAAAATATTTGTAATTATATTCACCTACCTGTTCAAAGTGGCAGCAATCGCATATTAAAAGAAATGAACAGGCAACATACCCGTGAAGAATATTTTGAACTCATCGATAACATTAGAAACATAATTCCTGATTGTGGTATCAGTCAAGATATGATTGTAGGTTTTCCAACCGAAACAGAGCAGGATCATCAGGACACATTAAGTTTAATGAACCATGTAAAATATGATTTTGGCTATATGTTTGCTTATTCTGAAAGACCAGGCACTTTAGCAGAACGTAAAATGGAAGATGACGTTCCACATGAAATTAAAAAACAAAGACTAGCCGAAATAGTTGCCTTACAACTAAAACATAGTCAATATAGAACCGAGCAATTTGTAGGTAAAATTGTAGAAGTTTTAATTGAAAAATCTTCAAAAAAATCAGATGCTCATTGGTCTGGAAGAAACCCTCAAAGTACGGTGGTTGTGTTCCCTAAAGAACATTACAAAATAGGTGATTTTGTCAATGTAAAAGTAAATGATTGCACTAGCGCAACGCTCATAGGAGAAGCCGTTGGTTATTCAAAAAATAATTAATTATGGAATCTGTTCAAGTTATAAAACAACGATTTGGAATTATAGGAAACACACCCGTTCTCAATCGTGCCATTGAAAAAGCCATTCAAGTAGCTCCAACAGATATTTCGGTTTTAGTAACCGGAGAAAGTGGTGTTGGTAAAGAAAGTATTCCAAAAATCATTCATCAATTATCACACCGAAAACACGGAAAATACATCGCCGTAAACTGCGGTGCCATTCCAGAAGGCACTATTGACAGTGAACTGTTTGGTCATGAAAAGGGATCTTTTACAGGTGCTACACAAACCCGTGAAGGTTATTTTGAAGTAGCCGATGGTGGTACTATTTTTCTTGATGAAGTTGGGGAATTGCCCCTAACTACTCAAGTGCGGTTGTTACGTGTTTTAGAAAACGGGGAGTTTATTAAAGTTGGCTCCAGTAAAGTTCAAAAAACAGATGTGAGGATTGTAGCGGCAACCAACGCTAATATGTTTGAAGCTATTAAAAAAGAAAAATTTCGTGAAGACCTATATTACCGTTTAAGTACGGTTGATATTCATTTACCCCCATTAAGAGAACGCCAAGAAGACGTTCATTTGTTATTCAGAAAGTTTGCGAGTGATTTTGCATTAAAATACAAGATGCCAACTATTAAGTTAACCGATGATGCCATTCAGGTATTATTAAAACATCGCTGGAGTGGAAATATTCGTCAGTTAAGAAATGTTGCGGAGCAAATATCCGTATTAGAGCAAAACAGAACCATTTCAGCTGAAACATTAAAAGGATATCTACCTACTTCCGGAAGCAATTTACCTGCTATCATCAAGCACACAAAATCTGACACCGACTTTAGCAGCGAGCGAGAAATACTTTACAAAGTATTATTTGACATGAAAAGTGATTTGAATGATTTAAAAAAGCTCACCATGGAACTTATGAAAAAAGGCAATGCTAAAGATGTTGAAAAGGAACATCAAGGCCTTATTCAAAAAATTTATGGATCAAATGATGAAACCGTATATGAAGAGGAGGTTGACGAGTCTGAAGTTTTATCAATTCCTGAACATCAAGACAGCTCTCAAGAAATAACCAGTAAATCAGATAAATATCATTTTGCGGAAGAGATTGAAGAAGAAGAAACGCTTTCCTTACACGATAAAGAATTAGAATTAATCAAAAAATCACTTGAGCGTCACAGTGGAAAGCGTAAATTAGCAGCAGAAGAATTAGGTATTAGTGAACGTACCCTGTATAGAAAGATTAAACAATTTGATTTGTAATTTAGAATATATTTATTTCGCATGAAAACCACCCATTATATTGTTTTATTCTTAACATCAATTATCGTTTTAAGTTGTGGCGCCTATTCATTTACCGGTGCATCCGTTGGTCCAGACACTAAAACGTTTCAGGTAAATTATTTTCAAAATAATGCTATTTTAGTGGAGCCTGGACTTGATCTGCAATTCACAAATGCTTTAATCGATTTATTACAAAACCAAACTAATTTAACCCTAGTAAAATCTAACGGAGATTTGGTTTATGAGGGCGAAATTACTCAATATAGAATATCACCAACCACGGCAACCTCAGCAAACACCGCAGCACAAAACAGATTAACAATTGGCGTAAAAGTACATTTCATAGATAAGCATGATGAAGAAGCAGAGTTTGATCAAACTTTTTCATTTTATTTTGATTACGCAGGTAGTTCACAACTTATAGGCGGTGTAAAAGACGCCGCCGTTGCTGAAATTTTTGAACGTATCACACAAGATATTTTTAACGCCTCTTTGGCCAAATGGTAAAAACAAATTTTAAAAAGAACTCAAAGTAAAAAAGGAAAATGAATAATAAAAATTTCACATACTTACTTCAAAACCCAGAGGCCATTACGCCTGCACAAACTGAAGGTGTGAAAACTATTATTAATCAATTCCCTTATTTTCAATCAGCCAGAGCCCTTTATCTAAAAGGCTTGAAAAACCAAGAGAGTTTTCATTACAATCAAGAACTTAAAACAGCAGCTGCTTACACCACAGACCGAAGTATTTTATTTGATTTTATTACTTCTGAAGTATTTAATCAAAACGAAATATCACAGTTCATAAAAATAAACAGCGAACACGTACTTGATATTGATGTCACTGTTGAAGATATTTCTATCAATAAAAAAGTAGTGATTGATGAAACCACTCCAGCAGACATTAAAAGTAATTTGGATATTTTAAATCCGTCTCTGTTTCAACCAAAATTCGAGCGTCAAAAAATAAGTAGTTTCAGATTGGATGAATCAGAAAAAATTGAAAAGGTAAGGCCAGAAACTAAAACTCAGGAAGCATCAGCCGAAGATGTTTTATTGTTAGGAAAACCTTTGGAATTTGATAAAAAAGAAACCCATTCATTTAATGAATGGCTCAAACTAGCAAGTTTTAAAACGATTGCACGTGATAAAACACCAGTTAAAAGTGAATCCAAAACAGAAGATGTTGAGCGTTTAGAACGCAGAAAAAAATTTAAATTGATAGATGAGTTTATTACAAAAAATCCAAAAATCAATCCAGATAGAACTTATACACCAACATACAATATAGCCAAAGCCCAGTTGATACAACCTGAGGAGTTAATGACAGAGACTTTAGCGCGTATTTATGTTGAACAAAAAAACTACAAAAAAGCAATTCAATCTTATAAGATATTAAGTTTGAAATATCCGGAAAAAAGTAGTTTCTTTGCAATCCAAATTAGAGCAGTAGAACAATTACAAGAACAAAACAATAAAGAATAATGAGTACGTTTACAATATTTTTAGTATTAATTGTTGTAGTGGCATTTTTATTAGTAGTAGTAATCATGGTACAAAACCCTAAAGGAGGTGGCTTATCATCATCTTTTGGTGGTGGTGGCACACAACAATTAGGAGGTGTTAAAAAGACCACTGACTTTTTAGACAAAAGTACCTGGACATTAGCAACTTTATTATTAGCATTAATTTTAATATCAAATGTTGCTATTAATAGAGGAACAAGCGACGTTGATTCAAAAGCCATTGACGCCGATGAAACAACTACAACTTTACCTGCACCAGTTCAAACAGCAACTACTCCAGCTGCAACAGTAAAAGATTCATTACAGTAATTTTCTGTAAAAAAAATTAAAAAATGCCAACTTAAATAAGTTGGCATTTTTTGTTACTGCAAGTTTGTCAGTAGTTTGTTATTGGCACAATTTTAGAAAGATACAACTCCGTTCAACATAATTTAATTAATTAAAATAATATAACAAATGAGCTTAAACATTAAACCATTAGCAGACCGAGTTCTTATTGAGCCTGCTGAAGCTGAAACAAAAACAGCATCAGGAATTATTATTCCAGATAACGCCAAAGAAAAACCACAAAGAGGAAAAGTTGTTGCTGCTGGTAAAGGCACCAAAGATGAACCTATTACTGTGAAAGTTGGCGATACTGTTTTATATGGTAAATATGCTGGCACAGAACTAAAATTAGACGGAAAAGATTATTTAATCATGCGTGAAAGCGACATATTAGCAATTATTTAAAAAGTTACAAATTATGGCAAAAGATATAAAATTTGATATTGAAGCACGCGATGGTTTAAAGCGTGGAGTTGATGCATTAGCAAATGCAGTGAAAGTAACCTTAGGTCCAAAAGGAAGAAATGTGATTATTAGTAAATCATTTGGTGCTCCTCAGGTTACTAAAGATGGTGTTACTGTAGCCAAAGAAATTGAGCTTCAAGATCCTCTTGAAAACATGGGCGCACAAATGGTAAAAGAAGTGGCTTCAAAAACAAACGATTTAGCCGGTGATGGTACTACTACGGCAACCGTATTAGCACAATCTATAGTAAAAGAAGGACTAAAGAATGTGGCTGCCGGTGCTAATCCAATGGATTTAAAACGAGGAATTGATAAGGCTGTTGAAGCTATTGTTAAAGATTTAGAAAAACAGGCAAAAAAAGTAGGCAACTCATCTGAAATGATTAAGCAAGTTGCTTCTATTTCAGCAAACAACGATGATACTATTGGTGATTTAATTGCAAAAGCATTTAATAAAGTTGGTAAAGAAGGAGTCATTACTGTTGAAGAGGCAAAAGGCATGGAAACCTATGTGGATGTTGTGGAAGGCATGCAGTTTGACAGAGGCTATTTATCTCCTTATTTCGTAACAGATGCTGATAAAATGATTGCAGATTTAGAAAATCCATACATTTTATTATTTGATAAAAAGATTTCAAACTTACAGGAAATACTTCCAATATTAGAGCCTGTTGCTCAATCTGGAAGACCATTATTAATTATTGCTGAAGATGTTGATGGACAAGCATTAGCTACTTTGGTAGTCAACAAATTACGTGGTGGTTTAAAAATTGCTGCTGTTAAAGCCCCTGGTTTTGGCGACAGACGTAAGGCTATGTTAGAAGATATTGCCATTTTAACTGGCGGAACTGTTATTTCTGAAGAAAGAGGATTTACTCTTGAAAATGCTGACATCAGTATGTTAGGTACTGCAGAAACTGTTACTGTAGATAAAGACAATACCACTATCGTGAATGGTGCTGGTAAAGCCGCAGACATTAAAGCAAGAGTGAACCAAATAAAAGCCCAAATAGAAACGACTACCAGTGATTACGATAAAGAAAAACTTCAAGAACGTTTAGCTAAATTAGCCGGAGGTGTTGCGGTACTTTATGTAGGTGCTGCTAGTGAAGTGGAGATGAAAGAGAAAAAAGACCGTGTTGATGATGCCTTACATGCTACAAGAGCAGCTGTTGAAGAAGGTATTGTTGCTGGTGGTGGTGTTGCTTTAGTAAGAGCAAAATCAGTATTAGAAAAGATTACTACTGAAAACCTTGACGAAGTAACTGGTATTCAAATTGTAGCACGTGCTATTGAAGCTCCTTTACGCACCATTGTTGAAAATGCAGGTGGCGAAGGCAGTGTGGTTGTTTCAAAAGTGATGGAAGGTAAAGGTTCTTTTGGTTATGATGCCAAAACAGAGACTTATGTTGATATGTTAAAAGCAGGTATTATCGATCCTAAAAAAGTAACGCGTATTGCATTAGAAAATGCAGCATCTGTTGCAGGAATGATTTTAACTACTGAATGTGCATTGGTTGATATTAAAGAAGATACTCCAGCTATGCCAGGTGGTATGGGTGGCGGTATGCCAGGAATGATGTAAATCAAAAGTCTGGTACACATATATTAAAAAACGCTTCAATTAATTTTGAAGCGTTTTTTAATATAAAATTTGTACTCACAAGGATTTTTTATGCTTTAATAACTTTTTATTTCCCTCCTGGAGGGCAATAGGTTTTTAAAAAATTGGTGTATAGTGTTCTTAAATGTTTGGTGGTACCTTCTCCTTCTCTAATACCATGTGTGCGGTTAGGATAAGCCATAAACTGAAATTGCTTGTTGTATTTCACTAACTCATTGATCAAGATTTCTGCATTTTGGTAATGTACATTATCATCACCCGTACCATGAATATATAACAATTTACCTTCTAAATTTTTAGCAAAAGTCATTGGAGAACCGTTTACAAAATCTTCTAAATTTTCTTGCGGCAATCCCATATAACGCTCTTGATAAATATTGTCATAAGTCAATTGGTTTGCTACAGCTGCCAAAGAAATTCCTGTTTTATATATATCCGGATACTTAAACATTAAATTCAAAGTAGCTGAACCCCCTCCACTATGTCCCCAAACTGCAATACGCTCAGGGTCCACAAAATCCCATTTCAATATTTCCTTAGCAGCCATGGCCTGATCTTTTATATTAATTCTTCCAATATTTCTGTAAATACTTTTACGCCATTCCCTTCCTTTTGGCGCTGGTGTTCCTCGGTTATCTAATGATATATAAATATATCCGTCATCAGCCATATTTCCATTATAATTATAGTTCCTTTCTACCCCATATGTATCTGTAACTGTCGCTCTCGCTGGTTCTGAGTAAACATAAAACACCAAAGGATATTTTTTTGAAGGATCAAAATTTGTGGGTTTCACCATCCACCCATCCATTTCAACATTATCAACAGTTGTTACT
This sequence comes from Yeosuana sp., assembly GCA_036525815.1. GTDB lineage: Bacteria > Bacteroidota > Bacteroidia > Flavobacteriales > Flavobacteriaceae > Yeosuana. The sequence goes on along the minus strand of DATCZQ010000229.1, from coordinate 30,328 downwards.
TTAAAAAATTCAACATGAGGAGTTTCTTCCAATCCATTTAATTTAGCTATAATGCTTTCCGTTGCATTAACTGGTTTAAGCTGTGGAAATGTGACATATTCAGCAGCAGGACGTGTATAACTGTTTGAAAAATAATGTAAAGCATAGGTTCCTGTCGGTGACACCGAATAATTATGGGTTCCTTTTAGACCTTCAGGATTCATAAGCTCTTCTTTACCTTTGCCATTTAATTTAGTGCGATACAAATATTTTTGAGTCGCATTTTCAGGTGAGGCCGTAAAATACACATATCCCTTTTTAGTATCTATGTGATTTAAGTCAATAATATCATAGTCCCCATTTGTTATTTTCTTTTCAGATTTTCCTGCTAAAGACACATTATACAAATGACGCCATCCATCCTTTTCACTCGCCCATAAAATACTTTCTCCGTTATTTAACCAATTATAATTATTGGTAAAATAAACATCATATTGAAAGTCATCTTCATAGATATCAACCCATGCTTTGTCTGTTTCTTCATATACTACTTTAGCTACTCCTGAATTTGGTTCAACAATATATAATTTACTGTCATTTTGTTTTCTGTTCAATTGCTGTACTAATAATTTTTCAGTTGAAGGAATATATTCCATACGCACTAAATAGTGCTGTCTTGCGTCACCGGGAACGTTCATCCAAGTCGTTTTAGCATCAGCAATACTTACAACACCCACTTTACAGGACGATGGTGTTTCACCAACTTTCGGATATTCAATTGGGACTACTTGTGAATAGATAGAATCTGTATTATTTATTAAATAAAACCTTTTAATATCTGATGCATCTATCTGCCAATAAGCTATCGACTTGCTGTCAGGACTCCAGCGAAAACCATCTCTACAGGCGAACTCTTCTTCATAAGCCCAGTCAAAAGTCCCATTAATTAAAGTAGTTGACCCATCCGTTGTAAGTGCTTTTATATCAGAAGTATTCAAATCCTCAACATAAATATTGTTATCGCTCACATAAGCCACTGCTTTTCCGTCAGGAGAAAATTTAGCAAACATTAAAGATGATTCCGGCAAACTTTTTCCAAGTTGTGTTAAGGAACCTTTAGCAATATCCAGAATCCAGTAATCTCCTTTAGTATTTAATCTCCAAACACGTTTTGTGTTTGTGAAAATCAACACTTTTTGCTCATCATTTGAAAAGATAAAATAACTAACCTCTAATGGCGAACTGCTATTTTTGGGTGTCAGTTGTTCTTTGCTCATTAAAACCTTAGCCCGTTTTTCGGGCAAACTATATTGCATCACATTATTATTTTCTATGCGGTAATAAGAGTTACCATCACTAGACCATTTGAAGCCTCCTTGCTGAGAAAAAATTTGAAAAGATAAAAAGACAAAAAGAATAAACAGAAAAACGGATTTATGTTTCAATGTAACACTAAAAACAGCTTTGGTTTTGCACATATTCATAGTTTTTATATGAGTAATTGATTTATGCCTTTTTTTACAACAGTAAAAAGCTTCTAAATTTAATATTTTATTTCCAATTCAATGCTGTTTTGAAATTAGTTTCACAGAAACAAAGGCCCCTTATTCAATATTTATGCGACGCAAACGCAAGGCATTAGATATCACTGACACGGAACTAAAACTCATGGCCAAAGCAGCTATCATTGGTGATAATAAAATCCCGAAAAATGGAAATAAAACACCTGCAGCCACAGGCACCCCTAAACTGTTGTAAAAAAGGGCAAAAAACAAGTTTTGCTTTATATTACGCATCACTTTCTGACTCAAATTGTGTGCTTTCACAATACCTTGTAAATCACCTTTCACTAAGGTGATTCCTGCACTTTCAATAGCCACATCGGTTCCTGTTCCCATGGCAATACCTACATCACTTTTTGCTAATGCTGGTGCATCATTAATACCATCACCGGCAACAGCCACCTTTTTTCCTTGGCTTTGCAGTAATTCCACTTCAGCTAGTTTATCTTGTGGAAGCAAACCTGCCTTAAAATCCGTGAGGCTTAATGCTTGTGCCACCGCTTGGGCGGTATCATAATGATCACCTGTTAACATAATCACATCAATACCTTTTGATCGTAATTCTGAAATGGCCTTTATACTGGATGTTTTTATTTTATCACTAATCACCACATATCCAATAACAATGGCATTAACGGATAAAAAAGATACTGTTTTACCTAATTTTTGTTGAGCCTTCACAGCATCCAAAAGCTCATCGGGTATGACCGCATTGATTTCCTGCATTAACTTTTCATTTCCTAGTGCTACTATTTTATCCTCAATAGTACCAACAACGCCTTTTCCTGTAACGGAATTAAAATTATTTACTTTTAAAAGTTCAACCCCCTGTTCTTTACCATATTTTAGGGTCGCATCAGCCAAAGGATGCTCACTCATTTGATTAATGGATACAATATATTGCAGCACCTCTTTTTCATTATACTTAGCCAAAGGCGCGCCAATTTGATCAACGGACGGTTTTCCTTCCGTTATAGTACCTGTTTTATCAATAATTAAAATGTCTATACTGTTTAAACGTTCTAAGGCTTCGGCATTTTTGATTAAAACACCAGATTTGGCACCTTTTCCAACGCCTACCATAACCGACATAGGTGTTGCCAATCCTAAAGCACAAGGGCATGCAATTATAAGCACCGCAATGGCATTTACCAATGCAAATACATACTTAGGTTCTGGACCAAATACAACCCATAAAACAAATGTAAAGACTGAAATAAGCACTACAATAGGCACAAAATAACCCGAGATTTTATCCGCTAATTTTTGAATAGGTGCTTGGCTCCTACTTGCCTTATTTACCATATCAATAATTTGAGAAAGCAGGGTGTCATTACCCACTTTTTCAGCTTTCATAATAAAAGATTGTTTGCCATTAATGGTTCCTGAACTTACTTTATCATGAACTGATTTATGAACGGGCATGGGCTCACCAGTAATCATAGATTCATCAACTGAGCTCTCTCCTTCATAAATAGTACCATCAACCGGAATTCTGTCGCCTGGTTTTACGCGCAATAAATCACCAATAACGATCATTTCAATAGAGGTAATTTCTTCCTTACCATCAACAATACGAATGGCTTTATTTGGTGCCAACTGCAACAATTCTTTAACCGCACTATTGGTTTTTCCATGAGCACGAGCCTCTAATACTTGCCCCATCAACACCAAGGTTAAAATAACGGTTGCTGCCTCAAAATACACGTGAACAGTACCATATTCCGTTTTAAATTGTGGAGGAAAAAATTCTGGAAACAACATGCCGAAAACACTAAAAACCCAGGCAACACCTGCTCCTATTCCAATTAATGTAAACATGTTTAAATGCCATGTTTTAATGGAGCGATAGGCACGCTCAAAGAACATCCATGTGGTGTAAAAAACCACTGGAATTGATAAGCCAAATTGAATCCAGTTCCAGTATTTTAGTGAAAGTATACTATACAAAGGATTATCAGGAATCATCTCAGACATAGCTATTAAAAATATAGGCAGCGTAAATGCCACACTTAACCAAAATTTATGTAATAGTCTTTTATAATTTTTATCTTCAGCAGAAGTATCTGTGTTAGACGAGACTTCTTCCACAAGATCCATTCCGCAAACAGGGCAATCACCAGGCTTATCATAGGTTTTATCTCCTTCACAGTGCATAGGACAATAAAATACCCCTGTGCCTGTGCTTTCAGGCTTTTCTGGTTTTTGAACCTCTTGTTTACGGCTGTGTTCTCCAGGCAATGAAATACCATAACGTCCGCCACTATCCTTTTCAAGGGCTTCCTTAAAAGTGGATATATCAATATGGGAAACCATACTAATTGTTGCTTCTGCCTTTTGCAAATCTACCTGAGCTTCCTCAACACCTTCAATACTATTTAGGGTTTTCTCCACATGAGATCTGCAGCCATTACAGCTCATTCCTGAAATGGAATATGTATGTTTCATTTTTTTTAATATTTTATACGTTTTAATAATTCTCTAACAGTAGGGGAAGAAGTAATCCACAATAAAAACCCACTCAATACCGTGATTAATCCTAACAGTGAAAACGCTCTTAATACCATGGTATTAAAATTATCCCTGCTTTCATAATCCATAGTATGTGTCATCCATAAAAAATCAAACCAACGCCAGTTTCGATGTCTCAGGGTTTGAAATTTTCCGTCTTTTATTGAAATATAGGCTTTTAATACTTCATCATTGCTATAAGTAATAACATAAGCAGGCAAAAGCTTTTCGCGATACTCGTGATGTTTTCCAGCCACATCAATTCTCTCAACACTTGTTACCTTCAGATCTTTCTTCAAGTACACTTCAGCAATACTTACAGCTTCCTCTTTTGATATACTATTTTTTGATGTACCATCAATAGCATTAAAAAGCTGATTTTCATTTACCCAATAATATGGCGTATTGTTAATATCCCGTAATTGAATTGAATGAATTCCATTGGCAATTTTCAAATCTGAAGGACTTATAAGGTCTTTAAATGTTTTTGGTTGATACTCTGAGTTTTTAAATTGGTCTCCGTGAATATCATCAATATCAGACCAACTAAAATATAAACCACTGATGGTCCAAAAAAGAAATTGTATTCCTAAAAAGAGACCCAAATAGCGATGAGTTTTTCTAATATTTAGCGCTGTTTGCCTATTTACCATGATTATATTAAAATAATTGATTTAATAATTTGTTATATTATTAACTTATTCCTTAGTCTTATTGATTTTGATTTATAGCCATTTCATGGTCGTACTGACAACACCCTGGCAAATTCTTATAGGCATTTAAGTCACCTGATACTTTTTCAGTATCGTAGCCTGACGCCGCAATGGCATGGTGTATGGCCATTTCATCTGTTTTTGAATCATCAAACGAAACATCTATCTTTTTTTTGTCAACATCCCAAACTGCTTTTGTAACACCATCTACTGCATTAACAGCCTTTTCGATGGTTTTTTTACACATGCCGCAATTTCCTCTAACACCAAAACTAATGTCAAGATTGGCCAATTGTTTAACTTCAGTCGTCTGCAATGCAGAGTCATTATTATTTTTTGTTTCACCTTTACAGGACAGTGCCACAAAAGTTAAGAATGCCATCGCTAAAATTCCTGTTGTTACTTTTAAATTTTTCATTTTTTTATTGTTTTAATTATTGTTTGTTATTGTTTATTTTATTTCTTTGGAAACCTCTCCACAAGTAAGCATTGCTTTTCCATAGTAGGGGTTTTTTACATCTTTTGATGCACTTAACCAATCACCACCTTTATTGTTGTTCGCCATAGGGCAATGCAGAACATACAGGGTTTCATTATTTGGTTTAAATGCTATTTCCATTGTAATAATGGACTCAGATATTTGGTTAAAGGACTTTCTAAGTTCTCCCAAGGTCTTAAAATGCTCTATGTGTTGTAACGAGCTTTTTAAATCAGTGCTTATTTCCATCCAAACTTTGTGTGGTTCGCCTGTAAATAAAGACATATTTATACCTTCAACGGCTTTAAGTAAATTGGCTCCGTCTTTTTTAGCTTCTTCTAAATTATCCCCTGTAAGTGCATCTGTCAATTTTAAATATTTAGTAAAAATGGGGTTAAGCGCATCTTTTGCCTTCTGACTAATTCCTAAGTTCTTTGAAATTTCCTTTTTAGGCGACTCTGTATCTTTATTAGATGATTTCGCTACATCACCATGATTATGACCTGTTGCTACTTTTCCTCCGTCAGGACTCATCATACTTGGTTTGCCAGCCAATTGTGAGGCGGCATCCACAGTAAATGTGCCATTAACTACAATTTCTTCTCCTTCTGAAAGTCCTTCCTTTATAATATAAGCGTCTCCCAGTGAAGCACCTAGTGTTACTTCACGTAGTTTGAAGTTTACTTTATTTGAAACAACGTTTTTCATATAAACTACTGATCGTTCACCAGTCCACATGACTGCTGTCTTTGGAATTACGATGTCTTTAGATGTGGATTTAGAAACCATATTACTAATAACACCTGACACAAACATTTCTGGTTTTAATTTGTTTTCAAAATTTTTTACTTCTACTCTTGCTGATGCTACTCGGGTTTGAGGATTAATTAAAGGATCAATAAATGAAACAATGCCTTCAAAAGATTCTCCGGGAAGCGATTGAACCGTGTAGCGTATTTTATTACCTACTTTTACCCATGGCATATCAGTTTCATACACATCAAAAAGCACCCAAAGTGAGGACAAATCGGCAATTTCATATATCGGCATGCCTTGACCAACATAATCGCCTAAATCCACCTTTTTCGCTGTGATAATACCAGAGACATCGGCGGTTATTGGGAATTGTTGGATGGGTTTATTGGTACTTATTATTTTATTGATTGTACCCTCACCAATTTTTAAATTACTGAGTTTTTGTTTGGCAGCAGGAAATAAGTCTGGTTGTGCATCTTTCATGCCATATGCTTGTAATAATTCTTCTTGAGCCGTTACCAATTCAGGAGAATACACCATAGCCAAAGTTTGTCCGCGACTAACCTTTTCACCCGTAAAATTAATCATCAACCTTTCAATTCTACCCGGAATATGAGAGGATTGGGTATACAATTTACGTTCGTCAATCTGCACTTTACCATTAAGCGCCAATTTTTTACTCGCATTGTCGCCTCCACCCACTATCATAGTCTGTATATTCGCTAATTTCATAGCATCGTCGGTCATTTGAATGGCGTCAGGGTCTATTGAAGAACCGTTCGACTCTAATGGAATTAAATCCATCCCACATATGGGACATAGACCTGGTTCGTTCATGCGTATTTGCGGATGCATGGAACAGGTCCAAATGGTTTCTTTGCTTTCTGAAGTGCTTTGTTCATGATCTGATTTTGGCGCATTATCCCCTCCAAAAAAAATCCATCCCAGCAGAACTCCTGCGAACAGGATGCCTACCATTTTTAGTGTATTTTTATTTTTTGTGTTCATCTTATTCCTGTTTAGATATTAAATAATCTATGTTTGATTGTGCTATAAATTGATTTTTATGGGCAGTAACGGTTGCTGTTTGAAGCATTAACAAATCTTGATTCATTCTTAGAATTTCTTCAAAATCGCTTCCAGAATTACTATAAGCTGCTATTAATAACGATATCGCTTGTTGGGTGCTTTCGGTTTGCTTTACGTATAATGCTTTTAATGTTTTCGCTTTTGAAACCTTATAGTTAGCCATACTATAATTAGTCTGTAATTTATTTTTTATAGCTTGCTTCTCAAAAGTGGTCGCCTGCATCATGAAGTCGACTTCTTTTTGTTTTGCGTTGTATTTTTTTCTGAAAATAGGCAGTGTCACCGAAAGCATGGGCATAATAGCGTCTTGACCGTTCATTTCTAAACCGGGCACATCGCGCTTCGATATAATAGAGTAATCTAAACCAAGTCCAATCATTGGATAACCTTCTTTTCTTTCCGCCTCTTTTTCAGCTTCTAAAGACAATAATTTTTTATCTAATCGTATTAATTTCGGATTGGAATTAAATAAACTATCTCTTTCTACGGGTACATTATTTTCAACAATGGACAGCGATTCGGGAATATTAATAAAGGCATCTAATTCGCGATTTAATAAACTGTTAAATTCAATTTGAAGTGGCTGGTTTTGATCTTTTAACAATTGAATATTAGTGGCGCTTTCGTTTCGTTTAATATCAATTCTCACTACATCGACCATGGCCCCTTTTCCATTTTTAAATTTACTCAAGGCGAGTTCTCGATAATTATCTAAAATTTCAAGATTTTTTTCTTCAAGACGAATCATTTTATTGATCTCATATATTTCTGCATATGATTTTTTAACCATTAAAAAGACCTCATTTTTTGAGTCCAAATAATTCTGAAAAGTAGCCTCAGCCATTAAATTGGCTGCATTCTTTTTGGCTTCCAAAGTACCAAACCAAGGAAACATTTGCATCAAACTAAAACGCGCTTCTTGGGCCCCTACTCTGGTTTCTATCATGCGCCCAAAAGCACTCATGGTTAAACTCGGATCAGGCAACGAACTTACTTGTGGCGCTTTTTGTAACGCTGCTTCAAACTCTGAATAGGCAGCCTTTATTTCAGGATTGTTCTGTGTAGCAATACCTAAATAATCATTTAATGTTTGACTATTTAAATTTGTAGCCCACAATATCGCTGCAAGAATTAAAAAATTCAAAATCTTATATTTATTAAATTTTCTCATTATTGATTTCTTTTAATGACTGTTTCTCTCCAGAAGGCTTGCAATACTGGCACCACAAACATGGTCATAAGTTGAATAACCATGCCTCCAAATGTTGGAATTGCCATAGGTATCATAATATCAGCGCCTTTACCTGTTGAAGTCAATATAGGAAGTAACGCTATAATAGTTACAGCTGCTGTCATCATGGCTGGCCTCACCCGTTTTTTTCCAGCTTCTAAAACGGCTTCTCTAACGCCTTCAATTGTTTTTGGTTGTTTCTCTTCAAATACTTGATGGATGTAGGTCCCCATAATCACACCATCGTCTGTTGCAATTCCAAATAAAGCAATAAAACCTACCCAAACTGCTACACTGAGATTGATAGGATGTATTTGAAATAAATGTCGCATGTTAACATCAGCAATTGAAAAATTCAAGAACCAATCCTGGCCGTACAGCCATAACATAATAAAACCACCTGCAAAAGCCACAAAAACACCAGAAAAATGAATTGATGATGCAATGACTGTTTTAAACTGAAAGTATAATAGCAGAAATATCACAACCAAACTTATTGGGATGACGATTGCTAATTTTTTAACCGCACGAATTTGATTTTCATAACTGCCAGAAAATTTATAACTCACGCCTTTTGGAACTATTAACTCTCCTGCATCAATTTTATCCTTTATGTGTTTTTGGGAATCATTCACAACATCTACTTCAGCGAAGTTTTCTTTTTTATCAAACAATACATAGCCTACCAAAAAGGTCTCTTCACTTTTTATCATTTGTGGTCCCCGAACAAATTCAAGACTCACCAGTTCACCCAAAGGCACTTGAACACCCGTAGGGGTAGGTACTAATATTTTTTTGATTTTCTCCGGGTCATCTCTTAATTCTCTTGGATATCTAACGCGAACCGGATACCGTTCTCTGCCTTCAACTGTAGTTGTAATGTTCATACCGCCTACAGCAGTTTCAATAACTTGCTGAACTTTTTCAACACTTAATCCGTAACGAGCAATCGCAGAACGATTAATATTCAATTGTAAATAAGGTTTCCCAACAATCCTGTCTGCAAAGACAGCTTCCGCTTTTACAGAAGGCACTTGTTTTAAAATAGTTTCTAACTCTAAGCCAAAATTTTGAATGGTTTTTAAGTCAGGCCCATACACTTTAATTCCCATTGGTGCCCGCATACCCGTTTGCAGCATGACCAAACGGGTTTCAATAGGTTGTAATTTGGGGGCTGAAGTAACTCCTGGAAGATTTGAAACCTTAATAATTTCGTTCCAAATATCATCTGAACTTTTAATATGTGAACGCCAGTTTCTAAAAAATTCGCCATCATCATCCGGCAATAAATCACTTTCTTTGACGCTTTGAAGTAATGCATCATCATTTGATAGTGATGATCCATTAGAAAGCACAAATTTATCATCTTTATCAACTTTAAAACGTTTAGGTTTTCCGTCATGGGTTACTATAAATTCTGGTTTATAATTAATGATGTTTTCAAACATGGAAATAGGCGCAGGATCTATGGCACTTTCTACTCGACCTGCTTTTCCAACGGCTATGTCAACTTCCGGAATACTAGCTAGCAACATATCCAATTTCTGAACGGTGTTCTTAGTTTCTTCTATTCCGGCATGTGGCATTGACGTAGGCATTAATAAAAATGACCCCTCATTTAATGATGGCATAAATTCGGAACCTATACCCGGAAAAGTTTTTGATATTGACGTCCATACCTTGGTTTCTTTAATATTCCACCCCATTTTTTCGAACCCCTTCGAGACAAAACCAAAGGTGCCATCAAATCCTATCCAAATAAAGACCCCAAATAATAAAGTAAAGAGCGGAATTAACATGAACTTTCCTTTATTATTTAAACACCATTTAAGCACGGGTTCATAAAAATGCACAATGGCTAACAGTGCTCCTAAAATAACACCGATTAAAACCAGTACAAATACATAGTTTACTAAAAGATTATTTTGCGGGCCTAATGGCAGCCATTCTTCCGCTAAGAAAAAAGTAGCAATAAACAAGATTAAACCTATATTTATATAGTTGGTCCTTTTACTGAACTGTATCGGTAATTTATGTTCAAACAAAGAATTTAACCCTAAAACACACAAAACTAATGGCAGCCAGATGTGCATATAAATAGCTAAAAGCAAACCACCAACAATGAGTATAATACCCCAAGTTCTTTTTACCTTCTTTTTATCATAATTAATACCAAAAACAACATGTGCTAAAGCTGGCAGCACTGCGATACCTAAAATAAAAGCCCCGATTAAGGCGAATGTTTTGGTAAAGGCCAGAGGTCTGAACAATTTTCCTTCGGCACCTACCATGGCGAATACTGGGATAAAACTTACTACTGTAGTAGCCAATGCGGTTGTTATGGCTGATGCTACTTCTTTTGTAGCATCATAAATAACGTTCATTAATTCTTTGCCTTTTACACCCTGGTTTTCTGGTATTTCTAAATGCCTTATAATGTTTTCAACAAAAACAATGCCTATATCTACCATAACACCAATAGCAATGGCAATACCTGATAACGCAACCACATTGGCATCTACCCCTGCATAACGCATAATGATAAAAGTCATTAGAACCCCAACGGGTAATAAACTAGATATAATGAACGATGCTCGCAAATTCATCATAAGAACAAGCACTACAATGATACAGATGAGAATCTCATGAGACAGGGCTGTTTCTAAGGTGCTTATCGTTTCTTCAATAAGTTGCGTGCGGTCGTAAAAAGGAATGATGGTTAGTTGACTAATGGTTCCGTCTGCCAATGTTTTTTTAGGTAGGCCCGATGAAAACTCATTTATTTTGGCTTTTACATTATTGATTACTTCTAACGGATTGGAGCCATATCGAGCCACAACCACACCGCCGACAACTTCGGCACCGCCTTTATCTAAAATACCCCTTCGGGTTTCTGGTCCTAAACTTACATTCGCTATATCTTTTATAAGTATTGGCTTATTATTGGTAACACTTACTACCGTGTTTTCCAGATCTTTTGTAGTTTTTATATAACCAAGTCCACGTATAAAATACTCTGCTTTATTAATTTCAATGGTATTAGCTCCTATATCGCGATTAGAATTTTTTACGGCCATCATAACCATATCAATGCCAATATTATAGGCTTTTAAAGCATCGGGATTGACATCTATTTGATACTCTTTTACATACCCACCAACTGAAGCTACTTCTGAAACCCCAGAAACACCATTCAATGCATATTTTACGTAATAATCTTGCACCGAGCGTAATTCGTCCAAATCCCAGCCACCGGTCACATTTCCTTTTGGATCACGACCTTCTATGGTGTACCAATACACCTGTCCTAAAGCTGTGGCATCAGGACCCAATGTTGGTTTTGCGTCATCAGGCAATAAGTTTTCTGGTAAAGAATTTAACTTTTCTAAAACTCGTGACCGCGACCAATAAAAATCTACCTGTTCTTCAAAAATGATATAAATGCTTGAAAAACCAAACATAGAGGTACTTCGAATAGATTTTACATTAGGAATCCCAAGAAGTGAGGTGGTAAGTGGATAGGTGATTTGATCTTCAATATCCTGAGGAGATCTTCCACCCCATTCTGTAAAAACGATCTGCTGGTTTTCACCTAAATCTGGAATAGCATCAACTGGTACAGGGTCTTTTGGTATAAACCCCGTATTCCAATTAAATGGCGATGTGGATATACCCCAAAAAATAAACGTCATTAAAACAAGCGTTGTAATTAATTTATTCTCGAGAAAATATTTTATGATTTTATTTAACATGTAATTTGATTATTAAACCGTTAGACATTGGCATAATGAAAACACCGAATACATCAAATTATCCTAATAACATGACATTATTGGATAACCTAGTCTAAAGTTTAAAAATCAAATTAAATAAGTCTCATCAAGCTTATAAAGCTTTTTGACTATGAGGGGTGGTGGATATTCTAAAAATGAAATTATTGATTCACCTTCAGATTCAAAAAATAACACATAGGTATATAATAATGAAGAGACAAAAAATTGCTTTTCAAAAGTGAGTTTATCAAAAGTTAGCTGCAACTCGTCTTGACCTTGAACGATAATCTTTTCTTCTTTACAACATCCTTTTTTAATTGTTGAACATTCTGAATTAGCTGCAGAATCTTCCATTTCCATACCGCATCCTTTAGCTTTATGAAATATGGCTGTTTCAACTAAAATATCACCACAATAATGCATATCAATAGTAAATGACATGGTAGAAAATAACACCACCAATGACATTAACAAAGCCATTATTTTTTGAAATACAATTTTCATAAGTAACAAAAGTACAAAAAAATACTATGCTAACTTGATAATTATCAATATATTAACACTCAATGTTTTAATTTGTAATAATAAAACGCTGGCAATAAGACTAATAAGATAATTGGCTGAATTAAAAATCGCCTCATATTAAAGAACAAATAATAATGCTCTTGTTTAGGGTTCACCACAAAATAAAGATAAATCAAAATAAGCACTACAAAGGAAACTATGTAAATAAAGGTTGAAAATTTGACCATACTTTTATCCTTAAAAACCACATATATAATCCCTAATGATATGACTGTATTTAGCCCATATCTTAAACTTGTAAAAGCAGTCAATTTAAACACCTCTCTCCTGGGGCTATCAATGTATAAATAGTCATTTTTAAAAAAAGTCAGATAAGGATCATAAAATAATTCATTTTCAAAAACACGAATTAAAACCAGCATTCCAAACAATACAAAAAGCAATATGTATTTAGCAGTATTATTCATTTTTTTTAATCATGTTTGAAAAGCGGTTCACCCAAAATATCCAAAGTAAAAAAACCATACCGTATATTATCCCCGGAAATATAACGGTGTGTAAAATATCTTTTCGCCAAGGATAATGATATAACCCAATAGAGAGAATCACAATTCGACTTAAATTGACAACATATATCAAAACACTTCCAAACAACATGTACATGAAAGTTGTTTTTGGTTTTCCTGAAAATGCCATTATGAATGACACAAAAAGAATAATAATACTTATTGAATTACAACCTTCAATGATTCTGGCAAGGTATTTACCATTAATGATTAATTTCATTGATGGTTCTTCTGTGTGGGGCTCCATATGTGCATCATAACCCATCACATTCAGGACATCTTCACTTTGTCTGGAAACTAAATTGGTTATATAATCAGGGTAGTAAACTGAGTCTTTTGAAAAATCTAAATAGAATTTATAACAAACAGATAATAAACCATAAACTATTATAAAGGTTAGAATAAATCTGATAACGGATTTATATTTTACAATTAAGGCCCTCAAAAATATATAAAGATTTATTAAATGTTAAATTCACAAATTGAATATCGAAGTTACGCCTTTTTAAATATTTTTACCAAAACTTTTTATATGATGATTTTTGATACTTTAAAACCACAAATTGAATTAATTATTTCAAAAGACCAAAAATCAGTCAATGACCGTTTGCAAAACATTTGTGCCTTACTTGAAAAAAGGGTTCTTCACTATAATTGGGTAGGGTTTTATTTTAGAAACGGAAAAAAAGAAGAATTAGTTTTAGGTCCTTATGTTGGAGCACCAACAGATCATACGGTCATTCCTTTTGGAAAAGGCATTTGTGGTCAAGTAGCAGTGAGTAATAAAAATTTCGTAGTACCTGACGTCTCTGCGCAAGATAATTATATTGCGTGCAGTATCACTGTAAAAGCTGAAATTGTCATCCCTATTTTTGTGAATGGAGAAAATATTGGGCAAATAGATATCGACTCCAATACGCCAAACCCTTTTACACAAGAAGATGAGCGTTTTTTAGAATTTGTATGTGCTAAAGTAGCTGCAATTCTCCCTTAAATTATAGTGGCTGTAAAAATTAGAAACCTGTTCTAATTGCTTCCACTGGATCCAATTTAGCGGCAGAGGTCGCTGGAAGTATACCTGCGATTAAGCCTATAATGGTAGAAACTGAAAAGCCTAATAATATATTTTTAAACGACAATATAAATTTAAAATCATCTGCCATGGCAGATCCAATGAGCGTGCCTATCCAAACTAAAACCAATCCAATTACACCACCAATAACGGCCAAAATAACGGCTTCAAACAAAAATTGAAATAATATAAATCGGTTTTTGGCTCCCATGGCCTTTTGGATTCCTATTAAGTTAGTTCGTTCTTTTACGCTCACAAACATAATATTAGCAACCCCAAAACCTCCAACCAACAAAGAAAATCCGCTTATTATCCAACCTATAAGATTCATGGTTGAAATAATGCCATCAATTAAATCGGTAAACCCCGAGAGCTTATTTATAAAAAAATTGTCTATCTCATTCGGCTTCAAACCTCGGTAACGTCTGTATTTTTGTCTTAAAACTTCTTCAAAAGCATTAATGTCTATACCCTTTTCAGGTTTAATAATAATCATGGTCAGCACCCCTTTACTACCAGTATTCATAAAACCTCTGGCAAAATTGGCTGGAACATAAGCCTTCTCGTCCGGAGAATTATTATTGAGTCCTCCATATTTATCTAGGATCCCAATAACCGTTAATTTTCTTCCATAAATCCTAACGACCTTCCCCACCGGTTCTTCATTTTCAAACAAATTTTTTGCCAAATTAAAACCAATTACAACAACCTGCGCTCCAGTATTTGATTCCGTTTCATTGTAAAAGCGCCCTTTGTATATTTTTAAGTTTTCAATCTCATATATTTCATTTGAAACTGGTGTCGTATTTATATTTTCAAGGGTCCTGTCTTTGTAACGAATAGTCTGACCTCTTCCAAAAAGAGCAAATGCACTAGCTTCAATTCCTGAAACATTTCTTCTTATAAATTCAAAATCATCATTGCCTGTTTGCGGAAAATTTTCTCGCTGCCACCTAGGAACTGAAGTGGGACCAAATGAAAATCGGGTCACATAAATCGTGTTTTTATCAATTCCTGATAATTGACTTTGGATGCTCTGATCTAAGGAATCAACCGCTGCCAGAACCGCAATAATTGAAAAAATACCTACGGTGACACCGATAAGCGACAAAAATGTACGTAGTTTATTATTTCTTAATGCGCTTATTGCAAAGGAAAAACTCTCTTTGAAAAGACGTAAATAGAGCAGCATAAATTGATTATTCTAGAAATTCATTCTGATATAAAGATAGGACGTTTAATTAAATTATTCGTTACAATAATTATAAACAAAACACAATTCTGACTATTAATTTTGCTATAAATAGTTACTTTTGCATCTTTAATATACTACGGCTCAATATTTAAAGGAATTAAATTCAAAAAATTGCAATTAAGACTATAAACAACACAACAAAATGAGTAACCAAAAAACTATTAAATCTGCACTAATTTCTGTGTTTAGTAAAGATGGATTAGAACCTATTGTTAGAAAATTAAATGAACAGGGTGTTATTATCTATTCCACTGGTGGAACCCAACAATTTATTAATGATTTAGGCATTAAAGTAATTCCAGTTGAAGACATAACGTCTTACCCATCTATTCTTGGTGGTCGCGTAAAAACCTTGCACCCAAAGGTCTTTGGAGGCATTTTAAACCGTCAAAATAACGAAAAGGATGTTGCGGAATTGGCAGAATTTGAAATCCCTCAAATAGACGCGGTGATTGTTGATCTATATCCTTTTGAAAAAACGGTAGCTTCTGGGGCCAGTGAGCAAGATATTATTGAAAAAATAGATATTGGTGGCATCTCATTAATTCGTGCAGCTGCCAAAAATTATGCAGACGTTGTTTGTATTGCTTCAATGGAAGATTATACAGAATTCCTTGCTCTTATTACGGAAAAAAATGGGATGCTTTCTGAAAATGACAGAAAACGATTTGCTACTAAAGCTTTTAATGTGTCTTCTCATTATGATTCGGCCATTTTTAATTACTTCAATAAAAATCATGAAGAAGCTGTTTTAAAAATTAGCGAAACTCATGGCAAGGTTTTACGGTATGGGGAGAATCCGCATCAAAAAGGATTTTTCTTTGGAGATTTTGATGCTCTTTTCACCAAACTTAATGGCAAAGAATTAAGCTACAACAACTTGTTAGATGTTGATGCGGCCGTTAACCTAATGAATGAATTTAAGAATGATCCGCCTACATTTGCCATTTTAAAACATAACAATGCTTGTGGATTGGCACAAAGAGCTACCATTAAACAAGCCTATACAGATGCTTTGGCAGGTGACCCCGTATCAGCTTTTGGAGGCGTATTAATTAGTAATACTCAAATTGATAAAGAGACGGCTTTAGAAATACACAACTTGTTTTGTGAGGTGGTGATCGCACCTTCTTATGGAGCTGATGCCTTAGAAATTTTACAAGGCAAAAAAAATAGAATCATTTTAGTAATCCATGATATTGAATTACCAAAAACCAGTGTAAGAAGCTGTTTGAATGGAATTTTAGTGCAAGACAGAGATAACTTAACAGATGGCATGGAACAATTAACATATGTTACTGACAATAAACCAACCAAAAATGAGTTAGATGATTTATTATTTGCTTCAAAAATTTGTAAGCATACTAAATCAAATACCATCGTTTTAGCTAAAAACAAACAATTACTAGCGAGTGGTACCGGACAAACAAGTCGTGTGGATGCCTTAAATCAAGCCATACATAAAGCACAGACTTTTAAGTTTGATTTAAATGGTGCTACCATGGCTAGTGACGCCTTTTTTCCATTCCCTGATTGTGTAGAGATTGCAAAAAATGCTGGCATAGGTTCTGTTATTCAACCTGGAGGCTCTATTAAAGACCAGTTAAGCATTGATTATTGCAACGAAAACAATGTGTCGATGGTGTTAACTGGAACGCGACATTTTAAACATTAACCATAAAATATCTAATAATATTATTTCTTTTATATAGCTTAACTTTTATTACATTTACATCATTAGTTTACAAACCTTAAAATCACTTTCTGCACATGGGCTTTTTTGACTTCTTAACCGAAGAAATTGCAATAGACTTAGGTACTGCAAATACGTTAATTATACACAATGATAAAGTGGTTGTTGATGCTCCTTCAATAGTTGCGAGAGACAGGATTACAGGAAAAATAACACACGTTGGTCAAGAAGCTAGTTTAATGCAGGGTAAAACGCATGAAAACATTAAAACCATCAGACCATTGAAAGATGGCGTTATTGCAGATTTTGATGCTTCAGAGCAAATGATAAGTATGTTTATTAAAAACATTCCTGCCTTAAAAAAGAGGTTTTTTACACCTGCTTTAAGAATGGTTATCTGTATTCCTTCAGGAATAACTGAAGTTGAAATGCGCGCTGTTAAAGAAAGTGCAGAAAGAGTAAACGGTAAAGAAGTATATTTAATACATGAACCGATGGCTGCGGCCATTGGTATTGGTGTTGACATCATGCAACCCAAAGGAAACATGATTGTAGATATAGGTGGTGGAACGACTGAAATTGCCGTGATTGCCTTAGGCGGTATTGTATGTGACAAATCAGTTAAAATTGCCGGAGATGTATTCACAAATGATATTGTATATTATATGAGAACTCAGCATAACCTATATGTAGGTGAACGCACTGCTGAGAAAATCAAAATTCAAATAGGAGCGGCTACTGAAGACTTAGAACTCCCTCCAGATGACATGAGTGTTCAAGGTAGAGATTTACTTACTGGAAAACCAAAACAGGTTCAAATTTCATTTAGAGAAATTGCGAAAGCTTTGGACAAATCCATTCTTCGTATTGAAGATGCAGTAATGGAAACCTTATCACAAACACCTCCAGAACTTGCTGCAGATATTTATAATACAGGTATTTATTTAGCAGGTGGTGGTTCTATGCTTCGAGGCTTAGATAAAAGATTGTCTCAAAAAACGGACCTGCCAGTTTATATTGCTGAAGACCCCTTACGCGCAGTAGTAAGAGGTACTGGAATCACACTTAAAAACTTAGTTAAATACAAAAGTGTATTGATTAAATAGCCTTACTGATTTAGTATGCAACAGATTATAAATTTTATAATAAGAAACAAAACGTTTTTGTTATTCTTATTGCTGTTTTCTATATCTCTAAGTTTCACCATTCAATCTCATTCTTATCATAAAAGCAGATTTATCAATTCGGCCAATTTCTTAACTGGTGGAGTTTATAATTACATTAGTAATGCGAACCGATATTTTAGTCTTAAAAAACAAAATGACCTCTTATCCCAGGAAAATAATCAATTAAAATCTATTCTATACAATTCTAAAAACAACAAGGATTTAGTCTACATTGATAGTTTATCCTTTAATCATTCTTACAAGTTCACGCCAGGCATTGTTTTAAAGAATAGTTACTCATCAACAAAAAATGTTTTGCTTTTAAACAAAGGGGTCTCTGATAGCATTAAACAAGATTTTGGGGTTATTTCCTCCAAAGGTATTGTTGGGATTATTGATCATACCAGTAAACATTATTCAACTGTCTTATCTATTTTAAATACTTCAAGTAAAATTAGCGCTCAACTCAAAAAAACCAATCATTTCGGAACCTTAACGTGGAATGGGGTTTCGCCTTTCTTTGCACAACTGGTAGATATTCCAAAAATAGCTCCTGTTATAGTAGGCGATACAATTGTCACTTCTGGACGCTCATCAATATTCCCAAAAGGTATCCCTGTGGGCACTATTCATGATTTTAAACTTGATGTGGCTGAAAATTACTATGAAATAAACATCAAGTTATTTAATGACATGACCAATATTGAATATGTTTATATTATTGAAAATATTGATGTTCTTGAAATTTCTAATCTATTAAAAACTAGTAGTAATGAATAGTGCTTTATATACACATATCATGCGCTTCATTCTGCTATCTGGTTTACAGGTTTTGGTTCTTAATCATATAAACTTTCTAGGATATATAAACCCTTATATATACATATTATTCATTATGCTGTTTCCTGTCAAAAACAACAGAACTTTATTTATTTTTTTAAGTTTTTTATTAGGACTGACCATTGATATATTTACAGATTCTGGAGGTATTCATGCTGCCGCATGTGTTAGTATTGCTTATGTTAGACCAATTGTCTTGAAATTTTCTTTTGGGACAATTTATGAATATCAAACCATAAAATTTGATACCGTAGAATTCAGTTCAAAATTTACATATATTGTGATTATGACCGTTATTCATCATTTAATATTGTTTTCATTAGAAATCTTTAACATATCTAAAGTAATTTTAACATTTCAAAAAACGTTATTCTCCAGTATATTTACTATAATACTATGTATAATGATATCCATTATTTTTAGTAGAAAAACTAAATGAGAAAATTTTTACTCTTTCTAACTATAATCCTTGTAGGTTTTATATTTATTTTAAGGCTTTTTTATCTTCAGGTGTATCAATCACAAGACCATGATTTGTTTGAAGACAATGCCATAAGAAAAGTTTATGATTATCCAAAGCGTGGTTTTGTTTATGACAGAAACGGTGAACTTTTGGTGGCTAATCAACCATCTTATGATGTCATGTTTATTCCAAGAGAAGTGAAACCTTTAGATACACTTGAATTTTGCTCGTTATTAAATATTAATAAGGACCAATTTCTTGAAATCTATAACAAAGCATATCATTATTCTCCTTGGCTTCCTTCTGTTTTTATACCACATCTTTCAAAAGAAGATTATGCCGTTTTACAGGAAAAAATGAGAAAATTTGAAGGCTTTTATATTCAAAAACGTTCATTAAGACTCTATCAAACTAGCATAGGGGCCAATGTTTTAGGAGATATAGGAGAAGTCAATAATGCTATTATTGAAAAACATCCCTACTATAAAATGGGGGATTTGATTGGAAAGCAAGGTGTTGAGGCTTCTTATGAAGATATTTTACGCGGTGTTAAAGGGATTAAGTTCATTCAAAAAGACAGATTTAACAGAGATCTTGGCCCATATAAAAATGGCATTTATGATACATTACCTCAACCTGGAAAAGACATTACCATTACCATTGACTCAAAATTACAGGAGTATGGTGAATTGCTAATGAAAAATAAACGCGGTGGTATTATTGCTATTGAACCAAGTTCTGGAGAAATTTTAGCAATGATTTCGGCCCCCAGCTTTAATCCCAATTTATTAGTCGGCAGGAATAGGTCAAGAAACTATTCTAAAATGCATTATGATACTATTTCTAAACCTTTATACGACAGAAGTTTATTAGCTCAATATCCTCCTGGTTCACCCTTTAAAGTTCTTAATGCACTCATAGGATTACAAGAAAAAGTGGTAACCACAGATGACAGATTTGGTTGTAGAATGGGATATTATCTAGGAAGCAGAAGATTAACTGGTTGCCATAGCCATTACGCGCCTTTAAATATGAATGATGGTATTGCACAATCTTGCAACTCCTATTTCGCTAATGTGTATAGACGAATTATTGATAAATATGATGATCCTGCCGAAGGCATGAATGTTTGGAGTAATCATGTGAAAAGTTTTGGATTAGGCAATTATTTGGGATATGATTTGAAAATTGGCAGTAAAGGGAGAATACCAGATGGCGCTTTTTATGATAAGTGGTATGGAAAGGGCCGCTGGGTTTCAACCTATAATATTTCCAATGCCATTGGACAAGGTGAAGTTGAAGCAACTCCCATTCAATTGGCAAACATGGCTGCAGCTATAAGTAACAGAGGCTATTATTATACGCCTCATATCATCAAACAAATTGAAGGAGAAACTATTGATAAAAACTATACAACCGCTAAACATACCACTATAGATAAAGAAAATTTTGAACCAGTTGTACATGGTATGTTTGATGTCTATAACAAAGGAACGGCGGCCAGCCTTCAAGTGCCCGATATAGAAATTTGTGGTAAAACAGGTACTGCAGAAAATTTCATTAAAATAGATGGCGTTAAAACACAATTAACCGACCATTCTATTTTTGTTGCCTTTGCGCCAAAAGATAATCCTAAAATAGCCTTAGCTATATTTGTTGAAAACGGTTATTGGGGAAGCCGTTTTGCAGGTAAAATTGCTAGTTTAATGATTGAAAAATACATTAAAGGCTACATTACTAGAACCGATTTGGAAGATTGGATTCTAACTCATAGCTTAGAAAATGAATATGAAAAACCATATTCGGAGCAGCCATTTGGCATCAATAAAGAAAGTGCCTTACAAGTAATCCCTTTAGACGCATCATTAAGATCAAAAAAGGAACCTAATATCAAATAATAAATGGTTAGAGAAACTCACAGATATTTTAAATTTGATTGGATTACAATTATTTTATTCCTTTTACTTGTAGGTTTTGGGTGGTTGAATATATTATCGGCGTCACACACGGGAGAAACTATTGATTATTTAAATTTTAATGAGCCCTACGGAAAGCAACTTATGTTCGTCTTCCTGACTTTTGGTTTAATTGTAATCATACTATCAATAGATTCTAAGTTTTATGAACGCTTCTCAAGCATTATTTATATCATATCAATGCTCTCATTAGTTGGACTGTTTGTGTTTGGAAAAAACGTGAATGGAGCCACCTCCTGGTATGCCATTGGCGGTATGACGATACAACCCAGTGAGTTTGCCAAAGCCGCTACGGCCCTCGCCGTTGCAAAATATGTGAGTGATTTAAATACTGATATTAACAAGTTTAAAGATCAAATTCAAACTTTTATACTTATTGCTATTCCAGCCATTTTAGTTTTACTTCAAAATGATGCAGGAAGCACTATTGTCTATGCGGCCTTCTTTTTTGTATTGTATAGAGAAGGATTACCTAAAATATATTTAATTCTAGGCGTTGTTGTTGTGATCCTATCAGTCTTTGCTTTAAAATTCGGAACCATTATAACGTCTGTCATTGCTGGAGTAGTTATTTTTATTAATCATTTTTTTACTAAAAAAAGACCTCATTTATTTCAACCTCTCATAATTTTAATTGCTTGTATCATTCTATCATCAGGTATAAAATTCTTTTATCAAAGTATCTTGCAACCACATCAACAAGACCGTATAAGCCTCTGGCTAAGACTTGAAAAAGATCCGGTAAAGCTGGAGAAAATGAAAAAAACCTTTGCCTATAATTTAAACGAATCTGAAAAGGCAATAGGCTCAGGCGGTGCAACAGGAAAAGGATTTTTAGAAGGCACAAGAACTACCGGAAAATTTGTACCAGAACAACATACAGATTATATATTTAGTACGGTTGGTGAAGAATGGGGGTTTTTAGGAAGTGCCTTGGTTGTCATAGTTTTTGTGTTGCTTTTAATAAGAATTCTTCATTTAGCAGAATTACAAAAATCCCAATTCAGTAGGATGTATGGTTATGCCGTTGCTGCCATCATTTTTATGCACTTTATGATAAATATAGGGATGGTAATGGGGTTAATTCCAACCATTGGGATTCCATTACCATTATTTAGTTATGGTGGCTCAGGGCTTTGGGGTTTTACCATATTACTGTTTATTTTCATTAAATTAGATTCTAACAGAATTAATGAATGGTAACTCAAACTGATCCTATGAAAAAAATTGTTTTATATACATTTCTTATCCTCTTATTTTCAAATTGCTCCAGTGTAAAAACACTGCAAGGAGCAAGTGATGACTATGAATCCTTTTCAAAAGGGGACATCCAAATGATAATGTCTTCTGACAGTTTAAAACCTATGCGTGTTTATAAAATAACTAGTGAAACAGATTCCATATTACTGAGAAAAAAAAGTGGGTATATAAAGCCAGACCCAAATAATCCCATTCTAAAATCTTTTATTAAACGTCTTTACAGAACGGTTACAGATAGTATGTCTCTAGGTGCAGGTATTGCGGCTCCACAAGTAGGCATCTTAAAAAATATTATCTGGGTGCAACGTTTTGATAAGGAGAACTTTCCTTTTGAAGTTTGTTTAAATCCTATTATTGTTCAATATTCAGAGAAAAAACAAACTAATAGAGAAGGCTGTTTATCAATCCCTAACAGAAGAGAAACATTAGATAAAAGAGCTTATGCTATTTTAATTGAATATGATACTGAAAATGGTGATCATAAAACTGAAATGGTAGAAGGCTTTACATCAGTTATTTTTCAACATGAAATAGACCACCTCAATGGTATTCTATATTTAGATCATCTCAATAAAGAAATAAATGATGCCAATAAAACAGACTGATTTATTTTTTAATTTCTAATTTTTCAGCAAAATAATCACAAAAATCTTTCATAGTCGCCGTCATTTTTTCATCTTGAGTGGCCTTATTAAAAGTATTGCTCATGGCCACTAAGGTTTGATGAAAAAATACTTTCATCTCATCTACAGGCATATCTTTAGTCCATAAATCAATCCGCAATGTTTCCTGCGCCTTAGAATCCCAAACGGACAGCATCATAGCTTTTGCTTCTTGATGACTCACCCCACCATCTTGAGCCGTCCAAAATAGTTTTTCAGGAATACGATTGGCATCAAGTTCAACATTCAATTCAATTTTTGACTTCATTTTTTCCGCCATTATTTTCTCGGTTTAAACTTTGAATTATTAAAAATATCTTCAGGAGATGTTATGAGCATATCCTTTAATGTCACATCATTATTTTCCATATAAGCGCGCACTATTTGCCAGCCCATATATTGCCCTAATCTGCCCGGTGATTGGCTGTCTATTTCTTCTAAATAAAATTTACTAAAAGGCGCCGGATTAATAAATCTGCCTGGCAATTTAGAATCTGTACTAAACAATAATTCGCGCTCTACAAAATAACGCCAAACATAACTTTCATTTGCTCTGGCCCAATCTAATTGTGCTTCAGTATAACCTATACGTTCTGCTTCTGTCTTAAAAGGAATCACCTTATCTTCAAAATACAGCTGTTTTCCAAAATAGATCATTTCGTCCAACAAGGTTTTATTCTGTCCTTGAAAGATATATTTTTTCGCATATTCTGAGGCTAAATCAACTACAATATGATTTTTATTAAAATCTTGCCTTATATATTTTTGAATGCCCTGGTAAAATTCATGGCCACTTCCTAAATAAGTATCAACAGAAATTAAGGTTATAGTATCTGTCACAATAATTCTGTTTCTATAATCTACAAATGATGTTGTAGTGATAACTCGTGGTGATTTAAACTCAGGAAAATAGAATTTTATATGTTGAAATAAAGATTTGATTTCACCTTCCTGCTCCTTCATATCCGGAAAAACCTTAGAAACTTCTTGAAGTAATTTAATTTGCAAAGTATCCTTAGTTTTTGCCAACCAAAAAGAATCTGAGTATTTCCTGGAAAACATGAAAGGATAATCCTTTTTAAGCTTTGTCAAATTATCAGCATTTACTCCACCAAACAATTGATCAAATCGTTCAATCTTAAGTTCCAAAGGAATTTTATGAATCTCCTGTTCTTGACTCTCTTCATTTTTACATGAAAGAAT
Source organism: Yeosuana sp. (assembly GCA_036525815.1). Classification (GTDB taxonomy): domain Bacteria; phylum Bacteroidota; class Bacteroidia; order Flavobacteriales; family Flavobacteriaceae; genus Yeosuana. Next base: position 5,555 of record DATCZQ010000229.1, on the reverse strand, counting down.
TACAATGAAAAGAAATAGAAAAAATAATGTTTTTTTCATATAAAACTTAAAGGTCCTAAATTTTTATTAATTGAGCGATTCGCTTATTTTTGTTTGCAAATGTACTATTCTTTAAATTAAAATCATTTAAAATGCAAACAGAAAAAGTTGTCGATTACATTGTCAATTGGTTAAAAGATTATGCTGTCAAAGCCGGCATGAAGGGCTTTGTAATTGGAGTTTCTGGCGGTATAGATTCGGCAGTAACCTCCGCACTTTGTGCAAAAACCGGTTTACCTCTTCTCTGTTTGGAAATGCCTATTCATCAAGCACCCTCTCAGGTAAACAGAGCCCTCAAGCATATTGACTGGTTAAAATCAAAATTTGATAGGGTTTACATGACCCAAGTAAATTTAACCCCTGTTTTTGATAGTTTAATAGCGTCTTTACCTCCTGTCGCGAAAGAAGAAGATAGATTTATGTCTTTAGCAAATACTAGAGCGCGCCTACGTATGACTACATTGTATTATTTTGCTGCCATTAATAAATATTTAGTTGCCGGAACCGGAAATAAAGTAGAGGATTTTGGTATTGGTTTTTACACTAAATACGGTGATGGTGGGGTAGATTTAAGTCCAATTGCCGATTTATTAAAAACAGAAATTTATACTATTGCCAATTATTTGGGAATTAATAAAGATATTATTGACGCCGCACCAACGGATGGACTGTGGGGTGATGACAGAACTGATGAAGACCAAATTGGTGCCTCATATCCAGAACTTGAATGGGCTATGAAAATGGATTCAGAAGGAAAGAAAGCGGATGATTTTCAAGGAAGAGAGCAAGAAGTGTTTCAAATTTACAAACGATATAATAAGGCAAACAAACACAAAATGTTGCCTATACCAATATGTAAAATCCCTATTGAATTAGAATGAAATTTATAAAATATTAAAATAATCATTAACTTTACGGGTATATTTATTAATTTTAATTATGTACGTTTCCCTAAGAACTCATAATTATTAAATTCAACCATATGATTAAATTATTAATAGCAGATCATCACCCTATTGTTAGAAAAGGAGTAGAACTTCTTTTTTCTGCCTCATCAAACATCCAAATTGTGGCTAGTGTAGATGATGGTGAAGCCATCATTGATTATGTTAAAAAAAATCCAGTTGATATTATTTTAACTGAAATTGATTTACCAAAACTAAATGGTTTGACGGTTTTAAGAATCTTGAAAAATGATTTTCCAGAAATTAAAACAATCATTTTTAGCGGACAACCTGAAGAAGTTTATGCTATCAATTCTATTAAAGCAGGAGCTTCGGGTTATATTTCTAAAACGGTAAATATTATTACCATAAATGAAGCCATTTTAAAAGTAAATGATGGCGGTACTTATTTAAGTGATGAGATTAGCAAACAGTTAAAACTTGGTAAGCGAGTTAACAAAACAGGTTCTTACTACAAAAAACTGTCCACCAGAGAAGCCGAAGTTTTAAAATTGTTATGCGTCGGTAAGAAAAATAAAGAAGTAGCTAAAGAGCTCAATGTAAATGAAAAAACCATAAGCACCTACAAAGCTCGATTAATGCGAAAATTAAAAGTTACTAATTTAGTTGATTTGGTGAATCAAGCCAAGGTAGCAGAATTATAAAGCTCTATTCAATTTTCTAGATAAAAGCATCTTTAAACCAGAGTAATCTTTAACCTCTTCAAGAATACTCTTGTTGACTTGTGCTTTGTTTTCAATTGTTTTTTGCTGAAATTCTTTCACTTTTTGGTCTATTAAAAAGCACCTTAAACTCAGAATGGTTTCACTTACAAGTTGTGCAATACTGTGCGATTTACCTTTTGGGAAAATATGCATACGCTCCCAGTCATCTAAGTTGTATCGTTCATCTTCCATTAATATGGTGGTGATTTCATTTGCCATTTCAACATCTACCGTATTTATAAAATTCTTTAATTGAAAGTCAGGATTTTGGTTAAGTGTATCAATAATAGTATAATACAATGATTTAAATTGAGCGTTAGAAAATTCCATTTCATCTTCTTGTAAGTCTAAAAAAACCTTTTCAAAAACTTTAGCTGTATTAATTACCGGTTCTAAAACTAATTGCCCTTTATCATTTTCCTTTAAAGCCAGATCTTCAAAATTTTCTGTTTTATTGCCATACAGCAATAAGACTTCAATTATTTTACGTTCTAATACGTATTGGACATCCACTTTTTTAACAGGAGGCTGATGCTTTATAACGTCAAAGGCCCTTTGCTCTGTTTTAAATTGCTTATTGCTGTCTTGAAACTCCTTTTTATCAATTTGAGCCAAGGTGCTAAACAATACCTCTTCACTTATATCCATGATTTTTGAGCACTCCTGGATATAAATTTCCTTTTTGATTCTGTCTGGAATTTTAGCAATACTATTTACAATATCTCTAATAGTTTCAGCCTTTTTAATAGGATCATGCTTTGATTCTTCATACAAGACAGAAGCTTTAAACTGAATAAAATCCTTAGCATTTTCAATCAAATAAAGAGATAGCTCTTCAAGCGTGTTTTGTCTTGCAAAACTATCTGGATCTTCACCTTCTGGAAAGGTACATACTTTTACATTCATGCCTTGTTCCAAAATAAGATCAATACCTCGTAAAGAAGCCCGTAATCCTGCCGCATCTCCATCAAACAACACCGTGATATTTTTTGTTAAACGATTAATTAATCTGATTTGTTCTGATGTTAAGGCCGTTCCCGAAGATGATACCACATTCATAATTCCGGTTTGATGAAACTGAATCACATCCGTATACCCTTCAACCAGATAACAATTATCTTCTTTGGCTATGCTTTGCTTGGCATGATAAATACCGTACAAAACATTGCTTTTATGATAAATAATACTTTCAGGTGAATTAACATATTTGGCTGCTTTTTTATCTGCAATTAAAATCCGTCCGCCAAAGCCCAAAACACGACCACTCATACTTTTAATAGGAAACATCACGCGTCCTTTAAACCTATCAAAACGCCTTTCTTCTTTTACAATAGTAAGACCTGTTTTTTCTAAAAACTCCAGTTTATACCTTTGCTTTAAAGCTTCATCAGTAAAGGCCTGCCATTCATCCAACGAATATCCCAGATCAAACTTTTTAATAGTTTCTTCAGTAAAACCGCGCTCTTTAAAATAGCCAAGACCAATAGATTTTCCTTGATCTGTTTTATGAAGTATGTTCTGAAAATACTTATTCGCAAATTCACTTACCAGATACAAACTTTCGCGCTCATCTTGTTGTTCCTTCTGCTCATTACTTTGCTCGGTTTCTTCAATTTCAATATTATATTTTTTGGCCAAATATTTTATGGCTTCAGGATAGGTAAAATGCTCATGCTCCATTAAAAATGCCACAACATTTCCTCCCTTTCCACTACTAAAATCTTTCCAGATTTGTTTAACAGGAGACACCATAAAGCTCGGCGACCGTTCATCACTAAATGGGCTCAAGCCTTTAAAATTACTGCCTGCTTTTTTTAACTGAACAAAATCACCAATAACCTCCTCAACTCTGGAAGTTTCAAATACTAAATCTATGGTAGACGGTGATATCAATTTAAGTAATTATTTAAAGATAGTGGTTATTAAAACTAAGCATGTAAATGTAACATATTCCATTCAAAGTTACCAATTAAGACTTTTGCATTATCAAAAAAAATAAACGACCCTGCAGGAACATATAACAAACTAGAACTATGTTTCAAAATAGAAAACCATTATTATTTCGATTGATTTTAATTATATATACTTCTCTTTAAAACTGTAAAGAAAACTCAAGAGATACCAATATCATTCATGAAAATAATTTAACCTGGATGTTTTCTGAGTTTGTAAAAATAGATAGCATCAACCCTATCTTAAATCCTTCTTCAGAATTAAGTTTTACTGACCCAATCACAAAAAAAATAGCAAAATGGAAAGAGCGTAATGTTCTACACCCAACAGCAGTTGTTAAAGACAACAAAGTATATTTAATGTACAGATCCCAAGATTTAAATGGAAACTCACGCATTGGCATGGCCATTAGTGAAGATGGATTACATTTTACAAAAATGCCAGCACTTGTTTTATACCCGGATAATGATGAAATGAAGCTTAATGAGTGGAATTACAAAAAAGATGGCACTGAGCAAGAAAATTCAGAATCATGCTACTTTTGTTATTTTGACGGTGCAGAAGACCCCAGAATAGTTGCGAGTGAAAATGGGGATTACATTATGACCTATACCGCTTATGATGGAAAAACGGCTAGACTTTGTATAGCATCTTCAAATGATTTAAAAACCTGGAAAAAACATGGTTTGGTCTTTAATACTAATAAATATAGAGACATGTGGTCAAAGTCTAGGGCTATTGTAAGCGAGTTAAAAGACAATAAAATCATTGCTAAAAAAATAAACGGTAACTATTGGATGTATTTTGGTGACACCAATCTTTATATGGCAACTTCAAAAGATTTAATTCATTGGGATATTGCTGAAAATGAAGAATCAGGAAAACCTATTTCTGTATTGCACCCAAGAATGGGATATTATGACAGCCGATTGGTTGAACCTGGCCCTTATGCATTGTAAAAAATCGAAGGTATTTTGCTCATTTATAATGGCAGCAACACCGCTAATTTTAATGATTCAACCTTACCTAAATTTATTTATGCTGCCGGACAAGCCTTGTTTGATAAAAACAACCCTTTTAAACTCATTGACAGAACGGAAAGCTATTTTATTCATCCAGATAAAGATTATGAAAAAATTGGAGAAGTCAATGAAGTTTGCTTTGTTGAAGGATTGGTTTTATTTAAAAATAAATGGTTTTTATATTACGGAACAGCCGACTCTAAAATTGCTGTAGCTGTCTCAAACAAATAAAAAAGGCCTTCTTTTTTTAGAGACCCTTTTTTATTTTTAACCAATGAATCCCTAATCCATATCAAATCTTAAACCAAGAGAAATATTGTTTTGATTTACCACTTGGTTTTTAAATATTGGGGATAAATCGTATTTGGCATAAAGACCTACATTTCCCCAGGCAACATAGGTGCTTATCCCATACATTAAATTATTAGTATTGTAAGCTTTGAACTTTTCTTTTTGCCTGTTACCATCCTCTTTATATTTTATTTTTTGCATGGATTGTAAAACAAAACCCCCATAACCTCCAATACCAAATTTAAATTGCTTGCGAGTTGAATATCTATAATGGGTATCTCTTTCAATTTTCTTTGAAGGTCCAAATTCAAAATGAACCGGGAACACCAAGTTGGTTGTTCTAAATTTTGATTTGATAACATCTATAGGAAATTCTTCAAGTGCTACATTGCCATCAACTTCATTAAAATAAAGATTGTTTTTAATGTTCAGTTTATTCCACATAAAAGAAAACCCATATTTTATACGTACCGCATTACTATTATTTAGCACCCTTGTTTTCCAGGCCCAGCCTAATTCTACAAATCCTGAGCCTCCAAATTTGTATGGTGAATCGTTTAGGTTTTCCCCTTCAATAATGG
>DATCZQ010000228.1:0-31860 GCA_036525815.1 Yeosuana sp. | reverse complement strand
ATACTGTATTCGTATGGGGCTACGCCACCAGACGCTGTTACAACAATACTACCATCTGAACCACCATTACAACTTACATTGGTATGTGTTTCTGTAAACGATGGATTCGTTAATGGATCTATGGTAATAATATTGGATACTGCTATACAGCCTTGATCATCTGTTACTCTAAACTCATAAGTACCATCTAATGTTGCCGTATATGGAGAACCAGCTATTACAGAATAACCCCCTCCATTATAATTCACTTCATAAGTATTGTATGTTCCTGTTCCTCCACTTGGAGTTAAAGTAATTTCCGCATCTGGTGAAACCGTACAATCTAATTCTTTTGTTAAATCTGCATCTAAAATCAATGCTGGTTGTACTACATAAGTTGTTGTCGCAATACAGCCATTCCCGTCTTTAATAAATACATCATAAGTTCCTGCAGCATTAATACTAAATGTTGGGCTCGCTTGATAGGCTCCGGCGATACCACCAGTTCCTATACTATAGGTAACTGGCCCTACAGAAGTAGTCCCTGATAAGTTAATTGAAATAGGTGTTCCTGTAAAACATTGTGGAACTACTGGATTTATTGTTGGGTCAGCGTCTCTTGTAATGGTTTTATTAATTCTGACTGAACAGCCATTTGCATCTACTATAACAATATCCCAATTAAGTCTGATAGTATCATCTAAATTAAGAACGTTACTGGTTCCAAAATCTCCTGGTAACGGAGAAAATCCAGGTGCACCGGCTGCATATGTATAAGGTCCGGTTCCTCCTGTTGTTGTTAAGGTAATTTGAGCTCCAGAATTACAATTTGCATTTACCTCAGCTGAAATTACTGAAGCAAGGGGTTGAATAGGTTGTCTTATTTGAAATTCTTTTGTAGTACTACATAACGTTGTACCATTAAATTCTCTAACATATAAAGTATAATTACCCGCTGGTAATCCTGTAATTGTTGTACTAACTGAAGCACCTGTTAAACCAGTTAAATGACCATTTATTGCTGGTATGATTGGAGTATTCGATAGATTATCACGCACTTCATAATAAAGGTCTGTTGTTGATAAATCATATTGATCAACAGTAAACGAAATTTCCCCATTATCAAATCCATAACAAGTAACATTGGTTACAACTAATGGATCTATAATGATTGGAGATATGATAGGTGTAGTAATTTCTAAGTAAGAAGGACAGCCATTAGAGTCAATCACTTGAAATACATATGTGGTACCTTGATCTAACCCTGTAAAAGTATAAGAAATTGATGCTATTGGACCAGAAGCTGTTGCTGGTTGTCCGAATATTGAATAATCATAATTAGGAATACCGCCAGATACATTTAAAGTAACATCAACTCCTGTTACACAAGATGCAGTGGCTATACTACTGGTTAAATTCAAATAGGGTGCAGGTTCTATTCTTAGTTCGGCACTATTATACTCACAACCTATGGCATCAATAATAGTAATATAATAATCACCAAAATTTAAATTGATAAAACTATGTGGAAATGAAGCTGGAAGAGCTGTAGAGGTATAGGTGTCTATTTCTGTAAAAGAATTATCATATAATTTATATGTATAAGGAGCAGTTCCTCCTGAAGTTATATCAATATCAAGACTTCCAAGTACTACAGGCCCGCATTGTATTCCATTTACAATAATATTAGGAAAAATAGGAGCAGAATCAGTTAATATAATAGTTCCATCTATTTCACATCCTTTACTGTCTCTTACAACATAATCATAATTTATCCCTGCCACTAAACCTCCAAATACATTTGATGATACGAACGTCACCCCATTATCAATACTATATGTAAATGGAGCTTCTCCTGATGTTGCTGTTAATGTAATTGAACCATCAGCATCACCATTACAAGTTGGATCTACATGTGTTTCCGAAGCCGTTACTGGATCTATCGCTGTAACTGTAATAACATTTGTTACTATTGTACAATTATTAGAATCTGTAATTCTAAACTGATATGTTCCAGGTGAAGTGGCTGAATAAGGCGAACCTGCTATCGCAACATAAGCTCCACCATTATAACTTACTTCATAAGAATAAGGTGCGTTTCCTCCAGATACTATTATGTTAATATTGGCTTCTATAGGCAATGAACATGTTAAATCTTTTGTCAGAATTGCATTTGCAGAAAGTGGCGCAAAAACATCTGTAGTTGTAGTACTCGTTGCTGTACAACCATTCTTATCTTTGATGGTTACCGTATAACTTCCCGGCGCATTGACTGTAAATGTTGGACTCGTTTGATAAGTAACCCCGTTAATACTATAAGTAAGTGGCGCTAAACCAGTGCCAATTGCTGTAATGGTAAACCCTGTAGTTACGTTACATTGATCAGGGGATAAAGCTGGTGTAGTTACTGTTGGTAAAGCATCTTCAATAATGGTAACCGGATTTATGGTAATACAACCATTGGCATCTTTTACATATACATCCCAAACTAAGTTTGTTGCTGAATTGGTATCTACTGTAATGACATTACTACTGCCATAAGCTGCTGCTAAAGGCACTGGATTTCCACTTATTACTGCAGCATAGGTATAACTTGCTGTTCCTCCTGATGCAGAAACCGTAATTTGTGATTCATCATTTGAACAGAATACATTGGTTGATGCTGCTGTAAAAGTTAAAAGAGTTGGCTCAATAATTGTAATTGAATAGGTTGCTGTACAACCTGTGATATCATCTGTAACTTCAAGAGTATAGGTGTCTGCAATTAAACCGGTTAAATCTATGGTATTACCTAATTGAACCAAGGTTCCTACTCCTGTGATTAAAGTGCTTGAATAAGTTCCTGCATATCCGGAAACTGTAAATTTAATAGCTCCTGAATTATCTCCAAAACATAAGACATCACTCAATTTTAATCCTGTAACCGTTATTGGCGTTACTGGCGTAACGGTGTAACTTTCTGAATAATAACATCCATTGGCATCAATCACTCTGAATATATAAGTACCCGGTGCTAATCCTGAAAATATATTTGAAGATTGGTAAGCAGTTGCAGAACCTGCCGGTGCTATTATTTGATACTCTAATGCTCCAACTCCACCCGTTGTACCAGTTATGGTAACGGAAGTAGTCGGTGCTAAGCAAGTAACTGCTGCTGATGCAAATGTTAAATCCGTTGGTGGATCTAATTTAATTAATGTAATATTTTGAGCTGCAGTTAAACAGCCATTTGCGTCTCTTACAACATAAGAAAACGTTTGATCTGATCCATTATCATTTACCGTTAAAGTATTAGCAGAACTAAAGTTTGCACCTCCATCAAAACTATATTGATATGGTGCCGTTCCTGTTGTAGGTACTGCAATGGTTATTAACGCTGATTGATTCGTATTGGTTGCACTACAACTAAATGCTGTGGCGCTTGCATTTGCTGCCAATAGTGTTGGTTCCGTTATATTTACTAAGGTTGCTGTAGAAATACAGTTTTTACTGTCTATAATAACTATATTGTATACTCCTGCTGCATTTAACCCATTAAATACATTCGATACCTGGAACGTCGCTCCATTATCTATACTGTATTGGTATGGGGCTATCCCATTTGCTGCTGTTACTACAATACTACCATCAGAACCTCCATTACAACTCACATTAGTTTGAGTAAAGGTAAGTGTAGGTGTTGTTTTTGGGGTAACTATAATGATATTAGATACTGCTATACAGCCTTGATCATCCGTCACCCTAAACTGATAATTTCCATCTAATGTTGCTGTATATGGAGAACCTGCTATTGCAGAATAAACCCCTCCATTATAACTAACTTCATAAGTACTGTATATACCTGTTCCTCCACTAGGTGTTAATGTAATACTGGCATCAACGGCACAAGTTAAATCTTGCGTCATATCAGCATCCAATAACAATTCTGGTTTTAATTCAAAAGTTCTGGATGCAATACATCCATTACCATCTTTTATACTCACATTATAGATTCCGGGAGCATTTAAACTAAAGGTAGGGCTTGCTTGAAAAGAGCCTCCAATGCTGTAAGTTGCCGCACCAACAGCGGTTCCTGATAAAGTGATTGAAATTGGTGTTCCGGTATAACATTGCAATGCTACCGGATCAATAGTTGGTACTGCGTCTGTAGCAACAATAATATCCAATTTAAATGTACAACCTTGATTATCCATGACCCAAACATCCCAATTTGCATTTGTTAATGGGTTTAATGCTGCAGAATTACTAGGTGTATAAAGTCCTGCTGGAGAAGCTCCATCCTGAACAAAAGCATAGGTATAGCTTGGGGTTCCTCCGGATGCTATTACAGTTACTTGAGCTAAAGCAAAACAATTAGCATTAATATTACTTAATTCACTAAGGACTAATGCATTTGCTGGCTCACTAATAATAATAGTCCCATCAGCAAAACAACCTGTAGCTGAATCTGTAACTCTTACCGTGTAAGTGCCTGCTACCACATTTGATAAGGTTAATACATCTCCTGATTTTGTGAGGGTACCTGTTCCTAATGTCCCTGCTGTTAAAGTAAACGTATAATTACCAACTGTTGCATTACCTGAAACGGTATAGGTTCCTGATCCGTTATTACCTCCAAAACATAATACATCACTAACCAAGTTACCTGCAATGGCTATCGGCGTTACTGGTAATATAGTATAAGATTCTGAATAGAAACATCCATTGGCATCAGTTACCTGAAATACGTAAGTCCCTGGTGTTAATCCTGCAAATGAATTTGAAAACTGTTTCCCAACTATGATTGGTGAAGGCGCAATGGTTTCATATTGCAATGGTCCAACACCATTTGTATTAGTTAAAGTCACTGTTGATGCGGTCGCTAAACAAGTAACGGCTGTGGATGCAAAGGTTAAATCTGTTGGTGGATCTAAACGCGTTAAGGTAATATTTTGTGCTGCTGTTAAACAGCCATTAGCATCTCTTACTACATAAGTAAATGTTTGATCTGATCCGTTATCATTAACTGTTAATGTATTGCTAGAACTAAAAGTTGCTCCGTTATTAAAACTATATTGGTATGGCGCCGTTCCTGTTGTTGGAACAGCTATAGTTATTACGGCTGATTGTTTCGTATTAGTCGCACTACAACTAAATGCAGTGGCACTTGCTGTGGCTACTAAAACCGTTGGCTCTGTGATGACTACCGTAACACTAGAGCTACAGTTTTTACTGTCTTTGATATAAAACGTATGGGATCCTGCTGCTAATCCTGTAAATAAGGAAGTCCCTACAAACGTTACATTATCATCACTATAAGTATAACCGCCTGAACCGCCTGAACCAAATAATTGTACTGAACCATCTGAAACGCCATTACAACTTACTTGGGTGGTTGTCCCTGTTACTATAGGGTTAGTTAAAGGACTAATAGTTATTACATTTGATTCAGATTGACATCCTCTGGCATCTGTAATTTGGAATTGATACGTTCCATCTGTAAATGTAGTATATACAAATGGTGACCCAGTTGCTCCTAAAGAACTATAAGCACCTCCATTGATTGAGATGGCATATGTAAACGGCGAATAACCACCGGTTATGGTACCAGTTATTACAGCATCCGGTGATGCTGAACAATCTAATTCCTTAGTTAAAACAGTATTTACTGATAATTGAGGTGCAATAGTTTGTGCCGGTAAAGTAACGGTACATCCATACGCATCTCTTACAATAATGGTATAATTTCCTGGTGTTAAATTTGCGAATACATTACTTGAACCAAATGGACCACCGTTTATATTATATTCATAAGGCGTTTGTCCTCCAGATGTATTCACTATTAATGAAGCACCAGTAACACCATCGTAACAAAAATTGGAAGATGGGCTTATGATTGCAGTTGGTAAACCTGGCACATTTATAACAAATGAACTTGTTACAACACACCCTTTAGCATCTGTAACAGTTGCAATATAAGTACCTGTTTGTGTTAAGTTATTAAACGTATTACTTGGTTGTGAAGGTAAAACGGATGCATCAGGTTGAGTTAAACTATAGGAGTATCCTCCCCAACCACCTATGGCATTGATTACCACACTACCATCTGAAATACAGGTAATAGGACTAGCCAATGCAGTAACACTTAATGCTGTGGCAGGTGCATCTATTGTGACAGAAGCTGTTGCCTGACAGTTTGTTGTTGCATCAGTAATAACAACCGTGTACGAAGCTGCAGCCAAACCTGTTAAATTGATTGGTGAACTTCCCGCAATGGAAGCACCTCCATTAATGGTATAGGTAAAGCCAGTTGAGCCAGAAACCGTGAATCGTGCTGCACCATCTGATGCTCCAAAACAAGTAATATCATTAATCTTTTGACCCACAACCGTTAATGCCGGTAATGGTACAATGGTATAAGGTTCACTGTATGTACAATCATTGGCATCTTTTACTTCAAAAGTATAGGTGCCAGGCGCTAAACCTGAAAAAGTGTTTGATGCCTGATAAGCTGTTACAGAGGCTGCCGGAGCAACTATACGATACTCTAAAGTTCCTGCACCACCTGTTGTTGAATTAATTGTGACAACAGAAAGATTAGTTGGACAAGTAAGTGGTGAATTGCTAAAAGATAAATCTGTTGGAGGATTTAAAGGAGCAATACTTATGGGATTTGTATTAACAGTACATCCGCTAACATCTCTTATGGTTACTGTATAATTTCCGTTTGTTAAACCTGAAAATGTATTTCCCGCCTGAAACGTAACACCATCAATACTATAGCTATAGGGGCTATTTCCTCCTGAAACTCCAGAAACAGTAATCGTTCCATTAGTGATACAAGTATAAGGTGTAGTTAAAGTGGCCGTTCCAATAATTGGGGCTGTTGGACTAATTGTTATAGTCTGAGGTGTTGTTAAACAAACATCTGATCCAATAGTATATTCTAACACTACATCATAAGTTCCAGCAGCTAATCCATTAAATATTGGTGAATTAACAAAAGTGGCTCCATTATCAATACTATAGCGTAAACTGTTGCCATTAGCATTGGTTACGTTAACACTTATAGAACCTGTATTACCAGTATTTGCACATAAAACATCCACTTTTGTAATATTAAATACCGGCGCTAGTGTTGCGTTAACAGTTATTGAGGTCGTTGTACTACAATTATTAAAATCTATTACTGTGATGTCATATACCCCGGGGGTTGGGACGGTAATTATCGGCGAGTCTTGAGAAACTGACGTACTATTTACGTAATAAACAAAAGGAGGTGTACCGCCATTGGTATTAACTGTAAGTTCCCCATCGGTACAGGTTAATGGTTTTGTAAGTGCGACAGTAGCGGTTAATGCCGGAGGGTCAATAATAATAATATCATCGGTAAAAGTACATCCGTCATCAGTAGACACTGTATAGGTATAAGTTCCGGGATTAAGGTTTGCAAAGGTATAATCACTCGCAGTAATTGGCCCAACACTGTTAATTAAAGTTGCTCCCTGATAGATACTGTAATAATACTGTGGCAGCGCATCATTAGCTGCTAGTTTTATAGAACCCTGCCCACCATTACAATATGGCTGAGTAATAAATGTTGAAACTGTAAAATTTCTATTTCTAACGTATACACGAGGTGTTTCAAAAATACATGGATTGGTATCAACACCTATTTGTCTAATATAAATAATATAATAATTAGGCGTGTTAACAGTAAACACATTACCGGCCTGGTAGTTTATACCATCTATACTGTACTCATAACCACCAGGAACACCACCAACGGTTATTTCCCCGGGAGTGTTACATATAATGTCTTTTGCTGTAGCAGTTGGGTTTAATAAGTTTTGATATACATTAAAGTAAAAAATACTGAAACATCCACCTGCATAATTAATAACAACCCTGAATTGTCCTGCAGTATTAGATAAATAATTAGGCCCCGAAGCTACTTGATTCCATGTACATCCATCATTTTCATTGGCGCAATTATCCACTGTTGAAACAGCACAACTGTTTTCATCTAATTTTTCCCAAATAATAGAAGAGGCATCACTAATTCCAGTATTTATGGATCTAGTGGCATTAGCGCCGCATAAAAAGATGTTAGGTAAAACTTTACCGTCGTTTGGACAAATTGGATTTGAATCAGCAAAAGGAATCACCGGATTTGTAATGGTATTTCCATAAGGAACCACTGTTATTTCTTCCTGTATGGATATACATGTTGATAAGGTTGTATTTTGAACATAATACGTTCCTGTTGAAGTTGCTGTATAGGTCTGTTCTGTACCTATTACCGGTATTCCAGTTGGACTAGTAGACCAGGAATAAGTATCATAACCATCTACTGCCGTCAAAATCACACTTGAACCACATAACACCTCATTTTTTGCGAAGGTACAATTAGATATATCTACTAAAAAATTGGTAGGAGCCGGAGTCCCTAAACATTCAACAGAAGCAAAACTTCCTTCATCTTGAATTATTGTGGGGTTTATTACGCCTCTATAGGTGGCATAAGCTTGGTTCCTTATTTCGTTGGAACAAGCCTGACTTAAGGCATAACAATCAGAAACAATCTTTACCGCTATGCGTATTTCAAATATCGGATCATTAATCTCAACGGAAGAATTTGGAATATTAAAAATAAGGGTTCTTGTTAATGGGTCATATGATTGTAATGTTGCCCCTCCGGAACTACTTAAATCAATATCTGTTAATGGATCAAAAATAACATTATCAGGAAGTACATCTTTGATGGTGAATTGAGTCACATTATCATTACCTACACTTTGATAACTAATTTTATAAAATAAATTCTGTCCTAAAGTAACATCAGCTCCGTCTATATTATTTCCAGCTGTATCGAGGACAATTTTTGTTAGATCAATGTCTGGGGCAATAATATCAACTGCAAAAGCATTAAAAAAACTGAATATAGGATCAGCCTGTCCTCTAGCTACTTGTAGTGAAAAATCAGCTGAGGTTGCATTATTAGAAATATATTCAGGTTCTGCAGCAAATACCTCAAGAAAACCAGTATCATAACCCAAAGTATTTGTTCCAAATGGGTTTCTAGGATGTGTAATACCGTTATTATTCTCTATAACCGAACCAAAAAATTTATTAGCAGATCGTAATGGCGTATTAATTTCCTTATTATTTAATTCCAACTTAGTCGCTCTTTTAGTTTTATCACCATCTAAAGCGGCATATGCAATTTGTATATCTACCGGTCCTGATTGTGGGGTATTAAAACCTGAAATAGGAATTAATTCAGTATGCGAAGATGAAATATGGGCAAAACCATCAAAACTGGTAAAAGATTTGGTGTGAAGGTTAGGGTCTTCATAAATTACATATAGTGTCCAACCAGCAGATAATCCTGTTGAAGCATTTAAACCTATACTAGATCTTACATTTGCTACTGTATAAGTGCCTTCTAAATTCTGCAAACTGGATAACAATGAAGTCACATCGGCATAACAGGCATAAGGGGTGTTTCCAGGCTCGTTTGGTATGGATACAATAGGGGATCCAATAGCATCGTAAACGACTTGACCAGTTATATCATTATAAACAGTACTTCCAGGTAATTTAAATTTAACTTTATTAATGTCTGTTCTGCTGCCAGTTTGAAGTACAGCACCCCAGTATAACGCCGCATAAGCTACCCTGTAACAGGTTGTAGGGCTGCCATTTTTTTGTGGTGGCACTAAAAGGTCTGCACTACTTGAACTAAAAGTTGAGGCATCGCTATCTATATCTATATATTGCATAGATATATCCTGGTTATCCTTAGTATTATCATTAAATGGAAGATTATCCTTACCAAGTATATTATTACCAATAACAAGCATACTTCCCTTTATATCTATTTTATTTCTGACAGAAAAAGGCTTGTACGTTTGAGCATTACTTTCAAGACATGTTAATATAATTAAGGCAATGAGTGCTAATTTAGCAGAAGTAGTTTTTTTCATGATAATTATATTTAGCATATCTTTTATTATTAAGGGCTTTCAAAAAGAAATAACACTTGTTATCATACATTAAATCTTATAATAATGTAGTCTTTATACTACTTTATAAGAATTTAATCCAAAATAAATGTAATTTTAACGGGATAAATATCGTAAAAAATTTCTAATAAACACAAGAAAAACCAAAAAAATATGCACTTAATCTATTTTTTTTGCTTTTAAACGATAAAAGTTTATTTTGAACGGAAGTTTTTTATTACAAAATAAACTTTTATATATTCTTAATTTTCTATTTTAACCATAGACATTTTACTATTGAATACCTTGGTACCTTTGGTTTCTAATGCCCTTGTAGCACCTGATATATCATCATATTTTTCATAATAGATGAAATATTTACCAGAGCTCACATCATAGAAGAAGTTGATATCCTTTTGTCCAGCTGAGACTGCCTTTGTTAAGAATTCATCACGCTTAGCAATATCTGTATGTACTGCAAGAACCAGATAATAACCACTTTCCACATTACTTACACCTTTTATAATCTGAACATTACTTTGCTCCTCACCAAAATCAAAATCTTCTTGTTTAAGCGGCACTGTACTCAGAGGTGTATTTTGTTTGATTATATTTAATGTAGCCTGATCTTTTAAGTATCTATCTTGCTCATTGTCATAAGTAGCTCGTTTTATTCTACGCTTTCTCTCTATTTCAGTTTTTACCTGAATATCTTCAAGAGTCGTTAGTAATTCTTCTTTCGAACTTACTACTTGTGATTGCTCTGTTTTTAAATCTTGTATGGTTTTTTTATAAAACACATTGATTGAATCATTCATGTTTGGAATGCTTTGAAGTCTTTCACTATATAAATTCTCCAATTGAACAATTTTTTCATTCTGATCTGAAATTACATTTTCCAACTCTGATTTTAAAGATTCTATTGCTGCATTTTCCTCTGAAACACTTTTAAAAGGCTTTGGTTCTACATAAATACCTTGTTCACTTAAATCATTTTCCTGTTTTAAATCTTTAAGATCCTTTTCTTTATTAGCAACAGTCTCTTTCAATTTGGACAATAATAGTTGGATTCTTTCATATTCTTTAGTCGATTCCTTAAGATTTTCAATAGCCGAATCAGTTGTGTCAACTACCTTTTCATTGGCAAGTGCTTCTGCCTCGGCCAACTTCATTCTGGCTTCTTCATCTGCTTTTGCTTGTGCTTCTGTCTCTGCCAATTTAATTCTGGCTTCTTCATCTGCTTTTGCCTGCGCTTCTTCTGCTAATCTAATTTTTTCTAATTCGTCTGCTTTTGCCTGCGCTTCTGCTGCTGCCAGCTTCATTCTAGCTTCTTCATCTACTTTTGCCTGTGCTTCTTCTGCTAATCTAATTTTTTCTAATTCGTCTGCTTTTACTTTTTCTTCAGCTGCCAAGGCCGCTATAGCATCTTCATCTACTTTTTCTTGAACATCGGTTTCTGGCTCAATCTTAGCCTCTTCTTCTGCTTTAGCCTTCTCAGCAGCCGCTAGTTCTGCTTTAGCAATTCTATTAGCCCTAAACTCTTCATCCGATTTAGCTGAGGCTTTCTTATTAGCTACGGGACGCTTAGATTTACTATTAGACATAATTAAAGCATCCTCTTCATCATCACCACTATACAGATACCTATTATTATTCTTAAATTTATAAGCTAAAGTAATTTCATGGGAATTACCAAATGACGCTAAATCACCAATGGCTTTCTCGTAATTGTATTCCAAACAGATTTGATTAGTTAGGTTAAACCCAATGCCACCAGAGGCACCATAAAGGGTATTATATCCTGCCTGTGCCCACACCCCTTTTGGAAGTGCTAACATCATTATTCCTGAAATAACCGTTTTTTCCTTTTTAAATTCTGACCTAATCAAACCTGAAAATTTGCTTTCATCAAAAAAACCACGACCATTCAAATAACCTGTATACATCATATGAGCTTGAATACTTTGTTCCGGATTATCTTCAATCATCTGATTTGTCTTTATATTGTAAGACACTAGATTGTTTAATGAAAGTCCGAAATCAAAAAAACCAGTGCCATAATTAATACCAGGATTTATGGCTAAAACAGAATTTGATGGTATATCATTTAGTGATGGATCATCAGAAAAATTAGTAATAACACTGCCTTCATTTAAACCACTTTTGTAGAATGCTAAATTCATACCAAACGTTAAATTTTGTTCTCTATCTAGAACGGCATTATAGGCAAAGTTCAATACACCGCCAAAGGTTGTTAACACCCCATAATTTTGTTGGAATAATCCAACACCAGCGCCTACATTTTCTCTAAATCTGCCTGAATAACTAAATAAATACGTTTGCGGCGCATTTTCAAATTCTACCCATTCCCGCTTGTTAGTAAAACTCATGTATTTATTTTGTTCTCTTACAAAACTAAAAGTGGGATTGATAATATATTTATTAAACTTTAATGAATTTCTTACAGGTATAGCAAAAGCCACGACACCATCCTCCTGAGCATAGAACTGCTGCATAAAAGTGAAAAATAAGACTATATATAGAAGATATCGTTTCATGTTATTTTATGAGGGTAATAGAGCCTTTTCTTACTTTGCTGTTTTGTGGTGTAATTATATAATAATAGACTGGGTTTATATCTTTAAACATGATTTCATTTTCTGGCCAGTTATTCTGATAATTATTTGTTTTTAGTACTAATTCACCTTGAGAACTAAATATGGTTACTTCTGTATTTGTTCCGTTGACATACTCTTGAGGAATCACCCATGTATCATTCTTACCATCTCCATTTGGACTTATCAAATTAGGGATGTTAGCCACATCTGGATAGGGTTCTGTTACGGTAAATAAAAATTCTGTTGATGAAATACACCCTGAAGTTTGTGTGATGACTACTTTATAATTTCCCACTTCCGTAACTCCATAGCTATTTGCATTAGCGCCTGATATTAATGATTCATTCAAATACCATTGAAATTCCGGATTCACAGCATCTGTTGTAACGGTAGCCGTAAGAGTTTCACCATATTCTAACATGTTAAATTCTGAAACGTCAATACTACTGGTAAATCCACCATTATTAAGGTCTATAGATCCATTGGTTACGCAATTTCCCAAATCAATTGTAACCGCATAGGCACCAGCTTCATTTGTAGTATAGGTCGCGTTCGTTGCTCCGGCTATCACTACTCCATTTAAATACCATTGATAACTGTCTCCTTGTATAGTACTTAGTGTCGTATCACCATTACTTGCACAATACGGATTACCTAAACTAGAAACAATAGAAGCTTCAGCTCCAGAACCGGCTTCACTTACGGTGACGCGGTTTGAATATGAATTAGAGGTACATGTACCGTAATTTGTTTCTACAAAATAAGTTCCTGGCTGAGTTACTGATAAACTGGGTCCTGTTGCCACAAAAACAGAGGTAGTTTGACTAGATTCCTTGTACCAATTAAAAGTAAGTGATGGATATTGTAATGGGGAATTGTTTGATCCCGTTCCCGGGTTATCAATTGACAATAAATAACTTCCACCTGAACAAAATGTACCAGTCGAAATTAAATTGTTAATAGTAAAGGGTTCGTCCTGTATTTTATAATATGCCGGAAATGGAATAGAAATTCCACTAGTTACCACTGGATCAGCACTTCTAACCCTTAGTTTAAATGCTTCCCCTGCAATTGTTGTTGGTACAGAAAAGCTAATTGTAGCAGATGATGTTTGAATGTTTTCGATTGTTGAAGGAATTATCACTGGATTTGAAAAATCTCCCGTCTCATCAGAAAGTACTATTGTAAACTCGTTTGCTGGTCCAAATGGTGACACAGGTGTAAAAGAAAAAGTAACATAATAAGTATTAAATGATTCACTTGCACATGCCTGACTAAAACCTAAATTAGGTGTACCAATAAATATTTGAGCATTTATAGTTTTCGTATAAGAAAAAACTAATAAAAGAACCATTTTAAAAATAGTAAAATTTCTCATTAGATATTATATTCTTCAGTAGTTAAACCTCTGGAAACATTAATAGTTATCATGCAATATTTCAGGGTTAATAAATTATATATTCAATAGTTACTGTTTAATCAAAAGAAGCATTAAATTTTATAGCCATTAAAAATAAAACTACAAATCCCACCGCTTATATTAAGCTCATTATTATCAATTTTATTTAATCAATTCTTAAATCTGGATCCAGATCGTTTGTCGCTATAATCTTGTTAATTCGCAATCTAAAGTCAGGTCTTCTCTCGTTATTTAAATCAATAAATGTTTCAGTATTAAAACTTTTAGCGTACACATTAAAAAAAGCACTGTTACCATACCAATTCTCTAGATCTTCATTATTTGAGTTATTTTCAACAAAAATGTTTCCATTGCAATTGTTGAAATACATATTTTCAAACTTAATCTTTTCCAAATTTTCTTGATTCACACTAATCTTATCTTGTAGCAATACCGCTGGATTAAAGCCAGAAATAACACTTTTATTCATGTCTAGTAAGGCATTTTCTCCTACGTATACAGCTTCTTTAACCAGACCCTTTTCAATATCTGCTTTTAAATTCTCACTATTATTTAAAAATGTTAAATTGTTTGCTTTCACAGAAGTTCCCTTTTTACTAAAGTCAACTTCCTCCCTTCTATCATAAGACATAATTTGCATACATCTCGCTCCATTGCTACTGGAAACATAAGGAGACCTAACAGCTAACGAATTGTCCAGTTTACATTGCGCTCCAAAGTTAAATTTATAATCATTCCTGTTTGATCTAAAGGAAACCAGTTTATATAAAATAATTTCACCTCCCCAAATTTCGAATGAATTCCCAGCAGAATAACTAATCATTATGTTTTCAATTGTAGTTTTATTACCGACACCAGCCAATAATAAGCCATTAAAATAGTCATCATTCTTTATTCGTTTACCAGTATATTCTATACGAACATATCTTAAAATACCAGAGTTACTTTCACTATTTATGCCTCCATAATTAGTGTGGGCATAAGCGGTAGATGAAAGATCTGTATAGAATGTAGCTACAGAACCATTTCCAAATTTATTTGAAGGTGCGTCACCTAAAATGATTACACCTCCCCAGTCACCAGCTCTTTTAACACTTCTATTCGAAGTAAAAACAATAGGGTCAGTTTCTAGGCCATCGGCTATTAAAGTAGCTCCTTTAGAAATAGTCAGAGATGCCTTTGAGGCATAATCCCCTAATATGACTGTTCCGGGCTCAATTGTAAGTGTAGCATTATTGGTAACAAAAACATTTCCTACTAATAAGTAAATATCTCTTTTAGACAGTTTAGTGTCTTTGGTTATATTCCCTGTTAATATTTGAGTAGGACTATCATAATCCTGTTGATTAGGTTTAAAATCGGTCCAATTATGCAACCAATTATTTTGGCCTTTTATACCTTTTTCTTGTTGCCCAAAGGTGCTCCCAAAAATAAGAAGGAATACCAATAATGACATTTGAGTCAAGCGTTTCATAGTTAAATATTTTATAGTTAAAAAAACTAAATCAGATTTTTCATCTAATTATTTATCAAAAATATAAAAAATCCTATGAAATACCAATTTTTTCGATGAAATACACAAAATATATTATTTGTATATTATTTTTATCGACGAAATGCACTTTTATCTGTTTATAAAAATATTATATTTAGAATAATTCATATTAAAATTCATGATTTTTAATTATTTAAAAATTATAAAAATCTAATTGTTAAAGTTATACTCTTAAAATGGTTTGAATACAATAAAATAGAGCCAAAAAAAAATCTTAGTATACATACTAAGACTTTTTAATATTTTAATTAATACAATTAATTTTTAATGAAATTCGCTATATTCATGTAATGACTTCATTATTTCTTCATAAAATAAAATAGCCGAAATTAAATTGTTTGTATCTGAATACGGAAGGATTGATTTTTGAAATTCGTGATTGGCTTCCAGAAAATCCTTTGTTGATTCAAATTTTTTATCTAATATTTTTCTGTTATCCTTATCATTCGGAATACCCAATGTTGACATGGTAATGCCTGGTTTAGTTGCAAATGAAATATAAGGAAGGGTTTCTATCAGACTTTCAATACGTTCTACATAAAGAGTTAACAACTCCCCCTTTTGCATGCGCTCTAATTCTTCTTTATTATGATATTTTTTAATAGCTACTTTTTCGTTAATAATACTTTTTGGCTCATCTCCTTTTTGGGCAAAACCAATACCAGTTACTAATAAAAAACTGAAACTGAATAGTATAATCTTTATTTTCATGTCTAAGATTTGAGTGTTCAACAAGGCAAATATATGTAATTAATCGTATAAAACAAGCGTTTTATCGGATTTTTTAACAAAAAAGTGGATTTTAATAAGAATTTTAATTGAACTCTTTGATAAACAGACATTTCTCTTTAACAAATGTTAATGAGTTTACACAAAAGACATTGACCTATTGAAAAGTTTTAAATACCCATTTTTTTAATCTAAACACCCTAATTTATCCATAAAAAACTCTTTGTACTTCACATTTTCAATTTCTATAAAGTCTTTAGTTCCTTGCAGCTTAATAGATTTTATAGGAGATGCTTTAAGTTTGGATATCGAAGCATTTGTTAGAATACCTTTCAAACTAAAATTGGCACAATCTACATTCCATGAATGGTAAATAGTAACCACCGTATTATTATCTAACTTAATTTTCGCATAAGACCTGTTATGACTAAAATAACTGGCACAACCTAATTTGTTATCAAAATTTATAAAAACATGTTTCTTATTTCCAATTCTGTATAATTCAATTTTTAAATGATCATTCACCTTATAATTTTCAGTCTTAACAATCTTCTCATTATAAAATGTATCAATTTCATTCATCTGATAGTGACAAGTAAATCTTAATTCTTTTCTTTCAATATCTCTACTTTCTTGATTGATTTTATCATCTGTTTGGACTTTTTCCACATTAACCTCATGTTTTAGCTCCATTTCTAAAAACTCTACCCCTTTATTTCTTTCCTGAGTTTCAACAATATTTAATTCTTCTTGAGTCAGTTCAACATCTTCTTTATCAATTTCGATAGCTCTGTATTCTTCATACTTTTTTACAGCCTCTTCAAGTTCTTCATTTATAACTAAATATTCAGAGGTCACGTAACCCACCCATTTTTTATATTCAATTTTAAATTTATTGTTTCCAAGATAACTTTTTACTAAACACTTTTGCCCCTTATTAAATTGAGCCTTTTCTGGAGAATTTCTGCTTGACGATTCATACAAGCCTCCATATTGATTAAACTTAGTTTGAATATTTAACTCTGCATTTTTTTGAATAAAATCAGGTTGATTAATTTTATTACTTTGTTTATTGATTTTATTTACTATTTGTCGTTTTTCTGTTTGGACAGCTATTGCTTTGGCTTCATTTGCTACTCTTATTCTTTCCTCTTCATCTGCTTTAACTTTGGTTTCAAGCGCTACTCTTAATCTTTCCTCTTCATCCGCTTTAGCTTTTGCTTCAGTTGCTATTCTTATTCTTTCTTCCTCTTCTGCTTTAGCTTTGGCTTCAGATGCTACTCTTATTCTTTCTTCTTCATCTGCTTTAGCTTTGGCTTCAGCTGCCACTCGTATTCCTTCTTCTTTATCTGCTTTAGCTTTCGCTTCAACTGCCATTATGTTGCTTTTTTCTTCCTTTGCTCTAGCTCGGGTTTCAATATTTAAATTAGTTTCTTCAACACTGCCATTATTAACATTCTCTCCATTATAATCCTTATTTTCTTTAAAATTTTTAATAACATCTTCAAGTTCGTCATTTATTACTAAATATTCAGAGGTCACATAACCCACCCATCTTTTATATTCAATTTTAAATTTATTGTTTCCTAAATAGCTTTTAACCAAGCACTTTTGACCCTTATTAAATTGAGCAATCATAAGAGCATTTCTACTAGACGTTTCTAATAAGCCTCCATATTGTCTAAACTTAGTTTGAATATTTAATTCTGTATTTTGTTGAATAAAGTCAGTTTGAGATCTAACTTGATAAAAACAGAGAATTAAAAGCAGTGTTAAATATTTATACATTATTGTATTGTTGTAAAATGAAAACTCTTTTTTAAATTAATCTTTGATTATAAAATGTAAGGGTAAATTACTTCCCGATACAGAAATTAGCAAAAATGTTTCCCAACAAATCATCATTAGTAATTTCCCCCGTAATTTCACCAAAATGATAGAGTGCCTGCCTAATATCAATAGCCAGTAAATCGCCTGATAAACCTGTATCTAATCCATATTTTACTTTTTGAATTTCTTCTAAAGCCTTAATCAATGCATCATAATGCCTTGAGTTGGTAATAATTGTTTCATTATTTCTTAAAGCACCTGTATTAATTAAATTGAGAAGTAACTTGGTTAAATGCTCAACCCCAAAACCTGTTTTTGCCGATAACAGTTGTATTTCAGGAATTTCCTTTTCTATTAAATTTATTTGAGAATCATCGATTTGATCGATTTTATTAGCAATGACAATGAGCGGTTTTTGAGGATATTTATTTTTGATTTTTTCTAGTTCCACTTTAAATTCCGAACTATGGACATTAAACTCAGTACTGTCAAATAAATAAATAACGACTTGAGCCTGCTCAATTTTTTCAAAAGTTTTCTTTATACCAATACTTTCAACCACATCCTTAGTATCCCTAATTCCGGCAGTATCAATAAATCTAAAACCAATACCTCCAATTGAAATTTCATCTTCAATGGT
Organism: Yeosuana sp.; assembly: GCA_036525815.1. Lineage (GTDB taxonomy): Bacteria > Bacteroidota > Bacteroidia > Flavobacteriales > Flavobacteriaceae > Yeosuana. Next base: position 13,103 of record DATCZQ010000228.1, on the reverse strand, counting down.
ATCTCTAGTGGTGCCCGCTATTTCTGAAACTATGGCGCGTTCTTCATTTAATAGCGCATTTAAAAGGGTAGACTTACCAACATTAGGTTCACCAACAATAGCTACAGGAATACCATTTTTTATAACATTGCCAACCGCAAAAGAATCTATTAATCGCTTTAAAACAAATGTTATGCGTTCTACTAAAGCTTTAAATTGGGTTCTATCAGCAAATTCAACATCTTCCTCAGCAAAATCAAGCTCCAATTCTATAAGTGATGCGAAGTTTAGAAGTTCTTCACGGAGTTTTGCTATTTCAGAAGAAAACCCGCCTCGCATTTGTTGCATCGCAATTTGATGGGATGCTTCATTATCACTGGCTATTAAATCTGCCACTGCTTCTGCCTGACTTAAGTCTAATTTACCGTTTAAAAAAGCACGCAAAGTAAACTCTCCTGCAGTAGCCATTCTGCAACCGTTTCTTAAAAATAACTGAATGATTTCCTGTTGAATATAATGAGAACCATGACAAGATATTTCTACTACATTTTCACCAGTATAGGAATTTGGGTCTTTGAATATTGAAACCAACACTTCATCAATGGTTTTTTCACCATCCACAATATGACCTAAATGAATGGTATGGGTTGCTTGTTTGCTTAAGCGCTTATTTGAAACAGATTTAAAATGTTTTTCTGCAATGAATATTGCCTCTTTTCCAGACAACCTGATAACGGCGATAGCTCCCACACCAGATGGTGTGGCAAGAGCAACTATGGTGTCATTATATATCATGATAAATCCTTAAACTAAATAAATACCGTCTGATTTAATTTCTATAAGGTGTTGTTTATACAATGTACCAACCGCTTTTTTAAAATTTTTCTTACTCATTTGCAGTTGTGCTTTGATATCTTCCGGATCTGACTTGTCTGTTAGATTTAAAAATCCACTATTATCATGTAATTCGTGCATAATTAATTCTGCATTGGGTTCAATATTTCTATATCCTATTTGCCCTAATGTAATATCCAGTTTGTTGCCCGGACGTATCTTTTTTACAATTCCTTTTAATTTATCTCCAACACTTAAATCCTTAAAAATGGCATCTTTATAAATCAATCCTGCATGTATTTTATTGACAATAACATTCATACCAATCTCTGAAGGATGCGAAACAATTAAATCGACTTCATCAAACTCATTAACGGTAAGGGTCTTGTTGTCTAAAAACCGATTGGTTTTACTAGAAGCCACTAACCTATTTGTCTTTTCATCTAAATAACAATACACCAGATACCAGCCACCCGGTTTCATTTTAAAAGCCTGTTCTTTAAACGGACAAAACAATTCTTTAACTAAGCCCCAATCTAAAAAAGCACCATAGTCGGTTATTTGATTACAGCGCAATAATGCAAAATCATTTAATTGAATATAGGGTCTATCAGTGGTTGCTACCAGACGTTCTTCATTATCTAAATAAACAAAAACCTCAATTTTTTCCCAAATTTTAAAATTTTCAGGCACATATCTATTTGGAAGCAAAACTTCATTTCCATCTTCATCTGCTATATATAGCCCTTGAACTGCCTCTCTAATTATTTCTAATGTGTTTATTTTTCCTAAATGTATCATGCTGCAAAGGTAGTGAAATCAATGTTTTTAATATTAAAAAGCACTGCTATTATACATTACTTTTTAAACTCTATGATCTATAAACTATTTATAAACAAATTCCTTTTTAAAATGCTTAGTTAACAAATAATAAACTACTGCTCTATATTTATTTCTATTCGATTTATTATAAGTTTCGATTACAGAGGTAATAACTTTATCTAAATCTTATCTAAACCAAAAAATCAAAATATTTTAAAAGAACCTCATCATTAATCATTCTAGGCGTGAATATTTCCAACAATTTAGGTCTGTAAGATTCTGAATAAAAGTTTTCAAGTTTATTTTTTAATTGTTGGTCTGTTTTTGCACTTAAATATTCAAAACTGTACATTTTACTCAGATATTTTGCATTTAAATCATGCTTAGTTTCAAAAAAGATGTCAAAATTTTTAGTATTTTTCTGACCGGGTAGAATTCTAAAAATACCACCTCCTTGATTATTAATAACTATAATTCTAAAATTATTAGGTATGTAATTATTCCATAAGCCGTTGCTATCATACAAAAAACTCAGATCTCCAGTTATAAAAACAGTTCTCTTTTTACTGACTACTGAAAAGCCTACGGCCGTACTAGTACTTCCATCGATACCACTTGTCCCTCTGTTACAATAAACTTCTAATGTTTTATTAAGATTAAATAATTGAGTATAACGAATCGCAGAACTATTACCAACCTGTAGATTAGAATGGTTTGGAATTGATTTTAGAACTGTATCAAAGACTTTAAAGTCACAAAACGGTATCTTTTTAAGATATAAATTATGCTTTTCGAGTCTCCTGTCTTTAACTGCCCGCCATGTGTCTTTATAATCACTTTTTACATAATGTGTTATTTTAGGTAATAAAGATTCAAAAAACTGATTTGGAGATGCCTCAACATGCATACTCAAACAGAAAAAAGTATCATATGCCTTTTTCTTATCAATATGCCAATGGTGTTTCGGTTGATATTTTCTTAAAAATGATTTTATCTTTTTTGAAACAATCATGCCTCCAAAAGTCAAAAGAATTTCCGGCTGTAAATGGTTTTTTTCTTCTTCAGTTAACGGCGCTATTACCTGATCAATACTTGGTAAAAAACTGTCATCATGTAAATTAGAGGTCGTTTCTGTAAAAACAATAACACTATCATCCTTCGCAATATCATCTAACCACTTTTGTTCGATCTGATTGGGTTGATTGACGCCAACTAAAATCATTTTTTTAGTTGTAGTATTCCAATATTCATGGCATTCTTGCAAAACATAAGAATCAACAGGTTTTTCTTTTAAAACAACATCTATACTTTTTGTCTCAATAATTGCCTTATCAACCGTTTCATAAAGTGGTTCATCAAATGGAATATTTATATGAACCGGACCCTTTTCTATAATGGCAGTATTTATAGAAGTATTAATTTCAATTTCATTATGCGTTTGAATATCCTTTTGAAAACCTAGAAAACGTTCCAATTTATCCTCCAGATTTTTCATTATTGGCAGATCTTCTGTTAAGGGAATATTCTTTTCATCTTTTAAATCAAGTTTAAGATTTGCAGAATATAATATGTGATTTTGGAATACATATTTTTGATTAATAGTTTGCCCATCCCCTATTTCAATTAAATGTTTAGGCCTGTCTGCTGATAAAATAACTAATGGAATATCACTGTAAAAGGCTTCTGAAATGGCCGGATAATAATTTAATAAAGCACTACCTGAAGTACATAAAACAGCTACAGGATGTTTTAACTGTTGAGCCAACCCTAATGCAAAAAAAGCCGCACTTCTCTCATCAACAATACTATAACATTTAAAGAATTTATCAGCTGTAAAACCAATAGTTAAGGGAGCATTTCTGCTACCTGGTGAAATAACTACATGCTTAATGTTTTTAGCCTTACAAAGTTGAATAACAGTTTGAGCAAGCGGAATTTTAGGATAAATCATAAATGAATTTTCTATAGCAAAAATAAGAAATAGACCTAATATAAAATCATTACAAAATACTTTTAATGACTTTAGATTTTGAGACCGTTTCTTCCCATTCCTTTTCGGGATTAGATGTTTTTGTAATACCGCCACCTATATATATGTAAGCCTCATTATTTCTTATCTGCATACAACGCAAATTAACATATAATTGTGTGCTCCTTTTTGAATAGGTATAAGCCTGGTTTTCAATATTCCTTAGTTTGGAACTTGGTCCTGATTTTTGTTCAAAATTAAGTTCACCCAGATAACCAGTATAAAACTCTCTATTATAATTCTCGTTTTCAATAATAAATCTTTTAGCAGTTGGTTTTGGCATGCCACAAACAGCAGGTGTTGGATGAATAACAGATAAAATATGTTTTAAATTAAAACCATCCATATTCAAACTTGCATTAATCATGGTTTTTAAATGAACCACATTACCAGCTTTTACGGTTTCAACATCAGATATTTTTATGTTCTTCACTAAAGGTTTTAAGTTTGAAGTAATAAAATCAGTGACAATTTGTTGTTCCTGTTTTTCCTTGTCTTCCCAATCTACATATAAGGTCCCTTTATAATCTTGTGTTCCGGCTAATGACATCATTACAAATTGATGCCCTTCTATTTTCATTAATGTTTCTGGCGTGGCTCCTAACCAAAGTCCAAATTTTGGGTGATACCAGCAATATACAAATGCCGATGCGTAACTGTTTAATAAGTTTTTAAAAAACTGAATGAAATTAGAACCTGAAACAGTCACCTTTTCTTTTCTGGATAAAACAACCTTTTTTAAAATATTTTTATCAATATATTGAATTCCCTTAGTAATCAACTCAATATGGATTTCTTTTTCTAATTCCTTAAAAGTAATCTCATTTTTATTTGGACCGAAAGCTTCCTCCATTGAATAAAAAGCATCCAAACTATCAGCATGCTCCAAAGGAATTAAAATACTGCTTTCAGAATCATCAAAAGGGGCGAATACAAAACCTGTTTCTTTATAATTTTCAACCTCATAAACAGTATCATTTGTTTGAAAAATCCCCTTTAAATCAGATGTTAAAGGTTTTCTATAGGCTACAAATGGCAATTGATTATTGTATTGTTGCTGAATTTTAGTAAAAAATAGTTCTGAGGCAATCAATTTTAATTCTTTTTAGGTAATGAAATAGTAGATAATTTGCAAACGGATATCAAATTATCATGATCATCAGTGACTTTAATATCTAATAATTGAGTGGTTCTTCCTTTATGCAAAAAAGTTGCTTTTGCATAAACAAAACCTTCTTTTACACTTCTTATATGGTTAGCAGATATTTCTATACCACGAACAAAAAACGCTTCAGTATCAACAAAAATATGTGCTGCAAAACTGCCCACGCTTTCTGCCAAAGCTACTGTTGCACCACCATGCAGCACACCGTCTGGCTGATATACTTTTGAATTTACCGGCATTCGTGCTGTAAGAAAATCAAAACCATAATCAATAACTTCAATACTTAAAGTTTCCATGAGCGTATTTTTGCTCGCTGCGTTGCATTTTGCTAAAACCTCTTCTTTAGTTATTTGCATAAAAATAATGTATTTTTAAACTCGTGGTAAAAATACAAAACCAAAGCTTAATATAAATCTTGATTAGAACGAAATATGAAAGTTCCAGCTTTAGAAAATGACCGCGTCAAATTATCCTTACTTGACCTAAGTAATTTTAAACATTTACTGCTTGTTTCACAACAAGAAAATCTAACACAATATTCACCTAGTGATATTTCAACTCCAGAAAAACTAAAAGAATATGTTGAAATCGCTGTAGACGGTTATTATCAAAAAACCACTATTCCATTTATTATTTATGACAAGCGAATGCAAGCTTATGCAGGAAGCACAAGATTTGGATTGATTAGCTGGAAAAATAAAGTACTGCAAATTGGCTGGACCTGGATTGGCAAGGAGTTTCAGGGAACTGGTTTAAATGTTAACATGAAATCTTTAATGCTACAATATGCTTTTGAAACTTTAGAATTTGACAAAGTTGAATTTAGAATTGATGCAAGAAATACAAGATCAAGAAAAGCGGTAGAAAAATTAGGAGCCACTCTTGAAGGTATTCTGCGTAAAGATACTTTAATGCTTGACGGTTTTAAACGCAGTACCTGCTGTTACGGCATATTGAAAGAGGAATGGTTAAAGATAAAAAAAACACTTCTTTCTGGAAATTAATCTTTTACTAGATTTTTAATAATTTCTTTAGTTGGTAAAATTGCTTTGGTATGTTCAATACTTGGTCCGGCCACCCAAACTGTTTTATAAGTAGCTTTAGTGGCAGCATTTTGAGTAGCTTTCATACCAATGGAAAATCGAATCATTTTTACCCATTTTTTAAGCTTTTTATTCTTATTTAAAACAGTTTCCAGCCAAGTTTGTTTGGTTCCTATTTTCTGAACATAAGGGGTATTAATAACTGTGCATGGCGTTCCTGATATGCGTTCAGTCACTACAATATCTTGAGCACCGTATTCCACACAGGCTTGTTTGTATTCCTCAGTTACATTAGCTTCAATTGAGGCAATAAAAGGACTTCCCACAGATACACCGGCAGCACCATAGCCAAGCATTTTATCAATATCGGCTTTACAACCTACACCACCAGCTGAAATAACTGGTATTTTGCATTGAGAAACCAATTCTTTAATTAATGCTTCAGGCCCTTTATTCCCTCGATGTCCACCTGCTTCATTATTTACAGCTATAATGGCGTCAGCACCTAGAGTTTCTACTTTTTGTGCGAATTTTAAATCTACCACATCACAAAACACCTTTATTCCAGCTTTATGTGCTTGCTTGATAGTTTCCTCAGGACTTCCTAAAGAAGTAATAATAAAATCACAGCCTTCCTCACAAATAACTTCTAATTGCCCTTTATATTTTATATTTGATTTATTGACGATTAAGTTAAAACCAAAGGAACCACCTTCAACTTTGGCTCTTTTTAATTCTTTTAATGCAGCCCTTAATTCATCCAGTGTTCTATAATTTAATGCAGGAATACAACCAGCAATTCCTCCTTTCATAGCTTCAATGACCATTGCGGTATTAGAAACTAAAAACATAGGTGCTTGGATAATAGGATATTTAATATTTAGGAGACTTTTCAATTTAGTAGATTTTAAAATTAATTTTTAAATATACAAAATTAGTATGCAAGCATAATAAAATTAATCAATATGCAGATAAAATTTTTAGTCTCATTGATGAATATCATTTCTAAAATTTCCATCTATGGGTAACTTTATTGCGTAAATTTAAAATTTAGTGTATTAATTAAAATAAAGTTATTATGAAAAATTTAATTATTGGTTTGTTTATATTTGGTGCAACGAGTCCATTATTCGCTCAAATCACCAAATTACCTGAAGTAGAAATTACAGCTGTAAATTATAAATATTTAAATGCTGTTGATTCAGAAGATTTAGATCTTGACGTAAAATTGTTACAAGAACAAGTAGCCATGTACGATATAAAAAAATCTGAACTTTATAGTGATGAATATGACCTGTATAACGTGGATTTCTTTATTCCTGATGGTAAAATACTTGCCGCTTATGATAAAGATGGAAAAATACTTAGAACCATTGAAAAATTCAATAATATTAAATTACCAAAGGTCATTCTTGAATCCATTTATAATAGGTTCCCTGGGTGGTCTATATCTAAAAATGTCTATAGTGTAACATATAACGAATATAATAATAAAAAGATTTTTAAAGTCATATTGGAAAATGGTGATCAAAGATTAAGATTGAAGTTAAATGCTGAAGGTGATTTTTTATAAAATGATTTAAAAATTATAAAGCACAACTAAATCGTTGTGCTTTTTTTATGCTCAATTTATTTTAGTGCCAACTATCAGCTCAATTTATAACCTATTGTATATATTCCTTTCATTCATTAAATTTATTATCATAATATACTGAAATGTAACATATTAAATTTGTTGATAAAATTTTTTGTTGTTGATGTTTATCAGTGCCAAAACCCTATAATTTAATTATTATTGGTTTATAAACCAATAAATATAATATTATGAGAAAATTAATTTTTAGCATTTGTTTACTTGGGTTGACAATTCAAGCTTATGCACAAATTACAGTATTGCCCGAAGTTACTTTAACCGCTAATTACAAATATCTTAATGCTTTAGACTCTGAAGATATGCCTGAAGGTGTAAAAATATTAAGAGAAGAAGTAGCGGTTTATGACCTAAAGAATTCTGATATCTTCTTAGACGAATATGACACCTATTTTGTATCCTTTTTTATTCCTGAAGGTAAAATTCTTGCAGTTTATGACAAAGATGGTATGTTACTTAGAACGATTGAAAAATTTAAAGATGTTAAATTACCAAACGATGTTCGTAATTCAGTTTTTAATAAGTATCCAGGATGGACTATCACAAAAGATGTTTACAAAGTAAGCTATCACCATGAAAAAGGGGTTACTAAAGAACAGTTTGAAATAAAACTTAAAAATGACAATAAAACCATTAGAACTAAAGTAGATATCTATGGTAATTTTATGTAAAAAAATCAATTATTATCATAAAAAAAGCAACCAAAATTGGTTGCTTTTTTTATGATACACCATTTATTTTGATTTCTATAATGTATTTAAATTTAAACCTATATTATATTTTATTTTCATCTATTTAATTTAGAATCAAAATATATTAAATTTTATTATGCGTGCATAGTAATTGATAATCAATATGTTATGCGTGCATAATAATTATTTTTACTTAATTCACTGATTTCATGACTTTTATCATGTTTTTATTATGCGTGCATAGTTAATTTTACCCTTATTAATCTACATCTTCAGTTATGAAAAAATTACTTTTAGGTTTATTTATTTTTGGACTAACCACCCAAATTAATGCTCAAACAATAGAACTATCAGAAGTTGAGCTTTCTGTCAATTACAAATATTTAAATGCCACAAATTCTAAGGAAATTGCCGTCCCGGTTAAAAAATTAGTTAACGAGGTTTTAGCCTTTAATGAATCTAATACCGATGTTTATATTGACGATAACGGTGAGTATAGTGTGTCTTTTTATATTCCGGAAGGAGAAATAATTGCGGCTTTTAATAACGAAGGAAAAATACTCAGAACATTTGAAAAATATAATAACATTAGATTGCCGTTGGAAGTTTTACAAATGATTGCAAACCGTTTTCCTAATTGGGCCATTGCAGGAAACAGTTATCTTGTAAGCTTTCATTGCGAAAAAGGTATCACAAAAAAGCTTTATAAAATTAGATTAGAAAATGTGGATGAAGTTTTGAACATAAAAACTGATGAAAAAGGCGTGTTCTTGTAATATTTTATCCTTTTATATAACAAAAAACGCAACTAAAATTAGTTGCGTTTTTTGTTATTATTAAGATTCTGAATTTCGTTCAGAAAAACATGACTATTTCACTTCTTCAAAGTCAACGTCTTCAACATCACTGCTTTCTTCCTGTCCGTTTTGACTAGCATCCGGACCTGGTTGAGCATCGCCTTGTTGAGCTTCAGCTTGCGCTTTATACATCTCTTCAGAAGCCACTTTCCAAGCTTCATTAATTTTCTCTAAAGCAGGCTCAATAACAGCCACATCTTTAGTTTCATACGCTTTTTTAAGTTCTTCTAAAGCCTCTTCAATTGGTTTCTTTTTATCATCTGATAATTTTTCACCAAATTCTTTTAACTGACTTTCAGTTTGGAAAATCATGGCATCAGCAGCATTTAATTTTTCAGCCTTTTCTTTAGCCAATTTATCAGCTTCGGCGTTTGCTTCAGCATCTGCTTTCATCTTTTTGATTTCCTCTTCAGTTAAACCTGAAGATGCTTCAATACGAATATCCTGTGTTTTACCAGTGGCTTTATCACCAGCAGTTACATGAATAATTCCGTTAGCATCAATATCAAACGTTACTTCAATTTGTGGTGTACCACGTCTTGCAGGTGGAATACCATCTAAGTGAAAACGTCCAATTGTTTTATTATCAGCAGCCATAGCTCTTTCCCCTTGTAATACGTGGATTTCAACTGAAGGCTGATTATCTGCCGCTGTTGAGAATACTTGTGATTTCTTAGTAGGAATCGTTGTATTTGCCTCGATAAGCTTAGTCATCACATTACCCATAGTTTCAATACCAAGTGATAAAGGTGTTACATCTAAAAGCAATACATCTTTTACATCACCTGTTAAAACACCACCTTGGATACCAGCACCTAATGATACTACTTCATCAGGATTAACTCCTTTGCTTGGCGTTTTCCCAAAGAATTTTTCAACAGCCGCTTGTACAGCAGGAATACGTGTTGAACCACCAACCAAGATTACCTCATCAATATCACTTTTTGATAATCCTGCAGCTTTTAAAGCCGATTCACATGGCGCGATTGTACGTTTCACTAAATCATCAATTAATTGTTCAAATTTTGATTTTGTTAATGTACGCACTAAGTGTTTAGGTCCACTTGCAGTTGCGGTGATATAAGGTAAATTGATTTCTGTTTGAGCAGAAGAAGATAACTCTATTTTCGCTTTTTCAGCCGCTTCTTTTAAACGTTGCAATGACATGGGGTCTTTACGTAAGTCCATGCCTTCTTCAGCATTAAACTCATCAGCAAGCCAGTTAATGATTTTCTCATCTACATCATCACCACCTAAATGTGTATCACCATCAGTAGATAAAACTTCAAATACGCCGTCACCTAATTCAAGGATAGAAACGTCATGAGTTCCTCCACCAAAGTCAAAAACTACAATTTTTTGATCTTTTCCTTTTTTATCTAAACCGTAAGCCAATGCAGCAGCAGTTGGTTCGTTAATAATTCTTCTAACTTTTAAACCTGCAATTTCTCCAGCTTCTTTAGTTGCTTGACGCTGTGAGTCATTAAAATAAGCAGGTACAGTAATAACAGCTTCTGTAACTGTAGTTCCTAAATAGTCTTCAGCTGTTTTCTTCATTTTTTGAAGAATCATTGCTGATAATTCTTGAGGCGTATATAAACGACCATCAATATCAACTCTAGGCGTGTCATTATCTCCTTTTACTACTTTATAAGGTACGCGATCTGCTTCTCTTTTAGACTCAGAAAATTTATTACCCATAAATCGTTTAATAGAATAAACAGTTTTTGTTGGGTTTGTTACGGCTTGACGTTTTGCTGGATCACCAACTTTAATTTCGCCGCCTTCAACAAAAGCAATTACAGATGGCGTGGTACGTTTACCCTCTGCATTCGGGATAACAACTGGTTCGTTACCTTCCATAACAGAAACGCAAGAGTTTGTTGTTCCTAAATCAATTCCAATAATTTTACTCATAATATGTTTACTTTATAATTTGTGTTGAATGTTCGTTTTTTATTTCAAGTGGTTAAAGTCAATGATTATGCCAACAAAAAAAAACTGACAAGCTGTCATTTTAATTTAAAAATTAGAAGTTTTTTATATGTCAATTAAAATCAATTTGTAACTTTAAAAAAATTAAAAAAAATTATGAAAAATATTTTATCCGTTTTATTTGTTTCTGCATTATTACTTTTTTCCTGTGAAGGTGAGCAAGGCCCTCCCGGTTTCGATGGCATTGACGGTGGAATCATAGTTTCAAATGCGTTTGAAATTCAAGTAAACTTTAACCAAGCTAATAATTATGAAATTGTTGAACCGTATGGATTTGATGTATATCCATTTGATGTTACTTTAGTCTATATACTATGGGAAACATCCAACGGACAAGACATTTGGAGATTGATACCACAAAGCGTAGAATTTCCAGACGGCCTGTTAACTTATAATTTTGATTTTACCCAAAATGACGTAAGACTCTTTTTAGACGGCACCACAAATTTTAGCTTATTAGCGCCAGAATGGACAGATAATCAGGTTTTTAGGGTCGTGGTTGTTCCTGCCGACAATGTAGATGGTTTAGACATTTCAAATTTAAATGCTGTTATGAAAGCTAATCACATAGAAAGCTTTATTAAGAAATTTTAATATTAAAAAGAACACGAATATACTTCAAGTCTGGAATTTATTTCCAGACTTTTTTATTGTAAATATTTTCCACTATTATCATTAACTTCTATTACAAAATGTATATTTGGGACAAACCTAAAACAATTTTGTAAATGGAATGTATTTCTGTTTTTGATATGCTTAAGATTGGTATTGGTCCTTCCAGTTCTCACACCTTAGGACCTTGGCGAGCAGCTGAACGATGGATTAAAGAATTAAAAACTGCGGACATCTTTGATAAAGTTGAATGCATAAAGGTAGATTTATATGGCTCATTATCTTTAACGGGGAAAGGACATGCTACGGATCTGGCCATTATGTTGGGTTTAAGCGGTGCAGATCCTGAACTGATTCCTATTGAAGACCTTAAAATTACTACAGATGCTATAAAATCAAAAAACACCATTCTTTTTAATAATGAAAAATATCTTGAATTTAAACCCGAAACAGCTATTGTTTTTAATAAAAAATTCCTGCCTTTTCATGCCAATGGTCTAGTCTTTACTGCAACTATCAACGGAAAAAATCAAAAATCGACCTTCTACTCCATCGGTGGTGGTTTTGTAGTTAAAGAAGAACGCAAAAACTCAAAAAGAAATAAAGAGATTTTTAAAACATTTCCTTATCCTATAAAACTTGGCACTGAGCTTTTGGCATATTGTAAAGCTCTTAATATGCCTATTTCTGCAGTCGTTTTAGAAAACGAAAAATCTTTAAGAACCAGTGATTCTATAGATTTTGAATTACAACGAATCTGGAACACTATGCTTGAGTGCATGTATATTGGCTGTCATACAGAGGGCAGTCTTCCTGGTGGTTTAAACGTGAGAAGGCGTGCTCACGATATGCATAAAAATTTAATAAGCGAACTACCCTATAATAATCCACAAGAATGGCTTGAAACCATTCGTAAAACAGAAGTTAAATTCAGACAAATACTAAAATGGGTCAGTTGTTTCGCCTTGAGCGTTAATGAAGTGAATGCCTCTTTAGGACGGGTAGTTACAGCGCCAACTAATGGAAGTGCAGGTGTTATACCTGCCGTACTCATGTACTATTTGGTCATTGAAAATCATGAAGCTGATTTTGAACATATTAAAAAATTCCTTTTAGTTGCTGGTGAAATAGGCAGTATATTTAAAAAAGGAGCCACTATTTCTGCAGCCATGGGAGGCTGTCAAGCAGAGATTGGTGTCTCTTCAGCGATGGCAGCAGGTGCTTTAGCTGAATTATTAGGAGGCACCCCTGAACAGGTTTTAATGGCCGCCGAAATTGCCATGGAACATCATTTAGGATTAACCTGCGACCCTATTGGCGGATTAGTTCAGGTGCCTTGCATTGAACGCAATTCAATGGGCGCTATCAAAGCCATCAATGCCTGTGAATTAGCTCTAGAAACAAATCCAGAAAATGTAAAAGTT
>DATCZQ010000227.1:0-2137 GCA_036525815.1 Yeosuana sp. | reverse complement strand
CTGCACCTCCTGCCTGTAAGGAATCAATAAGCTGTAACACTTTCATGAATGATGTATCAATTTAGAAATTTCAGTTTCAAAAACCTCTAAAGTAAAGTTTTGAGACCAATTGGCTGCTTTTTCAGACATTGATTTTAATGTATCAACATCTTTTAAGGCATTTTTTATTTGAATGACATCTTTATTCAAATCAGCTTCCATTAAAATACCTCGGTCACCAAAGTCTAACATATAAGGCACGCACGAAACGGATGTTGCCATAGGGATAACGCCAAAAAACATGGATTCGGCAATAGCCTTTGGCCAACCTTCAGACTTTGAAGGTAATATCGAAAAATGAGCTGTTTTTAATGTTTCTTTTATAAGGTCTTTATGTTGATTGCCATGTAAACTAACTATTTTTTTAAGTTTATTATCCCTAATGTATTTTTCTAAAAGTTCTTTTAAAACGCCATCGCCATAAACATCTAAATGTACAGGAATGCCTTCCTTGTGTAAGGCTTCAATCATTTGAATTGCTAATAATGGTCGTTTTCCTTCAACCAAACTCCCTATAAAAACAAATTTTAAATCACCAGAATAATCTCTTTTTAGCGGTTCTATTATTTCTGATTTTCGATAGGTTGCTGTAAAAAATGGTTTGATGTTTTTAGTTTGATTCTTCCATTCGCCATAGACTAGAACCTGCATATTTCTAGTTAAAAAGGTGTTGCTCAAAATCCATTTTTGAACTTTATAACTAATTGGTTGTTTTGATTTTGGATCCCAATTACCAGCGTATTTGGCTGTTTTAATTTTCTTCGGAAAAAAAATCTGAACAATGCATCCTATGAAGCCAATATTTCCGGGGGAACGTAAATGAATATGATCTGCCTTTCGGCACTCTTTAAATAATTTAAAAAATATTAAAGGAATGGAAAGTAAACTAGATATAACTTTATTAAATGAATTAAATTGAAGTCCTTTTAATGATACAACTAATGGTTGTTTATTAAAACTCAATGTTAATAATTTACCATCATATTTTGTTGGTGAAACTATAACCATATCATCTACATATTTTGACCAAATATTCATTTCACGAACATAAGGTTCATAAGCAATATAAGAATCATTTTCTTTTAAAGTAGGAGCATTTGTTATAACTAAAAACCTCATTACTAAATATAATCTTCTGATGTATTATCACTTACAACAACTGCTGGAACCCCCATGACTGTAGTATTTTCTTCCACTGATCTAGTAACTAAAGAATTTGCTGCTATAACACAGTTATCACCAATAGTAATTTTTCCTGCTATGACGGCATTAGCCCCAATATAAATATTATTCCCAATGACAGGAACACCTCTATTTTCTCCTCTTCCGCTGACACCAATAGTAACACCTTGGGAGATATTACAATTAGTCCCTATTATGGCGTTGGAGTTAATTATTATACCACTAAAATGTCCAATATAGCAAGACGCCCCAATACTTGCCGAATATGGTAAATGAATGCCTGCAACAATTTCAATCCATTTTTGACAAATAGCGCCTAAAACTAAAAGTGGTTTTTTAATTATGATTGAAATTCTACTCCTATAAATGGCGTTAAAAGACCTATAAATAAATAAGGCCCAAAGCCCTTGAGTTGACAACAATAGCAACAACCCTGATTTATTACCACTATATTTTTTATATTTTTCTATGTCTTGTCTAAATCTAGCCATGAGTCATCTATTAACCTTTGGAGCATTAAAGATAAGCGAAAACCAGCCAACAACTCGACCCATACTTTCTATTAATGCTTCCTTTCTTTTTGGCGTAGTAATTGCATTTAAGAGTCTTAATTTAGTCAACATTATAGCTGTAGCATGCCATTTAAAACGTGCTTTTAAGGACGGGTTGGGGTATTTAACCCGCCATACATACCAGCCATTTCTAATCACCATTTTACCATAGCGATATTGGTTTGGACGACCAGATCCATCGTGATGGTGTTCTAATTGCGCATTCGTATTTATATAAAGCTTTCCTTTTTTAGCTAATCGTAGCGAAAAATCGGCATCTTCATACAAGCCATATCCTTCAAAATAGGTTGAAAAACTCAATGTATCGAAAACTTCTTTTTTAAAAGACGATACACCACCCATAA
>DATCZQ010000226.1:0-2306 GCA_036525815.1 Yeosuana sp. | reverse complement strand
ATCATAGACAACCTCAACAAAGAACTTGTCTATGGCATAACAGTTAATGCGAATGTTTTTAGTGATGTAGTTATCTAAAAAGATACCTTTATCCCAAACAGTTGCTTGTTTTTTACCACAGTACTTTGTTAGCCTTTCGTTATTTTTTAGTTTTTAATTCTAATTCTGATTCAATGCCTACTAAAATGTTTTCAACATACTCTAAAATGTTTTGCTGATATTCAAGCCTAAATTTTTCCATTAAGGATTTCTGGTATAAAATTCCTAAAAATGAAGTGTTGTTTAAATGCTGCTTAACGGCATCATTCCTTTCCGATTCACTATAACCAGTTTTTAAACCATTAGTTCTTAAAATTCTTTTATCATTTAGTAAAAAAGGGGCATAAGAGCTCGCTTTTTCAGTCAAAAGTGTATTCAATTCTATACTATAATTTTCATCTTCAAATCCATATTTTATTTCAGCCGAAAATTCCGCAAGCAGACGACTTAAATCTTGATTTTGTATGATTCCCGTTTTTCCGGATCCAATAAGAGCTTCATAAGTACCATTTACTGGCTCAATTCGCCAATAAGCCAATGTACCACTAAAGAAATAATCTGCAAATGAGTCATTGTATATAAAATTATTTTTTTCAATCATTAAACGAATCATTTTACTGCAATAATCAACCACTCTGGATTGCAGTTTAATTGTCTCAAGAACCTTGCTCTTTGTTTGAAAAAAATCAGAATGTAATGATTTAAGTATTTCAATTTCTTCAATTCTTTCAAGCCTATTTTGATTCCAACTGTTTATTTGTAGGGCAAAAAGAATACCGATAACGACAAGAAAAATTTCACCAATTGCATATTTTAGGTATTGACCAGTTCTATTTTCTGTCAATAATTTTTGTCTAATTTTTCTAAAGAATTTTATCATTGGGTAATAGTTGGTTATAATGAAGCACAACGTGATTGTATAAGAATAGTGTTGTTTTGCTAGCTTCTGATTTTCCTTCGGAAAATCCTCGTACACAAAACGGCACTAACCTTTGATTAAGCACTAAACTAAGCATTATTTTTATACGGTGTTGTAGCACGTTTTGGCTCATTTAAAATTTAAATAGGTGTTAAAGAATGGAAGCATGTCGTTCATGAATCTTCCATCCTCAGTATAAATTTTATCCAAATGAGACCCGTTATATTCTTCTGCAAAATGATTGATCTTATACTTGTCCAATTTTTCACTAAATGTTCTACTTGTCGATGGAATATGTATAAAAAAATCATCCCTTCCCCAATCCAGTTTTATTGCTTTTAGACTTTTTAAATTACTTACATAATCCTTAATCATCTCATTGGGTAAATTTTTATTCCATAAGTCCAGAACTTTGGAATTGACAATCAGATTATCTCCCTCATAAGTGTAGGGTAAATCAGCATAAAATGGAGGCTTATTGGGGTTGGGTGAAAAGGCACGACCAACAGCTACCACTGCATTGGCATTTAAATAGTTAAAGCCGGTAATTAATGTGTCACGTGATTTAATCATTTGGGCTTGCTTATAAGCCACTCCTTCTGCTCCATAATCTTTTTCCAAGGCTAGAACATATGGCGATAAGGCATAAACACTAGCAAAGACATCTGGAAAGAGCATTCCAAGTTTAATAGCCCCATGTCCACCCATTGAGTGACCTGCTATTCCACGACTTTCTCTATTTTGAAGGGTTCTATACTTTTGATCTACATAGTTTACCAAATCTTTCGCAGTAAAATTGGACCAATTTCCAGTCAAAGAAGAATTGGTATAAAAGCTTCCCCTGTACAAGGTGTATTGGTCACACATCACAAATATTAAGGGCCTGATCTTTCCTTCGACTATTGCTTTCGTCAGCATTTTATCAATTTTGTTTTCAGCGATAAGAGAACTATCTGATTGCGTGATTCCATGCAGATAATAAATGACGGGGTATTTATCAGTTGTTGAATCATAACCTGGAGGAATATAAACGCTAACTCTCCTTGTTGCTGCCTCGCCACCAATATTTTCTAAGGCAGCTGAATATAATTGATCGTAAACAAATTTACCTTCCTTACTTTGTCCCCGAGCCAATAAGGCCATTTGGATAACAAAAAGTACTAGTAAATATTTTTTCATAATATTCTGGAATAGTAATTCAATTTACAATGTCTAGTCCTGAAATATGGCTACAGGTTAAAATTGATTTTACGCTGTTAATTTATATACCATATTCGGTGTTTTAAAATCTAAAGATAAATGTAATCTTATTTCATTGTATAAATTAACTGCATTTTTTGTGGCTCTT
>DATCZQ010000225.1:0-33796 GCA_036525815.1 Yeosuana sp. | reverse complement strand
ATGATCATATTGCTTAGCAATACTAAAAGATTTCAGTTCTAATTTATAATCTAGTTCTTTAACTAACTTATTAGCCTCTACAACGTATTCTGAATCCGGAAATAAATTTATAAATTCCTGAAGTTTTTCAATCGCCTGTTTTGTTTCCTTTTGATCTTTAGTATACGCCGGTGATAACATATAATTGCTTTTGGCACTTAAAAAAGAAGCCTCTTCTGCCTTTTCACTTTTAGGATAGCTAGACGCAAAACACTCAAACTGATAACCAGCAATATAATAGTCTTTCATTTTATAAAATGATTGAGAATACAAATACATTAGCTTTTCTGCTTGTGGCTTCCCTCTATAACTCGGTACAATTTGTGCAAAAAGTTTATTCGCTTTGTCGTACTTACCTGTGTCATACAATTCTTCACCTAATTTGAACTTGGTAGCTGTATCTTCAGATTTTAAGGCCTTTTGATACTCGCTACAGGAGCTTAAAGTTACTAGCAATAAAAATATGTAAAGAATCTTATTCATAAATTAAAAAACAGGATGCAAAATTAAGGTTTTATAATGGAATTTAAAAATATAATTTTAAAGCTAAAATAAACCCTGATTTATCTTAACCACAGGGTTTAAGTTATATTTAACTTTTAACTGATTCTATGGTATCAAAAAGTTTATAATCAAGAATCATTTGGCCATAATCATTGTAATAGTAGGCTTTTACAAATTTGTAATCTAATTTTAATTCATTTAAAACATAGCTATGCATTTGATGCACTTCCTGATTAAAGGACTCATCATAGTAACTTATCATCACTAATAACTCACCATGTTGCTTGATTAATTCCTCATTAGAAAATTCAAAAAAGGGACTTTCCTTATCTAATTCATGAACAATAGTCCATGTTGTTGGCAAATAATTAATAGTATCTCTTTCCAAATTAAGTGAATAAAAACTATTCTCATACTCACCTAAATTATTTTGTGTTGAGAGCGATAAAGTTACTGCGATTTTAGGGTAAATCATGACCGTTTTCCTACTATTAACAAGCCTAAACATTAGCGCTCTGGTATGTTTAAAATCTCTTAAAATTAAATGCTTACTAAACCTTATAGCAGCCTTTGGTTTTGAAAACCGACCATATATTAAACCAGTTACAAAGGCGAACAACATTAATCCTAAAAAAGCTTCAAAAGATGACACAATACTACTGGCAATACCAAGTGGTGACATCAAACCATATCCTACCGTGGTAAAAGTTTGCATTGAAAAGAAAAAGGCATTCAAAAAATCGTTTAATACATAACCCGTAGAAGGAACAATTTCTTCTATGCCTATACTTAAGTAAACAAGGGCGAAAAGGGCGTTAATTAAAAATCCAACTAAAAAGGTCAACATAAAAAAATGAAACCAACTGATGTTGACTAAATAATGATAAGCATCAGATAATCTTCGTGGTTTATTTAAGTGCACTAAATTAAAAGACCCGTCTGCATTCATCATACGTTTGGCATATTGTGACGAGGCCTTTCCTAACCCAGGGTCTTTTATTCTTTTTCCCAACTTAAAAGTTTTCTACAAATTTTCTAATCTTATCTTTTAAGTGGTTTGAAGCTGGTACTAGCGGCAATCTAACGGAATCTCTACACAAATCCAGAACTTCAAATACTGCTTTAATTCCAGCAGGATTATTTTCTTCAAAAATATATCCAATAACATCCATCATCTTATAATGAATCGCATATGCCTTTTTAGCATCTCCGTTTAAACCCAAACGAATCATTTCAGAAAATTGTTTTGGAAATGCTTGACCAATAACAGAAATAACGCCGGCACCACCAGCTAAAACAACCCCTAATGCCAAATCATCATCTCCTGAAATCACCAAAAAATCATCTGGTTTGTCTTTGAGTAGTTTTAAATATTGGGCCACATTATTACCGGCTTCTTTTACCGCAATGATATTTTTAAAATCATTCGCTAATCTTAAAGTTGTTTCTGGCTCCATATTTTTTGAAGTTCTCCCAGGCACATTATATAAAATAACATCAATAGGTGAGGCTTCTGAAATTGCCTTAAAGTGCTGATAAAGCCCTTCCTGAGTTGGCTTGCTATAATATGGTGACACGGACAAAATAGCATCAAAAATGCTTAGATCTGTATCTTTTATTTCTTCTATAACTTGAGCAGTATTATTTCCACCAATACCCAAAACCATAGGTATTCTGCCTTTGTTAGCCTTTGAGATAGTAGCAATTATTTCCCTTTTCTCTTGTTTAGTAATCGTAACGCTTTCTCCGGTTGTACCACAAACTACTAGATAATCCGTACCATTATTCACATTGAAATTCACAATACGGGACAGTGCTTCATGATCAATACTTAAATCTGATTTAAAAGGGGTCACTAAGGCTACGCCGGTTCCAAAAAATTTACTACTCATTTTTAGTTTTATTTAATATTGTTAAATATTTAAAAAGTTCATTTTTAAACACATCGAATTCATTTAATTGAGTTTGAATAATTAAATCGTTTAAACGACTATCTGGTTGAAAAATCCCAATTTTAAATTGTGCTTTTGATTTTGCTGTTATTAATTTCAACTCTAATATATCTTCCGCATAATAACTAATTAAAACGTCAAAATCAGTATCCAAAAATGATTGTAATTCGACGTTATGAATTGTTCCATTCCAACCAAAATCCTTTTCATTAAAACAAATATCCCAAGAATTTGGTTTTTCTTTATTTTCACTTGAATAGGCGATTATCTTTAAATTAAATGGTTGAATATTTAAACTTTCAGCTAATTTTCTAAATACTTCAAAATCATCAATTTCATTGATATGCATTATAATGCCTAAACTTTTTATCTTACTATCGCTAACATTAACGTCACGACCTGATAAAATTTTATCCAAGTGCCTTATATTAGATTTTTCTTTAAAAACCTTTAAAATCATTTATCTTTACGCTTTAGGCAAAGGTAACAAAAGTACTTACAAAATATTTGTAAAATTTATTAGTTTAAATTATGAACTATAATCAATTCATCTTTTTACTATTAGTCTTATCCGCTACTAGTTGTAAAGAACAAAACAAACATCTTTACAGAATTGAGGGGCGTCAAATTACAATTAATGATAGTCTTCAAACGAACTCAGAAATTGATGCTTTTATTAAACCTTATAGAACGCATATCACGAAAGACTTAGATAGTGTGTTAGCTTATGCTGTTAACACTTATTCAAAAACTGAAGGTGATTTGAATACTGCAATAGGAAATTTTATGGCTGATGCCGTTTATGAGCAGGCAAATCCTGTTTTTAAATCAAGAACTGGAAATGATATTGATATGGTTATTTTAAATCACGGTGGCATTCGCTCTATAATTTCAAAAGGTAATATCACCACTAGAACTGCTTTCGAGCTAATGCCTTTTGAAAACAGCTTAGTTGTTGTTGCACTTAAAGGCAGTCAAATAGATAGTTTAATTAACTTTTTGGTTGAAAATAAGACAGCACATCCTATTTCCCAACTTAAAATATCTGTTGATAAAAATTTTAATGCTGTAAGCGCTACTATTAAAGGTAATAAGCTTGATACTAATATAACCTATTATGTTGCGACTAATGATTATTTGTATAATGGTGGAAATAATATGACCTTTTTTAAACCTAATGAGGGGTTTTTTAATTTAGATTATAAAATTAGAAATGTGCTTATTGATTATTTCAAAAAAGTTGATACTCTTAACCCTGTGATTGATGACAGATTTGTTCAAATTAAATAAAATGATTAAAAATGAAGCGTAGAGATTTTGTACACAAAGCCTCCGTTGGAACTGCCTTAATATCTCTTGGAGGCATAGGTTTATCATCGTTCGCATCTATTACAGAATCAAAAAAAATTACAATTCTTCATACTAATGATGTACATAGCCATATTGATACTTTTGGCCCTGAAGATGGCAGAAGTGCCAATAAAGGCGGTGTTGCAAGAAGAGCTACTTTAATTGAATCTATTAGAAAGGAAAATCCAAACACTTTATTGCTTGATGCTGGCGATATTTTTCAAGGGACCCCATATTTTAACTATTATGGCGGTGAACTTGAATTTAAACTTATGAGCATGCTAAAATATGATGCTGCTACCCTTGGCAACCATGACTTTGATAATGGTATTAATGGTCTCTACGCACAACTGCCACATGCCAAATTTGATTTTTTATCAGCCAATTATGATTTTTCAAATACTGAAATGAATACACATGTTAAACCATATAGGGTTTTTGAAAAAGACACTATTAAAATTGGTGTTTTTGGCATTGGAATTGAATTAAAAGGATTAGTTGACCCTTTCTTATATAAGGAAACCAAATATCTTGACCCTATTGAAATTACTCAAGATATGACACGAATATTAAAGCATGAAGAGCAATGTGACTTAATAATTTGTCTGTCCCATCTGGGGTATCATTATAAAAATGAAACAGATAAAATCAGCGATTTAAAACTTGCGGCAGCAACAAAGGATATTGATCTTATTATTGGTGGCCATACCCATACTTTTTTACGAAAGCCTACCATTGTAAAAAACCTTGAAGGAAAAAGCATTCTTATAAATCAAGTTGGATGTTATGGAATAAACTTAGGTAAAATTGATTTTTATTTTGATTCTGATAAAAACCAAACGGCGAATGGCGTTTCTATCATAGTTTAGACTAAGATATTTTTTGTGACAAATTTTTCTTCTTTATCCACCTGAATCTTAGGAACTTTATTGTATTCAATAATATAATTAAATAAGAAGTATAAACCAATCACGTGCAATATTCTGTCTAGCATTATAAAACTCCCATGGTATACATAATATTGACTTACATAATTGAGAATATCACTAAACACAAAGCTTATCGCCATAATCAAAAATAATATAGACAATTTTGTTTCTGAATTTAAATAAACTCCAAAAGCAATAACAACTAATACTATCAAAGAAATACTCTTCATTCCAAACAAAAACACCTCCAAGCTATCTGGAATAATTGATTTTAATATTTCGTAAAATGTATATAAAAAATACATATTTATCATAACAACTACTACCAAATAAAGGGTAATAACTTTATTAAACTCTACTAATTTAAATTTTCGTATCATAAAGCTAAGCAAACACAAATAACTTAAAAAGTACATCACAGAAGAAGCTTTAATAAAAGGGTCGTTCGCAAAAAACATGGAGGCTGAATCTCCTAAAAAAGAATACAAAAAGAATAATATGAAAGGAACACTCATTGTTTTATCCTTTATCAAAAAGAATATTAAAAAAACAGGGACAAATAAAGGTTTTGTAGAATTTAATAACAAGGCATTTTCACTAAAAGTTCCGACAATGTTCAAAATAATTAAAAAAAACAAAGCGCCTAAAAACATCTTATTAACACTAAATTTAAATAGGCTTTTCATAATTTAATAACTTAATTTAGGTTATATAACTATAGTAAAAAAAATATTACTTAATAAAAAATAATATTAAGAAACCAACTGGTTGACTTCTTCATTACTTAATTTTGATTGTGTAAAATAAAAATAAAAAGCCAATAAAGTTAGGGTAGTCACTAAGAAATTTAAAAGATTTTGTTGGGCTACATACATATAAGCAACACCTATAACTTCTGAAAAAACAATCGCCATGGATCCCAAAAAGATTAATAAGGATTTTTTATCATCTCTGTAAAAATAATTTAATAATGAAGCAGTTAGCACGAGAAGCATACTTACATTATAAGCAATTTCAACAAAATACTCATTAGTCATTCCAACATAAGGATTTACAATATTCTGCAAAACATAAGCTATATAAATATTTAATGCTGTTAAAACAAAGAGATGCAGTTTAAAATTTTTAAAGATATGCTGAAATGAAAGTGATTTTACAATTTTTATAAATAGTGCCAAGTAAGCCATTATATATAAACCATTGCCTACATAATAAAAGTAGGAATATGGAATAAAATCAAGAATAAAAACCATTAGGTCTGAAACAGAATAACAAATCAAAAACACAGAAAAATACAAATTTGGTCTTTTGTTGCCTTGAAAATAGGCTACGCTTATTAAGGGCAGGAGAATAGCATCAAAAACATTAGCCCAATATTCATTGCTACTAAATTGAAAAACAACAAATGCTAAATAAACTAATAATACTAAACTAACCATGACTTTTAATTTATTCATGACTATCATTTTATGATTAAAGTGTAAATATAAAAATTTATTTACAATTAATCGTTAAAATAATGCATTTTATCGTTTTAATTGTATTTTAATTCAATTTTTGTAAGAATTCATGCTCAGTAATTAAAGGAATATGCAATTTTTCGGCCTTTAGCTTCTTACTGGGGCCCATATTATCTCCGGCAACAATAAAACTTGTTTTTGAAGATATTGAGCTACTCACCTTACCGCCATTATCTTCAATGAGTTTTTTTAGTTCATCTCTTGATAGTGTCTCAAAGACTCCGGAAATAACAATTATTTCTCCTTTCAACTTATCACTTTGACCTTCTAACTGCTCTGCTGATATTTCCAATTGTAAGCCATATTGTTTTAATCTATCAATTATTGTAATATTAGCATCTGACTTAAAGAACTCTTGAACACTTTCCGCAATTTTTACTCCAATTTCATCTACATTAACTAAATCATCTTCAGTAGCCTTTGACAATGCTTCAATACTCTTATAATGCTTGGCCAGTTTTTTAGCTACTGTTTCACCAACATAACGTATCCCCAGAGCATATAAAACACGTTCAAAAGGTATACTTCGTGATTTATTAATGCCTTCTACCAAATTATCTGCACTTTTTTCAGCCATCCGCTCTAATGGAATTACTTGCTCCTTGGTTAATTCATACAAATCTGAATAATTATTAATAAGACCTGCATTCACCAATAAAGCTACCGTTTCACCACCAAGACCTTCAATATCCATGGCCTTTCTGGAAATAAAATGTTGAATACGCCCTATGATTTGTGGTTTACATCCATTGTAATTAGGGCAATAATGCTGTGCTTCACCTTCCTGCCTTACCAATTCAGTATGACACTCTGGACAATGTGTAATATAAACTGTGCGTTTTGAATCCGACTGCCTTTTACTTAAATCAACCGCTATAATTTTAGGGATAATTTCTCCACCTTTCTCAACAAATACCTCATCTCCTACTCTTACATCAAGTTTTTCTATTTGGTCAGCATTATGCAAAGAGGCGCGCTTCACAATAGTCCCTGCTAATTCAACAGGTTCTAAATTGGCAACCGGCGTTATAGCGCCAGTTCTTCCTACTTGATAGGAAATACTATTCAATTTGGTTGAAACTTGCTCCGCTTTAAATTTATAGGCCATAGCCCAACGTGGAGATTTCGCGGTATAACCTAATTCTTCCTGTTGTGCCAAACTATTTACTTTAATAACGACGCCATCAGTCTCATAAGGCAAATCGTGACGATGAACATCCCAATAATTAATAAATTCAAAAACCTCATCTAAGGAACTTAATAATTTTGCTGCATTAGGGACCTTAAACCCCCATTGTCTGGCCTTTTCCAAACCTTCAAATTGCGTTTTCAGATTAAGGTTAGCTCCTATTATATGATATAGCAAACAATCCAAAGGCCTTTTTGCCACTTCGGAACTATCCTGTAGTTTTAAACTTCCCGAAGCCGTGTTTCTTGGATTTCTAAAGGGCTCTTCACCAATTTCAATACGTTCTTCATTCATTTTATTAAAACCTGCAAAAGGCAAAACAATTTCACCTCGAATATCAAATTTTTGAGGAAAGTCACCTTTTAGTTTTAAAGGGACAGATTTTATAGTTTTTACATTGGCTGTTACATTGTCTCCTTGAAACCCATCTCCTCTGGTTAAGGCTCTCACTAAAAGTCCTTTTTCATAAGTTAAACTGATGGAGGCACCATCATATTTAAGTTCACAGGTATATTCAATATTGCCATCAATTAGTTTTTTAATTCTGGCTTCCCAATCATTTAAATCTTCTTTTGAATAAGAGTTATCTAAAGAATACATTCGAAATTCATGAGGAACAGTTTCAAAATTCTTGGTTATTTCACCACCAACTCTTTGTGTTGGCGAATTAGCATCATAAAATTCCGGATACTTAGCTTCTAAACTTTGAAGTTCTTTAAGCTTTATATCAAACTCATAATCTGAAATTGTAGGGTTATCGAGTACATAATAATTGTAATTATGCTCACTTAATTCCTTTCTCAGTTTCTTTATTTGTTCTTCTATAGTCATTTATTAATTATTCCTTTAATCATTCTATCCTTTTTAAAAATATCCTGTTTTAATTCAATTGCATTAAAATTAAATGATTTTAATAATTGTATCATCTGGTTTCCAAGGTACTCATTGATTTCAAAAAACAAATAGCCATCATCAGCTAAATTATCAACAGCATATTTTGTGATGGCTTTATAAAATAATAAGGGGGCGTCATTTTCTACAAATAATGCGACATGAGGTTCATTATTTACCACATTAGACTTCATTTGTGCTTTTTCCAATGCACGCACATAGGGAGGATTAGATACTATAATATCAAATTTCAAGTCTTTAAATCCACTATCCCAAGTTTCTGGATGCAAAATATTAGCATGAATAAACTCAATAGAAACATGATTCAAAGCGGCATTTCTTTTTGCAACTTCAAGTGCTTCATGACTGACATCTAAAGCATATACATGAGCATGATTTAAGTTTTTAGCCAACGAAACTGCAATGCATCCACTCCCAGTACCAATATCTAAAATATGGAGTCTGCCATTATTTGAAATTGCCTTATGTGTATCAATGATCCAATCTACCAATTCTTCGGTTTCAGGTCTTGGTATTAACACATTTGAATTCACTTTAAAAGGTAATCCAAAAAATTCTGTTTCACCAAGTATATATTGAATTGGAATTTGTTTTTTTAAATCTTCGAAGGCTTTGAAAATGAACTGCATATTCTCTTTAGAATAAGAAAGCTCTGGTTTTAAGGCTAGCGCAATACGTTTTAATCCTAAATAATGTTCAATAAGGATATAAAAGAAATTATCAATCTCTTCAACATCATATAACCCTGCTAGTTCCTTTTGGAATAATTCTTTTAACGCTTTTAATTTCATAAATCTTTAATCATCCAAACGCCACATGAAAAATGACCTGTATTTCCTAATGCTCCAGTTAAATGCCTAAATCCAAAAGATTCATAAATATGAATAGCTGCCTTTAGCTGAGGAGCTGACTCTAAATAACATTTTTTATAACCTAGTTCTTTTGCCTTTTGCATGCATTTAATAAACAAAAGTTTACCAAAACCCCTTCCTCTAACTTTTGGCGAAAAATACATTTTTTGAATTTCGCATAAATCATTTGAATCATAGTCCTTGAGAGCTTTAACGCCCCCACCACCTAACACTTCACCATCAACTTCAATTACAAAATAGGCTTCCTTTTCATTTTGATAAGATTCAAACATATTTGGCGTTTCTTCATCTTCATATGCAGTTCCAACCAATGGTATTTTAAACTCATGAAAACATGCCCTTATAACACTTTCAATTTGCGCATTATCATTAGGCTGAATTTCTCTTATTATGAAATTGTTTATCCCCATTTTTTAATCTTATTTTTGCGCTGTGAATATACATGAAAAATACATAAAACGATGTATAGAAATTGCTAAAAATGGCTTAGGAACAACACGTCCTAATCCCATGGTTGGCAGCGTCATTGTTCATAAAGACAGTATTATTGGCGAAGGATTTACAAGTAAATATGGCGGTAATCATGCAGAAGTAAATGCTATAGATTCTGTTCAGGACAAATCACTTTTAAATCAGGCTACACTATACGTTACGCTTGAACCTTGTAGTCATTACGGAAAAACGCCACCATGCAGTGATTTAATTATTACACACAACATCCCTAGAGTAATTATAGGATGTGTTGATGATAATAAAAAAGTAGCAGGCAAAGGTATTGAAAGACTTAAGAATGCTGGTTGCGAGGTCATTGTAGGTGTTTTAGAGAACGCCTGCAAAGAACATCATAAACGCTTTTTTACGTTTCACAACAAAAAACGTCCTTATGTTATTTTGAAATGGGCTGAAACTAAAGATGGTTTTGTTGCTCCTGCTAACAAAGACACATTAAAACCTGTGTGGATTACTAACGAATATTCCAGACAATTAGTTCATAAATGGCGCGCTGAAGAGCATGCTGTTTTAGTTGGAACTAAGACCGTTTTAGATGATAATCCAAGTTTAACAGTTAGAGACTGGACCGGAGAAAACCCAATTAGAATCGTCATCGACATAAAAAATGAGTTAAGCGCAAAGTACAATGTCTTGAATAATGAAGTCCAAACCATACTTATCAATAGCAAACTGATTAATAAATCACAAGGGAATACAGCTGAACAAATCCTCAATTTATTATTTGAAAACGAAATTACATCGGTTATCATTGAAGGAGGAAGCAAAACCCTGCAAACCTTTATTGATGCTAACTTCTGGGATGAAGCACGGGTTTTTATTGGAGATGCTTTGTTCAAAGAAGGTGTTAAAGCGCCCGTAATTTCGGGTAAGTTACTTTCAGAGAGATTCATTAATAGGGATGTTTTAAAAAAATATTTAAATGATTAAAAATATAGTTTTCGATTTTGGAAATATTTTCTTAAATCTCGATTTGGAAGGCGCCATAAATAATAGCCTTAAGATATTAAAACTTAAAAAGATACCAGAAGAAGTAACTGCTGTCAATTCATTATATGAACAAGGTTTAATTTCAACAGAAGAATTTATTGCGTTTTATACAGAAAATTTTACGCATTTAAGTTCAGAAGAAATTATTGACGCATGGAATTTTATGTTGAAGGATTTCCCTATAAACCGTTTAGAATTTTTAATCAACTTAAAAAAAACATCGAACTATAAACTCATTCTGTTAAGTAACACCAATGAACTTCATATTGATTGGGTTAAAAAACACATTTCTATCTATGATAATTTTAAAAACTGTTTTGATACGTTTTACCTATCTCATGAAATTAATTTAAGAAAGCCTAATGCTGATATTTTTGAATTTGTTTTGAAAGAAAACAAAATTAAAGCTGAAAACACGTTATTCATAGATGATAACGCGGATAACATTAAAACAGCTGCCAAATTAGGTTATCATGTTTGGAATTTAAATCCCACTACCGAAGATATTACCACTCTTTTTAAAACAAAAAAGGAATTATTTTAACTTTTGACTCAAATAGATACATACAAAACCATTGAACAAGCATCTGAAGAGGTCCTATTTAAAGATAAGAGCAGTAAGTTTTATGGATATGTTTTCCCTGTTTTAAATGAAGATGAAGTAAAAACTCATATAGCAGCATTAAAAAAACAACATCATACGGCAAGACATTGGTGTTATGCCTATCAAATAGGAACAGAAAATATAGTCTTCAGAGCAAATGATGACGGTGAGCCAAATAATTCCGCTGGTATGCCAATTTATGGACAAATTCAATCTTCAGAAGTTACTAATGTTTTAATAGTGGTAGTCAGATATTTTGGAGGTACAAAATTAGGAGTCGGAGGTCTAATTTCTGCTTATAAAACCACGGCGCAACTAGCTTTAGAATGTTCAGAAATCATTGAAAAAACAATAAATATTCATTTTCTCATAAGCTTTGATTATAAAAACATGAATAAAGTCATGCGAGTAATCAAGGAAAAAAACTTAGACATATTGAATCAGAGATTAGAATTAAACTGCCAAATCACACTATCTGTTAGAAAAAAAGAAGCTAATACTGTTTTAGAAATATTTGAAAATTTATATGAAGTGACCATTCAACAGATTTAAATTAATCATTAAATAGGTCTAATATATACTGAGGTGCTCTAACAGGCCTATTCGTTTTCATATCTATAAAAGCCAAAACTACATTTGCTAAGGCAATAATCTGACCATCCTCACCAGTGATTTCATAGTCAAATTCTATCTTCGCTGTAGGCCTGTTTTTGAGTTGCGTTTTCACATTAATTAGGTCATCATAACATGCTGATTTTTTAAAGTTTAGAGACATTGAAACCACTGGCAACATAATACCATTTTCTTCCATTTTTTTATAAGATATCCCTAATTTTCGCAACCATTCAATTCGTCCCATTTCTAGATATAGTGCGTAATTTCCATGATAAACGACACCCATTTGATCCGTTTCTCCATAACGGACTCTTATTTGTATTTCATCGTATTTTAATTGGTTTTTCATGTCATAAAACAGGAATCGTTAAATTTATTTTTTGTACTTTCGGCTAAACATTAAACATGAGGAAAAATTTCTTAATATTCAATAGTAAATGATTTTTTTTTTAAGAAATTTGTTCACATATTTGTCAAACTAAAAAGGGATTGAGAATAAGCTTCTCTGATTTATAATCTAACTAACAAACCATAAAGCAAAATTAATGAGTAAAACTGCGCAATCGGTATGGAATAACTGTCTTGAATTCATAAAAGATAATATTCAACCGCAAGCATACAAAACTTGGTTCGAACCAATTACGGCAGTTAAGCTAGCAGATAATGCTTTGAGCATTCAAGTACCTAGTAAATTCTTTTATGAATGGCTTGAAGAACATTATGTTAAAATACTTAAAGTCTCCTTAACAAAAGAGCTCGGTGAAAAGGCCAAACTTGTTTACATTATAAAAATGGAAAACACCTATGGCAACAAACAGCCATTTACTGAAAAAATACCAAGTTCAAATAGATCAGCTGTAAGAGCGCAAGAAGTAGACATCCCTCTTAACAATAAAAATCCAGAATTACGTAATCCTTTTGTTATACCTGGTATACGTAATGTAAAAATAGAATCTCAGCTAAATCCAAATTATAGTTTTGAAAACTTCTTAGAGGGCGATTCGAACAGATTAGCACGTAGTGCAGGGTTGGCTGTTGCTACCAAACCAGGAGGCACATCATTTAACCCTTTGCTTATTTTCGGGGGTGTAGGGTTGGGTAAAACACATTTGGCCCATGCTATTGGTGTTGATATAAAAGATAGATATCCAGAAAAAACGGTCTTATATATTTCAGCAGAAAAATTCACACAACAATATATTGATTCGGTAAAGAAAAATAACAGGAATGATTTTATTCATTTTTATCAGATTATTGATGTTTTAATTATTGATGATGTACAGTTCCTTTCTGGAAAATCAGGTACTCAAGACGTATTCTTTCACATATTTAACCATTTACATCAAAATGGTAAGCAGGTTATTTTAACAAGTGATAAGGCACCCGTTGATATGCAGGATATTGAACAACGCCTATTGTCACGTTTTAAATGGGGACTTTCAGCGGAATTACAAAATCCAGATTTTGAAACTCGCGTCTCAATTTTAAAAAATAAATTATATCGTGACGGTGTTGATATGCCAGATGATATTATTGAATTTGTTGCCAAGAATATTAAATCAAATGTCAGAGAATTAGAAGGTGCTATTATTTCTTTAATTGCGCAATCGTCATTCAATAAAAAAGAGATTACGCTTGATTTAGCGAGACAAATTGTAGAAAAGTTTGTAAAAAACACGAAGCGTGAAGTTTCTATTGACTATATTCAAAAAATAGTTTCAGATTATTTTCAAATGGATGTTGACACATTACAGTCTAAAACCAGAAAGCGTCACATTGTTCAAGCCAGACAATTAGCTATGTTTTTTGCTAAGAAATTCACTAAGGCCTCATTAGCAAGTATTGGGTCTCAAATAGGAAAAAGAGATCATGCAACCGTTCTTCATGCATGTAAAACAGTAGATAATTTATCTTCAACTGATAAACAATTCAGAAAATACGTTGAAGATATTAGTAAAAAACTATCCGTTTAACATTTCATTGTAATGACTAAAGTTTTAATGGTTTGCCTTGGGAATATTTGCCGTTCACCATTAGCTGAAGGTATTTTAAAATCAAAACTTCCAGAAAGCAACTTTTTTATAGATTCGGCTGGTACCGCCAATTACCATGTTGGAAATCCACCAGACCCAAGATCCATTGCAGTGGGCAAAAAATATGGTATTGATATTTCAAATTTAAAAGGGCGTCAATTTAGCGTCAACGACTTTGACACCTTTGATTTAATTTATGTAATGGACGAATCCAATTTCAGAAATATCATCTCAATTGCCAGAAATGAACAAGACATAAGCAAGGTCAAATTTATTTTAAACGAAATTTATCCTAATCAAAACTATGATGTTCCAGACCCTTATTATGGAGGCGATCATGGCTTTGAAAATGTTTATAAAATGCTTGATGAAGCCTGTACTATTATTGCCAATTCATTGATTTAGTTATTTTCCGACTAAAATATTTAGTATTTTTAGTTTAGAACTTATCAGAAATTTTTTATTATGACTACTATTAAAGGAAAACTTTACCTCATACCAACTACACTAGGAGACAATGAGCCATTAGAAGTATTACCTATTTCTGTTAAAAAAACTATTGAAGACACTAATGTTTATATAGTAGAAAACGAAAAAACAGCCAGAAGATTTATAAAGAAAATTAATTCCGGAAAATCACAATCATCCTTAAAAATATTCATTCTCAACAAATATACAGACGCAAAATTAATTCCAGAATTTTTAGATCCCTGTGAAAAGGGTATTAATGTGGGTCTCTTATCAGAAGCAGGTTGTCCTGGAATCGCAGACCCAGGAGCAGAGGTGGTTAAAATGGCTCATCAAAACAATATTAAGGTCGTTCCTTTAGTAGGACCTTCTTCTATACTAATGGCTTTAATGAGTTCGGGAATGAATGGTCAAAGCTTTGCTTTTAACGGGTATTTACCAATTGATAAAGATGAAAGAAAAAAAGAAATAAAACGTTTAGAAAGAATCTCATTCGAACACAATCAATCACAAATTTTTATTGAAACACCCTATAGAAATAATAAACTCCTTGAAGACCTTTGCAATACGCTTGAGCCAAACACCTCTATTTGTGTGGCTTGTGACATTACTTTAACTACAGAATTTATTAAAACACAAAATGCTAATGCATGGAAAAAAAATATTGTAGACCTTCATAAAAGACCTACAATATTTATAATTCATAAAAATTAATTGTTTTTTCTCTAAACTGAAATTGCTTTAGCTTTTTTATTTGGCTTTAAATACGAGGTGTCATAACCTGAAAACCGTTTCATATAGTACTCAATAGTTGTGCCATAAGCATCGGCAAAATTATCAGTTCCATAGCTTCTTAGATAATTTTTAACGCTTCCGGCACCTGCTAAATGAGCCGCAGCTAAAATACCTGACTCTGTAATTAAAATCCCATTCACTTTTTTACCAGCAAAATTTCTAATATCACGACGTAAAATCCATTTATTACGCTCAACATTCGCTATAAAAGCCTTTTCCTGAAGTTCAGGATCCTTCAAGAACTGTTCAGAGTCGTAAATACCTATTAATTTCAGAGTTTCCTTGCTGAATTGGTATTTGCCTAAATAACCAAAACTATTCACTATAAAGTAGTCTCCCCTAGACTCTTTAAAAGCCAAAGCTTCTTTAAATCCTACAAATGATTTTCCTAAATACGGAGAATACGATTTATTTGCTGTGAATAATGCTAAGTCGCTAGGTTTAGTTTCCACATTTTGACTTACTGTATAATTCAACAGTAAACCTGCTGTTGAGTACTTGCTCGAATCAATCGCTTTATCAGATGAAAGCGAAACATACAATAAAACACATATTGTAAGTGATACTGTTAAATAACTTGCAATACTTTTTTTCATAAAATCTACATTTCTTCAGCAAATTATAACTATAAAATTGCTTGAAAATTTGAGCGTGCAAAATTACACAAATTTTTAATAATGTCAAAACTAATCGATTATGTGCGTTTTTTAATAGTACAACAGATGAAATACACACGCTTTTTGGCTAAATTCTAGGGTAGGAAATGGGACTTTAATTGAATTCAAAACACTCAAAACAGTCTTCAAAAAATGAGAATTAGTCTTGATTTTTTCCAAATTTACATCAAAACTTAAGTAATACTGCCTGTACCTATTGCTATTTGTTAACAACTGATTGTCAATATCTTTCAAGCCAGTAAGCATCCCTTCTCCCCCATAACCAAAAGCGATGTTGACCCATGGCGGCAGTTTAGATTCTTTAAAAAAAGATTTTAAATTGATACTTAACCAATACGTTTGTCCATTATAATCCTTTAAAAATTGCTCCTGTAACCCATTTCCTAACTTCTCAGGATTTTGAGAAGCATATTTTGTTTGATGAAACGAGTATTTTAAAGAAATACGCTGTTCATCCCATAATAATTCCTGCCCAATATATAAACCCGTACCTAAACCATTGGCCGTCACATCTCCCCATGAAAAACCCCATTCTTTGGAATAGCCATCAAAAATTTCCACTGTTGTGAGAAAAACAAAGCCGAAGGCACCACCATAGATCAATTGATTTTTTTTACTTACACCACTCCAATTAAGAGCATTAGCAGCAAATCTTCCTAATTGATAGGATGAAAATACATGTCCAAACTTATCCATTTGTAGCCATTCATTATTATCATTTATAGCATGCAATGCAGATTTTTCATAATCGGCATACCATAATTGATTCAATCCTATAAGTGCGATACTAGCCAAAGTAGCTTCAGAAATAGCAAGGGCATTCCGCCTTGGCTTATTTAAGGTATCACTTGGAATTAAAAACGTATTAAGTTTTGATTGAGAAAAAGAAAAATAGGATATTAACAAAAAGGGCAAAAAATATTTAAGTTTATCAAACAAAACTAATTTCTTATTCCTTGTGAAGACAAATACCTTTGATAGTCTCTTGCATTAACATTATGCTGTGTAAGTGTTTTTGCAAATTTATGATAACCTAATCTATTAGCATCCGCAGCAAAATAATAATAACCATGCTTTTCATAATTTAAAACGGCATCAATAGCTGATATATCTGGCATAGTTATGAGTCCTGGAGGCAAACCTGCATATTTATAAGTGTTATATGGAGAATCTATTTCTTTGTGAACATTTAAAACACGTCTTATAACTTTCCCTTTATTTTCTGGCTGTTGATAGGCGGCAAATTTTATGGTTGGATCCGCTTGCAGCGGCATACCCACTTTTAACCTGTTTAAATAGACACCCGCTATAATGGGTTGCTCATCCGCCTTTTTTGATTCTTCATAAACAATGGAGGCTAACGCACTGACCTGTGATGGATTAAGTCCGATTTCTTTAGCTTTATTCAGACGAGTATCATTCCAAAAACGATTATATTCCTTTAGCATTCTATTCCTAAATTGTTCTGCAGAAGTATTCCAGAAAAATTCATAACTGTTAGGAATATACATACCCAAGGCGGTTGCATTATTAAAATTATTTTTAATTAAAAAGGTTTCATCTGACATCGCATTCAATAAAGACAAGCTATCCGCTTCAATCTGAATACTAATTCTGCCTGCAAGTTTTTTTAAGGTTTCTTGATTATTAAAAGAAAGTTTAATGGGTAAATTATTACTTCTAATAGAAATGATAATATCATTGTTATTCATACCCTTCTTTATAATATATCTTCCAGCCTTAACATTGGTGACGTACTTTTTTTGTTTAGCAAGTGCATCAAACTTTTCAATATCTTTTAATAAGGGCTCCAGTTGTTCATGCACATAATCATAAGATGAATTGGTAGGAATATAAATATAGGCACTCTCATTATTAAATGCTGTGTTTGGTTTAAACATAGCACTATATACAAAATAAGCAAAATAGGCGGCTACAACTAAACCTATGAGTGCAATAGAAAGAAGAATTTTTTTGAAGTACATTTATTTATTTAATAGTTGGAATATAAATTCATTTTTATAGGTTCCATCAGTATAGTTCCAATCTTCTTTGAGCCCAATTTTATTAAATCCTTGACTGCTAAACAATTTGATACTGGCCTCATTTTCCTCAGAAATATTGCAATATAACTGGTGTAAACCTAAATGAGTAAAACTATAATTTATTAATAGCTGAAGCGCTTCTTTACCATAACCCAATTGTCGGTCTTTGGTTTCCTTTAACAAAATACCAACACCTGCTCTACTGTTTTTAAAATCAAAATCAAATAGATCAATCATTCCTAATGCCTTATCGTGATGATTTGATATAACTAATCTTAACTGCTTTACTTCAAAAATATCCTTATGTGAATGTTCCAGATACTGTTTAATTAAAAATTTAGAATAGGGCGTTATAGTATTACTTAGCTCCCATAGTGATTCATCATTTTCAACAGTATGAATAAACTCTAAATCTTCAGGTTCTAAAGCACGTAAATAAATATGTTTTCCTTTTAATGTAATCATATTTCCCCTTTAAAAACAAAAGTAGCTGGTCCAATAAGACACACATTTTTATAAGTTTCTCCTTCCTTTGTAAATGATACTTGTAACTCACCACCTTGCGTTTGCAGCTTCACAAGATTTTGGTTGGTCTCTCCTAAATAATTCATCGCCAAAGCTACGGCCGTGACACCTGTGCCACAGGACAAAGTTTCATCTTCTACACCACGCTCATAAGTTCTTACAGCAAATGTAGCCTCCTCTATTTTTTTTACAAAATTCACATTACTACCTTCTGCAAAATAGGGGCTTCCATATCTGATTTTTGATCCTTTGGTTTTAATGTCAAAATCTTTAATATTCTCTTCAAATTGCACATGATGTGGTGACCCTGTATTTAAAAATATATGATTATCATATTTCTCAATAGTAGTTACATCCTGCATTTCAAGTTTTACTATACCCTTTTTAATTTCAGCCAAATGTATACCATCAATTGCTTCAAAAGTTGCATGATCTGAAATTATACCTAACTGGTTTGCAAATGCCACCAAACAACGCCCACCATTCCCACACATGCTACTTTCATTTCCATCGGCATTATAATACACCATTTTAAAATCTAACTCATCATGATTTTCAAGTAAAATAAGACCATCTGCTCCAATTCCAAAACGCCTATCACATAAAAACGCAATGTGTTTGGTATTGCTTTTATCAAATAATTTCTGACGATTATCAATCATCACAAAATCATTTCCTGTTCCTTGATATTTATAAAATGTCTGTAACATAATTAATGACAAATATATAAATATAAACTGTTTTTCGGATTGTTAAATCATCGTTAAAGTTGAAATGAACATTCAATAATTATTTAATTTTAATCGTTAATCAATTAAATTTAAACTAATAATTATGAAGAAGATTTTAACTTTAGTTGTTGTTTCAGTATTAGGCGGAATCATAACTTTAGGTGCCTATAAAGTATTTTTAGAGGAAAACAAAAGCATGGTTCTTACTACCTCTGAGATACAACCCGCATTTGTAACTACAAATAATACAAGCAATTTAAATAGTGCTTATAATGCACCAGACTTAACGCTTGCTGCTGAAAAAAGCCTTAATACGGTAGTGAATGTAAAAAATTTATCGGTAAGTTCTAATCAAATGACCATAGAAGATTTATTTTATGGGAGAAGCACACAACGTGCCCAAATAGGCACAGGTTCAGGAGTAATTATTACAGCTGATGGCTATATTGTTACTAATAATCATGTTATTGACAATTCTCAAGAGTTATCGGTAACTCTAAACAATAACAAAACATATACAGCAAAAATTATTGGATCTGATCCTAAAACAGATATTGCTCTTATTAAAATAGAGGCTGACGACGCATTACCTTATGCAACCTTTGGCGATTCAGACCAAGTTAAAATTGGCGAATGGGTTCTTGCGGTAGGGAATCCTTTTAACTTAACATCAACGGTTACTGCTGGTATTATTAGTGCTAAATCAAGAGATTTATCTGGAAGTAATTCCCAATCATTTTTACAAACGGATGCCGCGGTAAACCCTGGTAATTCAGGTGGCGCCTTAGTAAATACTAATGGTGACCTTATCGGAATTAATACCGCCATCTCTTCACAAACGGGATCTTATATTGGCTACTCGTTTGCTGTACCTAGTAATATTGCCAGAAAAGTTATTGAAGATATTATGGAATACGGCAATGTTCAAAATGGTATTTTGGGAATAACTGGTGGCGCCTTAAATAGCGGTATTGCAGAAAAAATAGGGGTTAACGACACTCAAGGTGTTTATGTAGATAGTGTAGTTGAAGATTCTGGAGCCGAAAAAGCAGGTCTTAAAAAAGGGGATATTATTAAGGAGATTGATAATATTAAAGTTTCAAAATTCTCAGATTTAACAGGTCATTTAAGTGCTAAAAGACCTAATGATGTCGTAAGTTTAATTATTTCGAGAGATGGTCAACTTAAAACAATTCCTGTTACTTTATTTAAAAATAACACCATAACATTGCCTTTGGTAGGGCAAGTTAAAAATGCAAAATCTGATGATTTAAAGAAATTAAAAGCTTCCAACGGTATCAAAATAGTGCAGTTGGATGCTAAATATGCCGATTACTGGAAAAATAATGGTGTAGAAGAAGGCTCTATCATTACTTCTATTAATGATGTCAAAATTAATACGATTGATGATGCGCAAAATATTCTTAAAAACAGATCGTCTTATGAATCTTTAAGAATTGAACTTATTAATACAAATGGCGAAAAAGAACGCTATAATTTTAGATAATAACTGTAATTAAATTTTTAATTTCTAAACCTCTTTAGTGCATTCTAAAGAGGTTTACTTTTTTATTAAAACACGCTACGAAAACGTTTGAAATATAGTATTTTTGCCAAAATTTTAAAAACAAACTAAACCTTTTAAACAATGAGTTTTAACAAAACTTATGAAAAAGAACTCGTCTTTCAAGCAGACAGACGACGCGCTACTGTAGAATTTATTAAAATTATTAGTGACCTTTGGTATGATAAATCCATTGAACTGGTTCTTTTTAGAAACCAATTAATGGACAAAAATGTAAGCCAAATATTAAACTTGCATGAATACGCCGGAAAATTTGTTCAAAAACCCATTTCTATTTTTGATTCAGTTGAAATTGCCCAAGCCATTAAAACCCTTGATGTACCGCCAGCCAAGCTTGATATAGGAAAACTCACCTATGAATACCAGCTGGAAGGTGGTAAATATTCCAATGCCACGGCTTTTGTTGTCAGAAAACTAAAAGATGCTGATAAAAATTCAGATATACAGCCAAAAGATGTGGTTTTATATGGTTTTGGGAGAATAGGCCGTTTAGTGGCTCGTGAACTCATGGCAAGAACTGGTAAAGGCACTCAATTGAGATTACGAGCTATAATAGTCAGAGGAGAGTCTGATGAAATCGCTCTTGAAAAAAGAGCCGCCTTATTGCGCAATGATTCTGTACATGGCGATTTCTCTGGTACCGTTTCAGTAGATTTAAAAAATAAAGCACTGATTATTAATGGTACCACCGTTCATATTATTTCAGCTAATCAACCTGAAGATATTGATTATACTAAATATCATATAAAAAATGCATTAGTTATTGATAATACCGGTGCGTTTAGAGATCAAGAAGCTTTAAGCAGACATTTAAAATCAAAAGGTGTTGACAAAGTCCTTTTAACTGCCCCAGGTAAAGGCGTTCCAAATATTGTTCATGGTGTTAATCACTTAGAATATAATCCTGATAAAGTTTCTATTTTTTCAGCAGCCTCATGCACTACAAATGCAATTACACCAGTTTTAAAAGCTGTTGAAGATTCTTATGGCATAAAAAGCGGTCATTTAGAAACGATTCATGCCTATACCAATGACCAGAATTTAGTTGATAATTATCATAAAAAATATCGCCGTGGTCGT
Source organism: Yeosuana sp. (assembly GCA_036525815.1). GTDB lineage: Bacteria > Bacteroidota > Bacteroidia > Flavobacteriales > Flavobacteriaceae > Yeosuana. The sequence goes on along the minus strand of DATCZQ010000225.1, from coordinate 11,871 downwards.
GCCGCCGCATTAAATATGGTAATCACTGAAACGGGAGCTGGTAATGCCGTTGCTAAAGCATTACCTAGTTTAGAAGGCAAGCTAACTTCAAATGCAATTAGAGTTCCTGTCCCTAACGGCTCCTTAGCTATTTTGAATTTAGAACTAGAAAAGCCAACTTCCTCAGTTGAAATCAATGCTGTATTAAAAAAATATGCCCTTGAAGGAGATTTAGTTGAACAAATAAAATATGAGATGAGTGATGAACTGGTATCCACTGATATTGTGGGTTCCTCAGCTCCTTCTATTTATGATAGCAAAGCAACTATTGTACGGGCTGATGGAAAAAATGTGGTGCTATACATTTGGTATGACAATGAATATGGTTACGGCCATCAGGTAATAAGATTAGCTAAATATATTTCAAAAGTTAGGCGTTACACTTATTACTAGTACAAAACATCTAAACTTTTTTTTATTTCGTATATATTAGAGCCTCATTAACTGGGGCTTTTTTGTTACTTTTTAAGGACATTACTTAACATTATTTTTTAACTTCGTAACATAATAGTTTAACATAACCAATTCTAACATGAATTATATAAAATCATTAGCTGTTTTAATATGTCTTTTTTTAGGGACACTTAGCTCTTTTGCACAAACAACTCAAGAAGAAGAAACTCTTTCATTGGATAGCGGGACTATTAATAATCAGTTTGAATACGTTATTCAAAAATCAAGTGGATGGAGAGATGAACGTGGACAACAATATAAGGTCACTAAAATTAATTGGTTAATTCAATTAAAAGCCCATACCCTTGATTCGTTAAAAGCCGTACATAAAGAGTTGTTAGATACGCAAGCCATAGTACTTAATCAATCCAAAGAAATAACTGAATTAAAGGCTAATTTGGCCAATACTCAAGGCGATTTGGATAAAACTGAATCTGAAAAAAACAGCATGTCTTTATTTGGAATACAGATGAGTAAAACAGGCTATAATGCGCTATTATGGACTCTTATAGCTACATTATTAGCCTTGTTACTATTCTTTATCTATAAATTTAATAACAGTAATGTTGTGACTAAAGATGCCAGACATGCCCTTGAAGAGATGGAAGAAGAATTTGAAGAGCACAGAAAAACAGCTTTAGAACGTGAGCAAAAAGTGAGACGCCAGTTACAAGACGAATTAAATAAACAAAAATCTACTAAAAATAATAAGTAATAAACATTGCTTGCTCTTTAAAAACTCATAAAATAGGTGCCTGTTAAACTAAAGAACAGCCAGATTGAATTATTGATAGATTTTCCAACAGAAAATTATCAAGGTCCCAGATTTGATCATTGCGGTAAGATTGTAAGTTTAAAATATGATGGCATTTGTTTGTCTGGCTCTGAAACAGGCAACAAGAATACAGACCAAAATACAGGTAAAGGTTTTTATAATGAATTTGGAATTGATTTACCTTTAAATTTTGACAAAACCCCTGTTGAAAACTGGTTTCATAAAATAGGTGTTGGTTTTTTAAAAAAATCAAATAGCCCCTACTACTTTAAAAATATCTATGAGGTTAAACCTTTATCTTTTAAGGTAGAATATTCCCTAACCAAAATAGTTATGGAGTGCACTTCACCTTTGTTAATGGGCTATGCTTATAAATTAAAAAAAGAAATTCTACTCATTGAGAGCGGTTTTATAATAAATTATTATCTTGAAAATATAGGCGATCACGAAATCATCACCAATGAGTATGTCCATAATTTTTTAATATTTAATCAGCAGTCCATTGGAACTGATTACCAATTAAATGTTCCCTTTGAAATAAAACCTGAATTATTTATTGAAACCGTTAATCCTGAAAATAAAGTCTTTATTGGCAAAGACGCTATCCATTTTAATAAGGCTCCAAGCAGAGATTTCTTTTTTAGTAATTTATCAGGTAATGAATTAGTTAATGCAAAATGGGAAATAATTAACAAGAAGCTAAACCTTGGAATGAGTGAAACAGGTGATTTTAAAACCAATACCATTAATCTATGGGGCGTTCCCCATGTTATGTGTCCAGAATTATTTATAAATATAAACCTGAAACCTAAAGAATTTAAAGAGTGGTCAAGAACCTATTCTGTTTTTAAATTATAAATACAATGTTCACAACGCCTGAATGACTTTGTGCGAAATATTAACTAACTTCGTTTAATAGTTGCTAAACAAACATTGAAACGTTTTTTATCTGAGCATTAGACATATTCAGCTGAAGCTGACCATAGTTGCTGCACAGCTTCGCTGTTCCCGCCCCTTTGGAAATATGCTCTAACGACACCTCTAAAAATACTTTCTTCAAACTCAGCAACAATTCCATTATCTTTGCATCCTATACAACTTTTCCATGCGCATTGATATTATTACAGTTTTACCAGAATTACTAAAAAGCCCCTTTGAAGCGTCCATTTTAAAACGTGCCATAGAAGCCAATTTAGTAGAAGTTCATTTTCACAACTTGCGTGATTATACCACAGATAATTATAAATCTGTTGATGACACTCAGTTTGGCGGCGGCGCTGGAATGGTCATGATGATTGAACCTATTGATAAATGTATTTCAGCCTTAAAAGCGGAACGCAGGTATGACGAGGTTATCTATATGACGCCAGACGGTGAGACCTTAAAACAAGGTATTGCCAATCAACTATCACTTAAAAAAAATATCATCATCCTTTGTGGACATTATAAAGGGGTTGACCAACGGGTACGTGACCATTTTATAACCCGAGAAATTTCGATTGGTGATTATGTGCTATCTGGTGGTGAACTGGCAGCAGCCGTGCTTTGTGATGCTATCATAAGATTGATTCCTGGTGTGTTAGGTAATGAAACTTCTGCTCTTACGGATTCCTTTCAGGATAATTTATTAGCACCACCTATTTACACCAAACCCAGAGAATATAAAGGTATGAAAGTGCCTGAGCTCTTATTTAGTGGTAATTTTCCGGAGATTGAAAAATGGCGTGAAGAACAAGCCTACTTGCGCACAAAAGAACGCAGGCCTGATTTGTTGGATGATTAAGTGTTAAGGATGGCAGCGGTATCTTTTTGTGAAACAAAAAATAGAGTGTATAGCCTGACCTTTTGCTATGCAAAAGGAAACACCATAAAAACTAAATTAATAATTGTGAATTAGCATTTATTAATTATCTTTGCACCCAATTTCGGGTTAACCTCTGGCGAAAATCGTGAATGTTGTTCTGAATCAACCATTTAATTTTAAAGATATGGAATCTTTAGTGAAATTTGTACAAAACGAGTTTGTAGCAAAAAAAGACTTTCCAGAGTTTGGTGCTGGAGATACAATTACTGTTTACTATGAAATTAGAGAAGGCGAAAAAGTGCGTACTCAGTTTTTTAGAGGTGTAGTAATTCAAAGAAGAGGATCAGGATCTACTGAAACTTTTACAATTAGAAAAATGTCTGGAACAATTGGTGTAGAACGTATATTCCCAGTTAACTTACCAGCATTACAAAAAATTGAAGTGAACAAAAGAGGTAAAGTACGTAGAGCACGTATTTTCTACTTTAGAGATCTTACAGGTAAAAAAGCAAGAATCAAAGAAAGAAGACACTAGTAAGAGTTGCTTCTGCTTTGACAGATCAATAAAAAGCCTTGAAACTATTCAAGGCTTTTTTTATGAACAATTGTTAATAAACCTGGTTTATAAAAAGTTAATATCTAACACCTTACAAAATTTGTTTATTTGAATCTAAAAATTATCTTAGCTAAAGAATTTAATAACAGTGCAAGCTGTTTTCATTTCAAAAGTGAATTAGTATTAAATTCTATATGAAGTAACGTTCTTTATAATAATTGTTTTTTGAGATTTGGATGTGCCACGTGTAAGCGTGTGTGAGCAGAGAATCATGACACTGTAAAAAGTCCCAGACACGAAAGTAGCTGGCAACTAGTGCGGTTGAAAGCTTTAAAAAGAGCAGAATCGAAAGTGAATGCTTAAATGAGAGCAATACTAGAAATTAACCCAACGTGAAAACGAAAGGAAGATTGATAGTATCAAAAAAAACAATTAAACTGAGACATTTTGGTAATACGTCAATGCATATTGAAAATTACATCACAGAATGTTTCATTGAAATAACAAAAAACTTGAATTGAAAGGTTTGACGAAAGTTAAATTGATTTAGCAGCAATGTTAAATAGATCACGTAAAGTTATTTCAAAGAAAGCCATGTCAGAGTAGATTAAATTCTATAGTGATATGGCTTTTGTTTTTTATAATATTTCCGGTTTTCCTTTCAATTATTCCTTCAAAATTTGAGCCTTTATAAAATTTTGAAAAATATCCATTTTAATTGAACTTCATTTGTCAATTTCTCCTATTTAAAAAGTCAAATTTTGTATCTTCGCAAAGCAAAAAAACAAACGATATTTTTGCGCATTTTCTCAGAACTGATTAATTAAAAAGAGAGACAACAATGTCAAAAATTATTTACACAAAAACAGACGAAGCTCCTGCTTTAGCAACTCATTCCTTTTTACCTATTGTACAAGCGTTTACCAAATCTTCAGGTATTACTATTGAAACTAAAGATATCTCTCTAGCCAGTAGAATTTTATCAAATTTTCCAGAACTATTAAAAGAAGATCAAAAAGTATCTGATGCCTTAAGTGAATTGGGTGAACTTGCAAAAAAACCGGACACAAACATTATAAAATTGCCAAATATTAGTGCTTCTATTCCACAGTTAAAAGAAGCCATAAAAGAATTACAATCAAAAGGTTATCCGTTACCTGATTATCCTGACAACCCAAGAAATGAAGAAGAAACTGCTATAAAAACAGCTTACGACAAAGTAAAAGGCAGTGCCGTAAACCCAGTTTTAAGAGAAGGCAATTCAGATAGACGTGCTCCAAAGGCTATAAAGAATTATGCAAGAAAAAATCCACATAGCATGGGAGCTTGGAGTAAAAATTCAAAAACTCATGTAGCTACCATGAGTAAAGGAGATTTTGCTCACAACGAAAAATCCTTAACGCTCAAGTCAGCTACAAAAATTAGTATTGAACATTTAGATGCCAATGGAAACAAAACCATTTTAAAAAATAATTTGTCCATACAAAAGGATGAAATCATTGACGCCACTGTCATGAGTAAAAAGGCCTTACTAGAATTTTTGAAAGAACAAATTGCCGATGCAAAAGCGAAAAATGTGTTGTTTTCATTACACATGAAAGCCACCATGATGAAAGTCTCTGATCCTATTATTTTCGGTTATGCTGTAAAAGTGTTTTTTGCATCTGTGTTTGAAAAACACGCATCAGTTTTTAAAAGTTTAAATATAGATGCCAATAATGGATTTGCAAATTTATTATCTAAAATCCAGGAATTACCTGAGGTTAAAAGAGAAGAGATTGAAGCCGATATACAATTAGCTTTAAAAAATGGTCCTGCTTTAGCCATGGTAAATTCAGAAAAAGGGGTTACTAATTTAGATGTTCCTAGTGATGTTATTGTTGATGCTTCTATGCCTGCAATGATTCGTACTTCTGGAAAAATGTATAATGCACAAGGAAAACTACAAGATACTAAGGCCGTAATTCCTGATAGCAGTTATGCCGGAATTTATCAGGCGACTATTGATTTTTGTAAAGAAAATGGAGCCTTTGACCCAACAACAATGGGAACTGTTCCTAATGTTGGGTTAATGGCACAAAAAGCAGAAGAATATGGTTCGCACGACAAAACCTTTGAAATTAAGGCGGATGGTGTTGTGAAAGTAGTTGATGCTTCAGGTAAAACTTTAATGGAACACTCTGTGGAAGCTGGAGATATATGGAGGATGTGTCAAGTAAAAGATGCACCTATACAAGATTGGATAAAACTGGCGGTTTCAAGAGCGCGAGCAACAAATACTCCAGCTGTATTTTGGTTAGACAGCAAAAGAGCACACGATAAAGAATTAATAAAAAAGGTAAATAAATATTTACCTAAACATGACACGTCAGGCTTAGATATTCAAATTTTATCTCCTATTGAGGCTACCACCTTTACATGCAAAAGACTTAAAGAAGGTAAAGACACTATCTCGGTTTCTGGAAATGTTTTACGAGATTATTTAACCGATTTATTCCCAATACTTGAAGTAGGTACCAGCGCAAAAATGCTGTCTATTGTGCCTTTGATGAATGGGGGCGGATTGTTTGAAACAGGTGCCGGTGGTTCTGCTCCAAAGCATGTTGAGCAATTTTTAGAAGAAGGTCATTTGCGTTGGGATTCTCTTGGAGAATTTTTAGCATTAGCCGTGTCTTTAGAATATTTGGGTGCACATAATAATAATAAAAAGGCGCTTATCCTTGCGGATACCCTGGATCAAGCAACCGATAAATTCTTAGATAACAAAAAATCACCATCCAGAAATGTTGGAGAATTAGATAACAGAGGAAGTCATTTTTACTTAGCGATGTACTGGGCAGAAGCTTTAGCATCACAAACAAAAGATAAGGAATTAAAAGAAAGTTTTAGTAAGGTAGCAAAACTTTTGAAAGATAATGAATCCAAAATTATCAAGGAGTTAAATAATGCTCAAGGAGCACCAGTAGATATTGGGGGATATTATTTTCCAAATGAAAAACTGGTAAGCGAAAGCATGAGACCTAGTAAAACATTTAATAATATTCTGACAAAAATTGAATAATAAATTAAAGTTAAAGCTCCGTCATTGGGGCTTTTTTTTTATAGTTTTGTCAAAAAATTGCTAATTAATGAAATATATATTAACCTTTATTTGTTTAGGATGGCTCCTAAGCATAAATGGTTTACAGGCACAGGAAAAATTTACACTTAGTGGCTCCATTTCTGACCAGCAAAATAATGAAACACTTATAGGAGTTAATATTATTATTCCGGAATTAAAAACAGGTACCACTACTAATGAATATGGTTTTTATTCTATTACGCTTCCAAAAGGGAACTATGAAATTGTAATTAGCTATTTAGGTTACAATAATCTTATTGAAAGAATTGATCTAACCGATAACATTTCTAAAAATTTTCAACTTAAGGAGGCAATTGAAAGTCTAGATGAGGTTGTGATTATTGAAAACGTTGAGAAATTGAATATTTCTAACGCGCAGATGAGTGTTAATTCATTAACTGTCAAAACAATCAAGCAATTACCTGTTGTGTTAGGAGAACCTGATGTGATTAAAGCCATTACTTTACTGCCTGGAGTTTCAAATGCAGGTGAAAGTTCCTCAGGTTTTAATGTTCGGGGTGGCGCTGCAGATCAAAATCTAATACTTTTAGATGAGGCGACTATTTACAATTCATCACATTTATTTGGATTTTTCTCGGTCTTTAATCCGGATGCTATTAAAGATCTGAAATTATATAAAGGGGGTATTCCATCAAGATATGGTGGACGGGTTTCTTCTGTGCTAGACATTTACCAAAAAGAAGGTAATAGTAATGAGTTTCATGCCACTGGTGGGATTGGTTTAATAGCTAGTCGTCTTTTAGCTGAAGGCCCTATTAAAAAGGAAAAAGGATCCTTTCTTTTTGGCGGAAGATCTTCTTATGCGCATTTGTTTTTACCTCTTTTTGATAATCAAAATATTGCATATTTCTATGATTTAAATACTAAGTTGAGCTATAAACTCAATGATAAGAATAATATTTACTTGTCCGGATATTTTGGTAGAGATGTATTTAATATTTCTGATAGTTTTGAAAACACTTACGGAAATACCGTTTTAAACTTTAGATGGAATCATTTATTCTCTGATAAAATATTCTCTAATCTCTCCTTAATTTATTCCGATTATTATTACGGCTTAAAACTAAATTTTGTTGAGTTCAAATGGAATTCTGGCATTCAAAATTTTAACCTCAAGTACGATTTTAAACATTATTTGAACAATAACTTTAAGCTTTTCTATGGCTTAAATAGTATTTATTATAAATTCAATCCTGGGAAAATCGAACCTTCTACTGAAACCTCAGGTATTAATCCATATAAACTGATAGATAAATTTGCCTTTGAAAATGCTCTTTATTTAGATGTGGAACAGCGCCTTTCAAATAGAATTGAATTGTCTTACGGATTGCGTTTAAGTTCATTTTTACGTTTAGGTCAAGATGAACTAAATATCTATCAAAACGATGAAGCGGTTGTTTTTAATAATGAGTTACAAATTTATGAAAAAGCAGATCCTATTGGAGCAGAATCGTTTAAAAGAGGTCATGTTATTAAAACTTTTCATAATCTGGAACCTCGATTTTCAGTTTCTTATCAACTCAATGAAAACACCTCTTTCAAAGGAAGCTATAACAGGTTAAGTCAGTATTTACATTTACTATCAAATACAAGTTCCCCAACACCTCTTGATGTTTGGGCTCCAAGTGGAAAGTTTGTGAAACCTCAATTATTAGATCAATTTGCCATTGGTTATTTTAAAAATTTAAATAATGATAATTATTCATTAGAAGTAGAAAGTTTTTATAAAATTATAAAAAACAGAATTGATTATATTGATGGAGCTGATTTAATTGCCAATGATGCTATTGAACAAGTTATTTTAAATGGCCGTGCTAGAGCCTATGGTTTAGAAATTTTATTTAGAAAAAATCAAGGAAGGCTGAATGGCTGGGTGGCCTATACCCTTTCAAAGTCACAGCAACAAACAAAAGGAAGAACAGCTTCTGAACTTGGTATCAACAATGGTAACTGGTATTTCACCCCTTATGATAAAACTCATGATATATCTGTGACGGCCAATTATAAATTAAATAATAAATGGGAACTTAATTCTAATTTTTTATATCAAACAGGACAACCAACAACCTATCCTGTTGGACAATATGAATATAACGGCATTACTATAGCCAATTTTAGCGACAGAAATTCAAGTAGACTGCCTTCTTATAATCGCTTAGACGTATCCTTCCGTTATACCCCAAAACCAAATAAGAAAAATGGCTATCAAAGCTATTGGGTATTTGGCGTCTATAATATATATAATAGAAAAAATGCATCCTCTATTACGTTTAGAGAAAACAGAAATACAGGTGTCAATGAAGCTATAAAGCTTTCTATTTTTGGCATTATTCCATCAGTATCCTATAATTTTAAGTTTTAAAATGAAAAAATTACTCTACATAGCTATCCTTATTTTTTTCACAACGGCATGTGAAGATGTTATAGATGTAAATGTTCCAAATGAAAGCCCAAGACTGGTTATTGATGCATCCATTAATTGGTTCAAAGGAACCATTGGTAACGAACAAGAAATAAAATTAACATTAACTGCACCTTATTTTGAGGAGTCCGTACCACCAGCTAATGGAGCACAAGTTGAAATTACCGATAGCAGTAATAACATTTTTGTTTTTACTGAAGAGGGACTCAGCGGCATTTATAAAAATTCAAATTTTTTTCCTGTCTTAAATGAAACCTATTACTTAACCATTATATTTAATGGAGAAACCTATACGGCCTCAGAAACTCTGAAATCTGTTGCTAGTATAGAATATGTTGATCAAAATAATGAAGGAGGTTTTTCAGGAAACGAAACGGAACTGAAGGCTTATTATACTGATCCAGTTGATGAAGAAAATTACAATTTTTTTGAATTCATAAGTGATATTCCGGTCATTCCAAGTTTAGAAGTTTATAAAGATGAATTTACCAATGGAAATCAAATTTTCGGATTTTATACAGAGGAAGAATTAGCTTCGGGAGACCTAGTCACTATCCGTAATTATGGCATTTCTAAAGAATTTTATAATTATATGTTTATTTTATTGCAACAAAACAGTCAAGAAGGTGGTGGCCCTTTTGAAACACAACCAGCTACGGTAAGAGGCAATTGCATCAATCAAACCAATCCGGAAAATTATCCGTTAGGATATTTCAGAGCTTCAGAAGTAGACGAATTGATTTATACCGTTCTGTAATATTGATTAGTTCCCATATTATAAAATATATTACAAATTGATTTAAATAAAAGGAATTTGTTTAAAAAGAGGTTTAACGAAGATCTCATTTTATGAATCAAACTAAAAAAAGATGTATTTTTGAGTTATGAATTTTATTAAAACTACAGAACAGGATTCAAATTACGATCATCTTGAAAAGATGAATATCATTGAATTATTGATAAATATAAATACCGAAGATCAAACGGTACCAGTCGCTGTAGAAAAAGCAATACCACAAATTGAAAAATTAGTTAAAGTCATCGTTCATCAACTTAATCAAGGAGGTAGATTATTTTACATTGGTGCAGGAACCAGTGGCAGATTAGGTATTTTGGATGCTTCAGAATGTCCACCAACTTTTGGAGTACCTCATGAACTTGTTATAGGAATAATAGCAGGTGGAGATAGTGCTATACGAAAAGCTGTGGAGTTTGCTGAAGATTCAATTACACTAGGGTGGGAAGACTTAAAAACACATAACGTTTCCACAAAAGATGTAGTGGTAGGTATTGCTGCTTCAGGCACTACACCTTACGTTATTGCAGCTTTAGAGGCCTGTAATAAACATCATATTTCAACAGGCTGTATTACCTGTAATCATAAAAGCCCTTTATCTTTAACTGCAAAATTACCTGTAGAGATTATTGTAGGACCTGAATTTGTTACTGGTAGTTCGCGCATGAAAGCAGGAACAGCGCAAAAATTAGCTCTTAATATGATTACTACAACTACCATGATCAAACTTGGACATATTAAAGGTAATAAAATGGTTGACATGCAATTAAGTAATAACAAACTGGTTGACAGAGGCGTCAGAATGATAATGAATGAACTAGATATAACACAGGAAGAAGCTCAGAAATTATTGAATAAATATGGCAATGTGCGTAATTCTATAAAAAACCTTAATGATGAATCATAAAACAAACAGACCCCTTCTTTTTAAAGGATTAAAAATTATGCTTTTTGCTTTATTAAGCCTATTTATGGCGCCAATAATGCTGAGTATTGCTTTCAACAATAAAGAAAAACCACTTTATATTCCCATTCTTATTATAGGCTGTTTAATAGCTGCGTTTGCTATTTTTTTAGTATTTAAAGGTATTAAAACTATAATGAATAGTATTTTCAACAAAAATTAATTAACCGATTAAGATTTTATTTGGTGTAGTAGGATTATATCCAAAGCTAGTATCTTTAAATTCAACTTCTAATCCGTTCATTATATAATTTATAATAGCGTAATGATGGATAGTATGGCTATTTGCCTGTGCGAACAAAGCACCTAAAGTATACTTGATTTTAATTTTTCCATTGCCCAGATCATCAATCACAAAGATTTCATCTTCAAAATTATAAGTAATGTTAATCAGTTTATTTGTAATGTCCTTATGATATTTTAATGCTTCAGTGCAGTTGGTTTCAACGAGTACGTTGCGTCTTCTTAATGTCAAATCAATATGAACTTCAGATGTCCTGTTTAAAATACAGTCATAAAAATCTAATATATGTCTAATATGAGAACCTATACTCGACCTATAAGGAGGTATTGTTGCATTGCATAACAATTCATCATTTAAAATAGAAATAATTTGTTTGGCCTTGTTTAAGTTTTTTAAGGTAGATACTAGAATGTTATTCATGCAAGCTAATTTAAACAAATAAAATGAAAATATACATTAGTGGAAAGATTAGTCTAAATTATAAAGAGACCTTACACCATAGTAATTAATAACAAATGATTGTTATGTATTAAGGATATATAATAGAAGTTAATAGCAACAAAAAACCCTTCATAAATAAATATGAAGGGTTTCCAAAAAAGGCAACGACCTACTCTCCCACAAATGCAGTACCATCGGCGCTAACGGGCTTAACTTCTCTGTTCGGAATGGTAAG
>DATCZQ010000224.1:0-8310 GCA_036525815.1 Yeosuana sp. | reverse complement strand
ATATTGGGTTAAAATTTTGAAAATGAAAACGAATAGATTAATAAATACTATCATTCTGTTTTTTATCAGTTTTAATGGGTTATATGCTCAAGTAATGCTGCGGGAGATCTCATTAAAGGAGCAGATAGATAATGCAACATTGGTTGTTGAAGGGGAAGTGATATCGAAACAATCATTTTGGAATAATAATTTAATTTATACTTCTAATACGGTTCAGGTATATAAGGTTTTTAAAGGAGTACCTGTTTCAACTATTGAAGTGATAACTTTAGGAGGAACGGTTGAACTCACGGCATTAGTAGTGTCTACTGGTTTAAAGTTATATAAAGGCAATGTAGGTGTTTTTATGCTTCAGAAAAGCGATGTTAATAACGTCGCTACAAATAAAACATTAGTTAATCAGTTTCAGCCTTTTGGGGCCATTCAAGGGTTTTATAAGTACGATGTTTATAGTGATGTTGCTGTAAATCCATTTAACAAAAAACCAGGTATTTCTTCAAATTTTTATAAAGAAATCATGTCTGCTACGGGCAATAATTATGTAGAGGTTTCATCTTTTAATACGGCTGAACTGAATAGATCATTAAATCAAAAAAGTGCTTTAGCACCAATTATTTCAAACTTTAATCCAACGACGGCTACAGCGGGTACTAAAACGCGACTTACCATCGACGGAACAGGCTTTGGTTCAACCAAGGGAAAAGTGAGTTTTTCTGATGCCGATGAAGGTGGTAAAGGTAGTTACACAGATGCTTTAGAAACTCAAATAGTATCTTGGGGTGATACCCAAATTGTAGTTGAAATTCCTTCAGGAGCAGGGACAGGAAAAATTCGAGTTACTGATGCCGCATCTTTAATAGATACTTCTTCAGGAGTTTTGACCATTACTTATTCTGAGCTTAATGTTGTTTATGACCCGGATGATCAAACACAAGATGTTCCTCCAGGGCCAGACGGGCCTTTAAAGCCATATGCCTATCCCGTGCAACATTACGGGCAAACCAGCGGGGGCTATGATTGGGAAATGCAAACGCAATTCTTTAATGACAGTGAATATTCTGGAGCTAGAGCGGCTTTTGAAAGAGCTTTTGAAACCTGGCGTTGTACTACATTGATAAATTGGACTATAAACGGTGATCCAACTACAACTGATGTGGTTGCTAGTGATGGAGTCAATGTCATTAGATTTGATAATGGTTCTGAATTAGCGAGTGGTGTTTTAGGGACTTGTTATTCTTGGTATAGTGGTTGTGGAACCACACAACTAAATTATAAATGGTTTGTAGCTGAGTTAGATATTGTTTTTGATGCTGGAGGAACAACTGATTGGAATTTTGGTCCAGGAGCAACAACAGTTTTAGGAGAATATGATTTTGAAACTGTAGCACTTCATGAGTTAGGTCATGGTCATCAATTAGGACACGTAATAGATACTAATGCAGTTATGCATTATGCGCTTTCTTTTAATGAAGACCAAAGAGCCTTAAATAGTGATGATATTGCTGGTGCAACAGATATACAAGATAGAAGTACCTCAACTTCTGTTTGCGGAAAGGCTCCAATGACTGATTATTCTGGACCCTGTAGTTTAAGTGTGGAAGATGATATATTTAAACTTGCCGTAAAAATTTATCCGAACCCATCAAATGGTGCATTTTATATCAAAAATGATTTAAATTTGAATTTACAAAAAGCCACTGTTTATGATATGAGTGGCAGATTGATTTCTGAAATAAATCTTTCGGGTGCTTCAGAAACAAGCAGTATTAATCTAACAGGCATGGCAAAAGGGATGTATCTGGTTAATATCCATTATGATCAATCAGCAATCACGAGAAAATTAATAATTGAATAAATACTGCCTTGTAATAAATTAGCTTTTACTAGATTTTTTCTATTTTTGATAAAAAATGTAACCCAATATTAATTTTCTATGATTAAACACACATTTATATATTTTAGCATCTTATTCTTTTTTATTGGTTTTCCTGTTCAAACTTTGATTGCGCAAGGGGCCTTAGATGAAATATCTGTAGAAAATCAAATAGAAAATTCAAAGCTTATAATTGAAGGGAAAGTCATTGCAAAAGAATCTTTTTGGAATGATGATTACACCAATATTTTTACTAAAAACACTATAGAGGTTTATAAGATTTTTAAAGGAGAAAATCAGGGACAAGTGGAGATAATTACAAAAGGAGGGTGGGTTGGAAATTTAGGAGAAGAAGTTGTGCCCAGCTTGCAGTTAAAAATAAATGAAGTGGGAGTTTTTATGCTATATCCATCTAAGACCAAACTTTTAAATGAGAGTAGTAGTCTGAGAAAATACAATCCGTATAGTGGACCACAGGCTTTTTATAAGTATGATATTAATTTCAATAAAGTAAATTCTATCTTTAAATCTTATGACGATATAGAGGACAATTTTTATAATACAATAACATCAAAAACAAAATTGAGTTATACAGAAATTGTAAAAAAAAGTTTTTCTTCAAAACTTAATTCTAGAGCTGCTTCAAGTAAAGGGTTACTGGCTATTGCAATTACAGGAGTTTCTCCATCAACAATTACTGCAGGTACCAAATCTGTTTTGATAATTACAGGGACTGATTTTGGATTGACCAAGGGTAAAGTTCATTTTCAGGATGCAGATGTGCAATCTGGTCAAATTGAGGCTTTAGATTCTCAGATTATTAGTTGGAAAGATACTGAAGTTCAGGTGGAAGTTCCGTCCGATGCAGGGACAGGGTCAATTCAGGTAGAGGATGCCGGGGGCGTAAAATCACCTTTTAGCAATCTAGCTAAGATAACCATTCCTTATGCAGAATTAAATTACGGTGTTGGTCTTAGTGATTATCAATCACAACATGTAGAAAGAGGAATTATAGGAGGCATGGAATGGCGAATGACAACAGCGTTTGATGCTAATACTGCCGCAAAGGAATCTTTTTTAAGAGCATTTGAATCCTGGAGTTGTACCACTGGAATAAATTGGGAAACGGGGTCTACTACACCTAGTAATTTTACTGCTAGAAATGGCACAAACATAATACGTTTTGCTAATGATGGTGAAATGGAGGCAGGTGTTTTAGCCTATTGTGCAACTTATCCTTCAAGTTGTACTGGAATTGGAATTGGTGGCAAAACTAATGTGTATGTTGATGAGCTTGATATTGTATTTGCACCAGAAAGTGAAAGAAATTGGCAATATGGCCCTGCGTTGGCTACAGGTGGACAAACAGATTTTGAGTCAGTAGCAATTCATGAATTGGGTCATGGACATCAATTAGGGCATGTGATTTCCCCGGGAGCAATTATGCATTATTCAATAAGTAATGGTCAGAATAGTCGTGTTTTGAGTCAAGATGATATTGATGGAGGTAATGATGTGCAAAGTAGAAGTACAGCTACTTCTGTTTGTGGTCAAGATATAGTCACCAATCAGTCATGTTCTTTAGGTGTTGAAGACGAAATTTTGAAGGATGTCATAAAAATTTATCCTAATCCATCCAATGGTAAGTTTTATATCAGTAATGAGCTAAATATTAATTTACAAAAAGCGACTGTTTATGATATGAGTGGCAGATTGATTTCTGAATTTGATCTTTCAGGACCTTCAAAAGAAAAGTCAATTAATTTAATAGGAATCTCAAAAGGCATTTATCTTTTAAACATTTATTCTGATCATGCTTTTGTAAGCAAAAAATTAATTTTAGAATAATATTATTGATGTCAAAAACAAAGCAAAAAGGGGACTATAAAGGCCCCTTTTTGCTTTGTTAAACACAAATTATTTAAAATCATTCCAAATAGATATTTAAGTGTCATTGTTTTTGTCTATAATGTTCTTGAAGTGTATTTTTGTACGTATCTAAATATCTTCAAAAAAATGAGCGGATTTTTTAAATCTTCGATTGGAAGAAAGGTAGCCATGGCGCTTTCAGCTTTCTTTCTAATGTTTTTCTTAGTAATGCACCTTTCTATAAATTTATTATCTGTTGTTAGTCCAGACAGTTTTAATGAGGCTTCGCATTTTATGGGAACAAATTTGCTGGTTCAATTTATTATGCAACCAGTTTTAATTTTTGGTGTAGTATTCCATTTTATCATGGGATTTGTATTGGAAATTAAAAACAAAAGAGCCTTAGGGGTTTCTTATGCTAAGAATAATGGTGCTGCAAACTCGACATGGATGAGCAGAAATATGGTTTTAAGCGGTGTGGTGATACTGGCATTTTTAGGACTTCATTTCTATGATTTCTGGGTACATGAAATCACGATTAAGTATGTAGGTGGCGATATGACAGGGCTGATAGATCCAGACAATTTAGATTCAGGATATCGTTATTATGAAGAGCTTAAAGAGAAGTTTATAAGTCCGGTTCGCGTTGCTATTTATGTTGTGGCTTTTATACTGCTTGGGCTTCATTTGGCTCATGGATTTACCTCAGCATTCCAGTCTCTTGGTATTACTGCGGGCAGAAAGAAAACCTTAAAATCAATAGGTAAAGCCTATTCCATTATAATTCCTCTAGGATTTATTTTTATTGCACTTTATCATCATTTTAACCATTAATCTTAAATACGCATGGCTTTAAATTCAAGAGTACCAGAAGGTCCAATTAAAGATAAATGGACAAATTATAAAGATAAAATCAATCTGGTAAATCCAGCTAATAAACGTCTTATTGATGTCATCATAGTGGGTACTGGTTTAGCAGGTGGATCGGCAGCTGCAACCTTGGCAGAGCTAGGTTATAATGTAAAATCATTTTGTTTCCAAGATTCCCCGAGAAGAGCGCACTCTATTGCAGCTCAAGGAGGTATCAATGCCGCTAAGAATTATCAAGGTGATGGAGATTCAACCTACCGTTTATTTTATGATACCGTAAAAGGAGGCGATTATCGTTCTCGTGAAGCCAACGTCTATCGTTTGGCAGAGGTTTCAACAAATATTATTGACCAATGTGTGGCGCAAGGCGTGCCTTTTGCGCGTGATTATGGTGGGTTGTTAGACAACCGCTCATTTGGTGGGGTATTAGTATCCAGAACGTTTTATGCAAAAGGACAAACAGGACAGCAATTATTGTTGGGTGCTTATTCAGCAATGAATCGTCAAATAGGTCGTGGTAAGATTAAAATGTACAATCGGCATGAAATGTTAGATGTTGTGATTGTCGATGGAAAGGCAAGAGGAATTATTGCGCGAAATCTGGTAACAGGAGAGATTGAACGTCATTCAGCACATGCAGTAGTATTAGGAACTGGTGGTTATGGTAATGCGTTTTACTTGTCAACTTATGCTATGGGAAGCAATGTTACCGCTGCCTGGAAAGCACACAAAAGAGGCGCCTTTTTTGCAAATCCTTGTTTTACACAAATTCACCCAACCTGTATTCCGGTTTCAGGCGACCATCAATCTAAATTAACGTTGATGTCTGAATCCTTGAGAAATGATGGTAGAATCTGGGTGCCAAAAAACATGGAAGATGTTTTGGCAATTAGAGAAGGTAAATTAAAACCAGTTGAAATAGCAGAAGAAAACCGCGATTATTATCTAGAACGTCGTTATCCTGCTTTTGGAAATTTAGTGCCACGGGATGTCGCTTCCAGAGCCGCTAAAGAGCGTTGTGATGCGGGCTATGGCGTCAATAAAACAGGAGAAGCCGTTTATTTAGATTTTGCAGCGGCCATTCAACGATATGGAAAAGAACAGGCACATGTTAAAGGCTTAGATGAAAATGATAAAGGGGTTGTTACTAAATTAGGTAAAGATATTATTAAAGCAAAGTATGGCAACTTGTTTCAGATGTACGAAAAAATCGTAGATCAGAATCCATACGAAACCCCAATGATGATTTATCCAGCGGTACACTATACTATGGGAGGTATCTGGGTAGACTATAATTTAATGACTACGGTTCCCGGATTATACGCTATTGGAGAAGCGAATTTTTCTGATCATGGAGCTAACAGACTTGGGGCTTCTGCACTAATGCAGGGACTTGCTGATGGCTATTTTGTATTGCCTTATACCATTGGAGATTACTTATCTCATGATATTCGCACCGGAAAAATTTCAACGGATTCAAAAGAATTTGAAGAAGCAGAAAAACAGGTTAAAGCGACTATTGATGCGTTAGTTAATAATAAGGGAACGCATTCTGTAGATTATTTCCACAAAAAGTTGGGTAAAATAATGTGGAATAAATGTGGAATGGCAAGAAATGAAAAAGATTTAAAAGAGGCTATTACAGAAATAGCTGAATTAAGGAAGGAGTTCTGGAAAGATGTTAAAGTTCCAGGTGGCGCCGATGAATATAATGAAGAGCTTGCTAAAGCTGGCCGTGTTGCCGATTTCTTAGAATTAGGGGAGTTATTTGCTAAAGATGCTTTACAAAGAGAAGAATCAGCCGGAGGTCATTTTAGAGACGAATATCAAACACCTGAAGGGGAAGCAATGCGTAGAAAAGAGTTTCAATATGTTTCTGCCTGGGAATATAAAGGGGAACCTAAGGATGCCGTTTTACACAAAGAAGCATTAGAATACGAAAATATTGAAGTAAAAGAAAGAAGTTACAAATAACAGATTGGTTATGAAATTAACATTAAAAATTTGGCGTCAAAAAAGCGCGAGCGATAAAGGAAAACTTGTTGATTATAAGGTAGATGATGTTTCTTCAGATATGTCTTTTCTTGAAATGCTTGATGTATTAAATCAAGATCTTATAGATAAAAACGAAGAGCCCATAGCATTTGATCATGATTGTCGTGAAGGTATTTGTGGTATGTGCTCAATGTATATTAATGGACGTGCTCACGGACCGGATAGAAGTATAACGGTTTGTCAATTGCATATGAGAAGTTTTAAAGATGGTGACACCATTTATATTGAACCTTGGCGTGCGGCGGCTTTTCCGGTAATTAAGGATTTAATAGTAGATAGAAGTGCCTTTGATAGAATTCAACAAGCCGGCGGTTTTATTTCTGTCAATACTTCAGGAAATACACAAGATGCCAATGGTACTTTAATTTCAAAATATGCGGCTGATACTGCAATGGATGCCGCTACTTGCATTGGTTGCGGTGCCTGTGTAGCAACTTGTAAAAATTCATCTGCCATGTTATTTGTAGGCGCTAAAGTGTCGCAATATGCATTATTACCACAAGGGCAAATTGAAGCTGCCGATCGTGTAAGAAACATGGTAGCTCAAATGGACTTAGAAGGATTTGGTAACTGTACCAATACGGGTGCTTGCGAAATAGAATGCCCTAAAGGGATTTCATTAGATAATATTGCCAGAATGAATCGAGAACTAATGAAAGCCAATATATATTAACATTTGTTAATGTATCTTGATGTTTTTTTTATTTAGATTAGCCTGCCTAAATATTGAGCTTAATGCTTTATAAATGTAATTTATCCACTCTTTGTTTTATTTTATTTTGTACGCTTTGTTCTAGTCAGAATGCACTAAAGCAAAACGAGTTTTACCCGTTTTTTAATGAAGATGCTTTACTACAAAACATAAGAACTTTATCTTCTGATGCTTTTGAAGGAAGACGCACCGGCACTAAAGGGGCGGACAAAGCAAAAGAATATATAATCAATCAATTTCATATACTTAATGTGTTGCCTTTTAACACTAATTATGAGCAGAAATTCTCTTTTTTTACTAACAGGAAAAATTATAACGGCACTAATATCTTAGGCCTGATCAAAGGAACAGAGAATCCAGAAAGATACATCGTTATTAGTGCTCATTATGATCATGAAGGTATAAAAGAAGGTTTAATATATAATGGTGCAGATGATGATGCTTCTGGAATAGCAGCTTTAATTAGTTTTGCCGAGTATTTCAAAAATAATCCACCTAAACATTCAGTAGTTTTAGCAGCTTTTGATGCGGAAGAATTAGGTCTTGAAGGCTCTAAATATTTTGTAAATAATTCTATTGTGTCCTTAAATAAAATCATGCTTAATCTTAACATGGATATGATTAGCCGAAGTGAAACAAATGAATTGTTTGCTGTTGGCACAAGATTTAATAATGTCCTTAAGCAAGTCATTACAAATTTCGATCAATCTGAACCTGTGCAAATGGTGGTTGGTCATGATGGCGAAGATGGCCTTGAAAATTGGGTCTATTCTTCTGATCATGCGTCATTTCATAAAAAGGGAGTGCCGTTTTTATACTTTGGTGTTGATGACCACGAGGACTATCATACACCAAATGACGATTATGAAAATATTCAACCAGAATTTTATAAGGAATCTGTAAAGTTAATTATGGCTGTTTTTAACAAGAT
>DATCZQ010000223.1:0-9688 GCA_036525815.1 Yeosuana sp. | reverse complement strand
ACCGTCGGCACCATTGGCATCCTTGTTACCAAAAACATTTTGATAATAAATAGTAAAATTGGAATCAAAATCTATAGGATTATCATACCAGACACCACCAGCTTGATCTAATTGATCTGGCGTAATAACATAACAATTATTTCCTTGATTGATAGCATCACCTGTTACTGTGGCGTTCAACTGTGCGTATACTTGAGTAAGACTACCCAATATAATAAATAAGAAAAAGTAAGATTTTAAATTCAAGATTTTATCATACTATAATTGCTAAGATATAAAACTAGCCTGACTTAAACATCCATACGGCTAATCTTCTACATATTCAAAACATCAGTAGTTTGGCAGTCAAAGACTTTACAGATAGCCTCCAGCGCAGAAAACAGAATGGCTTTTGCCTTGCCGGTTTTAAGAATAGACAGGTTTGCGGTGGTCATACCCACAATATCTGCCAATTCATTGCTCTTCATATTTCTTTTTTCAAGCATCACATCCAGATCTACAATTATTGACATCGCTATAGGGTTAAATCGTTATCCCTTCTTAACTCCTGCTTTTAAAAAAACTTCACTAAAAAATAAAAGAACCTAATTAATTAACCTGCAGCCAAGCCTTTCTATTTGCCATTTTATCTGTAGTTAACTCCGCATCATTAGTTTCCAACAGACCCAAATGATACGCCTTACTTGCTTGAAATGTCACCAAGGTTTCTTTAGTAACTCCCAATCGTTCAAAAATAATAGTGACTGCGTCATTTGGTTTATAGCTATTTAATAAGGTATTTAAATCTACCGAATCATCAATGAGCACCTCGCCCACTTTAATAATTTTATCGCCATTTTCCAAACCAGCCAGATAAGCCGATGAGCCCATAATCGTATTTTCAACAATCAACCCGTTTTGTAAATAAGCCCCAAAAGAAACTTTATTATTATCTTGTGTTAAAGACACGCCTACATTATTTAGTAATCGTTTCATATCTGGCATGTCACTTTTATAGATATAATGACTAAAAAAATAATCACCAAAATCATTACCTGCATAAAGATTCAAAGTATGATGCAAGTCTTCAACGGTATAGGGTTTTTCAGGTTTACCGAAATTTGTCCAAATCAATTTCATATAGTCATCAAGGTTCAATCCCTTTTCTCTTAACGACAAATCTAAAGCCAGTCCTAGCATACTGCCATAAGAATAATAGGATATGAAGGTATTGACCCTATTCACAGGATCAACTGAGGTTGCTGCATCTACAAATGGCGCCTGAGTACTCATCTCTATAGGATTAAAAAACTGCCTCCCAGGAGAATTCCATACATAATTAAAGTTTCCTGTTAAGCTGTTAATATAGTCTTCAGGGTTCATTAATCCCGCTCTGCATAAAGACAAATCATCAAAATAACTGGTAAACCCTTCTGCAAACCACAATGCACCACTCATATTAGCTTCTTCAAAATTAAAAGGCTCCAACCCTTTAGGACGAATACGTTCTACATTCCAGGAATGAAAAAACTCGTGTGCCACTGTTCCAATATTCCCATCCATTCCGCCCTTGGCTAAACTCCTGGTCGAAGTCAAAATAGTTGAGTTTCTATGCTCCATACCATCGCCAGACGCATTAGGAATATAGCATGCTAAAAATGTATAAACACCATAATCAAAGGTTGGAAGCTCCCCAAAAATGGTTTCTTCCTGCAGTACCACTTTCTTTACCTTTTCAAAATAGGTATCCAATTCGGTTTCCATACCATTATGGTGTAACACAAAATGGATGGTTTGTCCTTTTACGTCAAAAGAACGTGTGCTGTAATTACTAATTTCAGTCGGGCTATCCATAAAATATTGAAGATCTCTGGCATAATAAGTGTCACCACCAATAGAACTTAATTGAGTTGCCACTTTCCAGTTTAAGTCTTTACGTGTTTTAAAAGTGACTTCAATACCTTTATTTTCTAAACTTTTTGCATATATAAACGTTGCTGGCATATTTAAATGCGCATGGGTTTCATCAATTTGAGAATAGGTGCCATCTCCTCGGTTAGCGAATAATGTATAGCTTATATATATGATGCCATCATGCCCCTTAACTTTCCATGAATACGGATCTGTTCTGCTTACTTCTAAAATTTTTCCTTTTCCGTCTGTAACCTTCAGAGCATACACGTTTTTCATAAACTCATGTAAAGCATAACGCCCGGGTGATGTCCTGCTCATTCTTAACTCAACCTCATCACTTTTTAAGTCTGTAAAAGTAGCCTCTATAAAAGCTTCATGATGCACCGCGTTTTCAAATGAAATGGCATATGTAGTTGCCACTTGTGCATTTAAATTGTACAACACCCCGATCACAAACAAATAAAAAGGAAATCTCTTCATAACATAAAATTTAGCGCCTAAGATACTATTTAAAAATATTCAATACCTTTTTTATTTTTTATAAGCCCTTTCTCCAAACTACATTCTAATCTTGTTTTTCGTGTGCTTTGTATTAATCCATTATTATCATTTGGGTTTGGTTAATTTTACTAAATTTGCCCAAAATCCAACCAGATGCGCTTTAAAAACTCATTGATTTTAGTGATGCTATTATGCAGCAAGAACATCCTTTCTCAGCAAGACACTTTAAGAGAGCAATTACAGGAAGTGGTTATCAGGTCCAGCAGAATTGATTTGCCTTTTTCTGAAAACTCAAGAACCATTACCATCATTACTTCTGCAGATATAAAACAAAGCGCCGCTACCAATGTTGCCGATTTATTACAACAATTTGCCGGTGTTGACATAAGACGACGAGGAACGGCAGGTATGCAAGCGGATTTATACATTCGTGGGGGTAGTTTCGATCAGACCTTGTTACTCATTGATGGTATTAAAGTGGAGGACGCACAAACCGGACACCATACCATGAATATGGCCTTACCAATAGAAGTTATTGAACGTATTGAAATTATTAAAGGTCCGGCCGCAAGAGTTTTTGGGCAAAATGCTTTTACAGGCGCCATTAATATTGTCACCAAAAAAAATCAGGATAACTTAGTTTCTTTAGGGGTGCAAGCAGGCTCTTTTGGTCAAAAAAGCGGGAAAGTGACGGCGACAAGTAATTTAGAAAATTCCTCTCACTTAGTCCATGTTTCAAGAAACATTTCGGATGGGTATCGTTATAATACAGACTATGACAACCAGAACTATTTTATTAAGAGCACTTTTAACAAAAAGGGCCTTCCTATTGATATGATAACCTCATTTTCTGAACGAAAATTTGGAGCCAATGGCTTTTATGCTAGCCCGGCAGCCATCAACCAATATGAGGAAACACAAACCAGTTTGATTGGTGTTACCACAGAAATCAATAATGAAAAGCTTACTTTAAAACCACGTTTGTACTGGAGGCGTAATCAAGACGAGTATATTTATGTGCGTCAGGACCCCTCCATTTACCGAAATTTACACCAGACCAATAAAGTCGGAGCAGAAATTAATGCGCAATATAGCTCAGATTTAGGGGTTACAGGTTTTGGAATTGATATGGCACAAGTGTATTTGTCAAGTAATAACTTAGGTCAACGCCAGCGTTTTATGACCACGATATTTTTAGAGCATTTATTTAAACTGGCTGATGGCAAATTAGATGTCACTCCTGGTGTAGCGGTAAATTATTTTTCTGATTTTAAGTTTCATGCATTCCCTGGTATAGATATAGGATATAAAATAAGCCATAACATAAAAGCCTATGGAAACATGGGTTACACCTACAGAATCCCAACTTATACCGATTTATATTACAGTGATCCTAATACATTAGGCGACGAAAATTTAGATCCAGAAGAAGCGATTGCTCAAGAACTGGGGTTAAAATACAACACGAATCGTTTCAGCGCTTCTTTTGCCCTTTTTAACAGAGACGCCAAAAAACTTATTGATTATGTTAAAGACAATGTGGACGATAAATGGCAAGCGACTAACATTGTAGAATTAAACACGAAAGGCTTTGAATTAAGCACAAATTATAATTTTAAACTGGGAACTTTTAATCAATTATTAAATCTTTCTTATACCTTTTTAGAAGATGAACTAAAAAACATCAATGTTAATTACTCCAGATACTCTATCAATTCATTAAAACATCATGTGACCTCGAGATTAAGCACTAGTTTTATAAAAAATGTGTCTCAAAACATTGTTTACAAATATGCCGAAAGAACTTCAGGAGATAGTTATTCAGTAGTTGATGCCAGTGTTAATATAAATCTTAAGGCTTTTGAAATTTCAATAGTTGCCAACAATATTTTTAACACAGAATATACTGAAACAAACCTGGTACCCATGCCAAAGGGAAATATGTTATTTGGGTTGACTTATAATTTTAAATAATATAGATCAAGAACCTTTGTTTTCTCCTTATGAAATTTAAGTATGTTTGTATCAAATCCTAATTAAATATGAAACAGCATACAGCTACTCTAAACCTCATCTTGCTGCTTATTACCATAAGCTCCTTTTCTCAAAAAGACCCAGAGATCTTCAGTAAATTTGAGTCTGAATTCTATGAAATTGATGGCTATAAAATCAATGTAGAAGTTAAAGGCAGCGGTGCTCCTATTTTCTTTTTGCCTGGCGGACCAGGTAATTCTCATGACTACATGCAAGCCAATTTCGGACAGTATTACAAAACCAATACGCTGGTATTTTTTGATTTTTTAGGAAGAGGAAAAAGTGACGACGCCAAAGACAACTCTGAATATTCTGTTGAAAATGATGTGGCCCTTATTGAAAACTTACGGCAACTTTTAAACTTTAACACCATTTCTATTGTTGGGCATTCTTATGGCACCGTTCCGGCACAAGCCTATGCCATAAAACACCCCAATCTGGTTGACAAATTAATGCTGATCAATGGTTTTCACAGTGGCGCCATGTGGCAGGCCAATTGTGATAGTTATAACCATTATGCCAAAACGCATTTTCCTGAAAAATGGAAACAGGTTGATTCTTTAAGAGCTTTAGGATATGTGTCCAGCCAGGAACCCTTAAAAACTTTGTACGCCAGTATTCCCACCAAATATGTGTATTATCACAATACCTCAATAAAAGGGAATGAACCAAAAGAACCCTACAGAAGCTGGGCCAATGAGGTTTATGTAGCCATTATTGGCGAGGATGGTGATTTTGATGTCAGTGGCAGTATGATCCATCAGGATTACAGACAACAGCTAAAAAAGGTGACTGCTAAAACCTTGATTGTTGCCGGCAGATATGATGGTGTTTCAACACCAGAGTTTAATATACAGTATAAAACCTTTATGCCACAAGCAGAATTTGTGATGTTTGAACAAAGCGGACACAACCCCTATTTAGAAGAACCTGAAAAATTCTTCGAACTTTTTGAATCTTTTTTTGGTATTCAATAATTTATATTCCTCCCCTTGGCTTTGTGTTAGAGAGCTTTTTTTAATTTATAAATATACTACCAACCCAAAATTAAAAAAGATTTAGTGGAAAGCTTGGCCTGAAAGGAAATGCCCAAAATACTATTCCAAAATTCAGAAGGTTTTCTTAACTTTGAAAGAGTAATACTACGTCCATGACATTGAACCTACAAGACATTCCTCGTGTTAAGACCATTAGTAAAGACGACTTTATAACCCATTATTTTAAGCCACAAAAACCTGTGGTGATTGAGCGTTATATTGATGACTGGCCCGCCTACAAAAAATGGAATTTAGACTATATGAAAACCGTTGCCGGTCATGTAAGCATTCCTTTATATGATGACCGGCCTATTGATTACAAAAAGAAGTTTAATGAAGCGCATGCTAAAATGAACATGAGCGATTATATTGATTTATTGAAGCGTGAGCCTACCAGATACCGTATTTTTTTATGGAACGCCCTTAAGGAAATCCCGGAACTTCAAAAAGATATTAGATTTCCAGATCTTGGTTTGCGTCTTATGAAAGATATTCCCATGTTGTTTTTTGGCGGACGTGATTCTTACACCTTTATGCATTATGATATTGATCTCGCCAATATTTTTCATTTTCATTTTGAAGGCAGCAAACAAATTATCTTGTTTGATCAGAACCAGAATGATTATTTGTATAAAGTACCGCACTCTTTAATTACCAGAGAGGATATTGATTTTGCCAAGCCTGATCTTGAAAAATGGCCTTTACTGGCAAAAGCAAAAGGCTTTAAAACAGAACTTAATCATGGTGAAGTATTGTATATGCCCGAAGGTTACTGGCATTATATGCGCTATATCACACCAGGATTCTCTATGAGCTTACGCGGCATTCCAAGAAACCCTAAAAACTTATCTAAAGCCCTTTATAACCTGTTTATCATGCGCCATTTTGACAACGCCATGAGACGTCTAAAAGGGCAAGAATGGATTGACTGGAAAAACCAACAGGCTATTATTAGAACCCATAAAAAAAATAGGATTGCTGTATAAGCAACTCTTATTTAATCGTTTATTTGCCTGTTAAAGATATTTTAAGAAATCTACTATCTTTTAAACGCTTGTTATATAAAAACTTATAATATATTTGCCAACTAATTTTAAACTCAAATCGTGCTGTGGGCAGAGCTAACAATGTTGTTAAACCCAACCCGCTTACTTTGCAAATGGCATTTTATCATTAAAAAAGAAAAAGATGAAAAAATTAATTTTATTAGTTGCTATTCTTAGTGTTTCGCTTAGTCATGCACAAGCGTTTAAAGGCAATACCGACAATAAGTTCCAGGTGGGAACCAGTTTACAAAACAATGCCACCGGAATCAATGTGAGCTTTGACTACGGTTTAGGCGAAAACATTTCTGTTGGTGTATCAGGTGCTTATGCTTTAGGGCTAAAAAATGAAATTGACGCCAGTTTTGGTGACCGTTTTGATGCCAAGGTCCGTTTTAATGCCCATTTAGGCAATGTGGTTAATATTGATGAAAATTTTGATATTTACCCTGGTTTAGATCTTAGCCTAAAAAACTTTGGCGGTCATTTAGGTATGCGTTATTTCTTTACAGAGGGCTTTGGTTTGTATACTGAATTTAATATCCCTCTTGCAAAATATGACACAGGTATCTTAACGCCGGGTCAAGAATTATTCAATCAGTTTACTGTAAACATTGGGGCGTCTTTCAGTTTGTAAAAGCAGGCTTTATAAATTTTAAGCGGAAATGGTATAGATACTGTTTCCGCTTTTTTATTTTTCGTCATTGCAAACGCAGTGAAGCAATCTGACCATCACTTACGTCATTGCGAACGCAGTGAAGCAATCTGCCAAATACTTACCTAAAAATATATTGAACTCCTGTTCATGAGATTACTTCGGTCATGCTTCCCTCGTAATGACGGTACAAATTAAAAACCGAAAGATTACTTATTTGCTTTTACACCGCGCCAGCTAGTCCATTCGCTAAAAATGTATACTCTATATTTTCTTTTCGCTCTGTCCCGTAATGACGTAAATTTATTATATTCATTTCATGAAAAAATCTCACATATATTTCATGACTAACACAAATAACACGGTCCTTTATATTGGTGTTACAGCAAACCTATTAAAACGTGTTCACGAACATAAAACAAAAAAGTATAAATCGGCTTTTGCAACAAAATATAACTGTGATAAGTTGGTCTATTTTGAAGAGTTTACTGATATAAGTCAAGCCATTACTAGAGAAAAGCAATTAAAGTCAGGAAATAGAAAAAGAAAGGAAGATTTAATTAATGAAACAAATCCCGAATGGAACGATTTATCAGAAGGATGGATTTTTTATTTTGATTAAGCAGTATTAATAATAACGAAGACATCTGCCCATCACTTACGTCATTGCGAACGCAGTGAAGCAATCTGCCAAATACTTAACTAAAAAAATATTGAACTCCTGTTCATGAGATTACTTCGTCGTACCTCCTCGTAATGACGGTACAAATTAAAAACCGAAAGATTACTTATTTGCTTTTACACCGCGCCAGCTAGTCCATTCGCTAAAAATGTATACTCTATATTTTCTTTACGCTCTGTCCCGTATTGACAGATTATTTTATCAGTTCATTGGCCTTTTCATACACCAAATGGCTTTCCCAGCCACGGTATAAAAAGTAGTCTATAAACTTCTTTTTTTTCTTTAACTTATTGGTTTCCTTGATACTAGAAACTCTTTTCTCGGCTAAATCATTAAAAACCCTGATATAATCCTCGTCAGTAATTTCTTCAAGTGCCATTTTTATATTAACTTTACCCACGCCTTTTTGCTTTAATTGAAAAGCTAAACGGTTACGGCCCCAAGCCTTAATTTTGAACTTGCCACTTACATATGTTTTGGCAAAACGTTCTTCATTAAGAAAATTATGATTTAAAAGGTGTACTATTATGGTGTCAATAGCCTCAGGAATCATAAGCATGTTGGTTAGCTTTTGCCTGACCTCTTGGTGGCTACGTTCCTGATACGCGCAATAAGACTCCAGTTTGCTGGTGGCTTCTTGTAAAGTATATGTTTTTTTGGGTTGCATACCCCAAAAATAACAATTGAATTATTAACTTTACATGGTTAAAACCCCAAATTTTAAATTTAACAATGATGCATGCAAAATCTACTTTTATAAAATCCCTTTCATTTTTAATAGTATTTTTTGGCGCTATACACTTTGGGTATGGGCAAATTATTGTTGGTTGGGAGATGGATGGTCAGCCAGGAGATCAAACTAATTTTCCTGCAACAACAATTGATCCAAATTTAAACCCTTCAATATTAAGTCGTGGTAGTGGGTTGAACCCAAGTGCTCAAACAAATTCATTTAATTCTAATTCATTTACATTAAATGGAACAAAGGCAACCGCTATTGCTAATAATGATTATTTAGAGTTTCAAATTTCAGCTACTACCGGTTATCAAGTGTCATTAAGCACACTTGATGTTAATTTTCAAAGGACAATTAAAGGACCATCAGATTTTATTTGGCGATATAGTGTTGATGGTATTAATTTTAATGATATTGGACTTGAATTATCTTTCACTGCTGCCAACCCACAAGGTCAACCCCTAGCTCAAATTGATTTAGCAGCAATTCTCCCTTTACAAAATGTTGCTTTTGGAACCACCATTACTTTTAGATTGTATGGATGGGGAACTACAAATGAAACTGATGGAAAATTTGCCTTTGGACCAAGAACTGGTAACGATCTTTTTATAGGAGGAGCAGTGTCTGTTGTTGCTCCATGTACAAGTGTTTCAAAATGGAACGGAACTTCATGGATTCCTAGCGCACCAACGTCAAACACATTTGTTATTATTGAAGGTGCTTTTGATACAAGTGTTGGTGGTTCCCAAACAAGTTTTGATGCTTGTAGTTTAATAATAAATCCAGGTTTTACGTTAAATGTAGCTGATAATACGTTTGTAGAAGTACAAAATAATGTCACCGTTAATGGCACATTAAACGTGCAAACAAGTGCCAACTTTGTCCAGTATGGCAATATTTTTACAGGAACTGCCACCGTAAATAAAACAACACGTCCATACAATGATGCTGAATTGCACTATGTGTACTGGAGTTCTCCTGTAGAAAGCGCCAATGTTGGCGCTGTTTTTCCAAACCCTTATCTTAACAGACGTTATTATTTTGAGGCTTTGAACTATTTAGATCAACATACCAATGTAGCACTGGCTGATGGTATTCCTGATGGTT
>DATCZQ010000222.1:0-2004 GCA_036525815.1 Yeosuana sp. | reverse complement strand
CATCGGATATGCAGAAGCTAAGAGATTCACAAACAAACACTAATCTTAACAATATAAACAATAAAGATTTTTTAAGTGTTACTGATGCTTCAAGACTTATTGGAGTTAGTAGATGGACAATCCAAAGAATGATTCAACAAGGACGACTTAAAGCAGTTCCTTTTGGTAGAAAACGAATAGTTGCCAGATGGCAGATAGAAAACCTTGTATGTCTTCAGCCTAATCTGAACTTTTAGGGTTAAAAATTAAGAGAGTACTTTCACAAATTTAAATGATTTTTCTGGAACTGCTTTTTTCTTGCTTCTAGTGTCCTGTTTTTAATCAATTTTCTTTGCTTCAATTTCTTTTTTCCTGTCCCAAAATACACTTCTGCTGGTGTTAAATTTTGTAATGATTCATGATATCTCTGATAATTATAGAACTTGACAAACTCTTCCATTTTTGCTTCGAGTTGACCAGGACTAAAGTAATTATCTAATTTAACCACATTCTTCATGGAACGGTGATAGCGTTCAATTTTTCCTTGTGTTTGTGGATGCAAAGGTCTTCCTCTAACGTGATGTATCTTTTTATCTTGCAGATATTCTGCCAATTCATGGGATATATAGCAAGACCCATTGTCTGACAACAGTTTAGGGGGTCTGTTATTTGGTAAATCCACAGTATATAGAGCCTTATCTAAGGTGCTTTTCACGTCTGCTGCCTTCATTGATGAGCACAGTTCCCAGCTTACAATAAAGCGACTATAATCATCTAATATCGTTGATAAATAGTACCAGCCCCATCCATAGATTTTAAAATATGTAAAATCTGTCTGCCACATTTGATTAACCGATGTGGTTTTATCATGAAAACTATCAGAAGCACTCATGACTCTAAAGGAAGGCGTTGTAATGAGACCATTTGCTTTTAAAATGCGATATACACTAGATTCACTCACGTAATAACTATAAGTATCAGTAATATGCCAAGCAAGTTCTCTGGATGATAGTTCAGGCTTTTCTAAGGCTATCTCAACAACTTTATCACGGTCAGCCTCATTGATTCTGTTCCAACTCTGTTTTCCTCTTGTCTGCTTTCTTTTAAGTCCATCATATCCATTTTTCAAATAAGCTTTATACCAATTATAAAACGTGGTTTTATTAATCTTTAGCTGTTTCAAGGTTCTGATGACTCCTAAATCGGATTGTTCAACCAAGTGAATAATCTCGTATTTTTCTCTTTGACTGTAATGCATATATTTCTTCCGTTTTAATCTTCCCCATTTAAGTTTTTTTTCAAGTCTCGATTATCTAACAAAAGTTCTGCAACCAGTTCCTTTAAAGAATGGTTCTCATCTTTCAATTCTTTTACTTCTGAGGTATTTGCTTCACGCATGGTATCCCCTGTTAATCTCCGTTTGCCCGCATCCATAAAGTCTTTACTCCATTTATAATATATCCCTTGAGATATACCTTCCTTACGACACAACTCTGCAATGGTGGTCTCTCCTCGGATTCCGTCTATAATGATTCTGATTTTTTCTTCTGAACTGTAAATTCTTCTTGTTTTTCGTTTTAGCTCACTAATTAATGAACTAGCGCTCTTCTTTTTAGCCATCTGTTTTGCTTTTAAAGGTTATTAAATATATTAAATCTATCTCTTAGATTTTACCCTTTAAAAGTTCACTTTTTGTTGACGTCTAACAAATATTGGTTAATAGCAATTAAAGATTAATAATTTCATAAAATTAAAAAAGGCCTATTATTTAATAGGCCCTTTTATAATATTAATTTTTTATAAACTTTTTAAAGAAATATCCATCATCAGATTCAAATTTTAAAATATACAAACCCTGCGGAAGGTTTTGTACATTAATTTGATTATTCTTAATGATTCCATTCCTTTTAATTACACCAAACATATCGTAAACAGAGTAAGTTGAGTTAGTAAGGGATATTAGACCTTTTAGATGAATAATATCATCCACTCCATTTGGATACAAAATGAAATTATTTTTAATAC
>DATCZQ010000221.1:0-4218 GCA_036525815.1 Yeosuana sp. | reverse complement strand
ATAATCAAAAGCAACCGGGTGGTCACCTCTAAAAATGGCCATAGGGTCAATATCTTCTGGGTTTCCAACATTTGTAGTGGTATGACCTGCAGTGATAAATATACCATCATGACATGAAATACAGAAACTTGATCTCAAATATATTTTATTCTGTTTTAATTTAGTAACAAGTAAGGCTCCTGCATGGTATACAGAATCATTAGATATCTCATTTGAAAATAAATCTGAACCTAGGTATTTTAATTTAGTATTATTCTGCTCTTTTTTGTTTTCTTTCCCGGCATTATCCCGTATTGGTCTGTTTTGGGCAGTGACCCATAAGGAAAATATAAAGAATATAATATGTAAGCAAAATTTTATCATCTAATTTAATTTGATCTTTCAAAATCATTTTATAACTATAGATATTAAACATAATATCTGTTTTAAATAGAGGTCCGGTATAATCTATATTTTATAAAAAAAGGAAGTGCCTTTAATAAAGGCACTTCAAAATATCCTTATTTTTTAGTGTTTTTTTGAAGGCAGCGCTATTTGTCTTCCATTTGAGCACTATTCTTATCTACTCTTCGTTTATTTATACCTGCAATAATTATAAATACAATTATAGATAGAATCACAAGCCATGCCCACATAGGGAACACAGGGGTTTCTCCACTGGCATAAGAGTGCATGCCTTTTGTGAAATAATAATTCACTCCTAAAAAGGTCATTAATACCGATGCAAAACCAAATATAGCCGCAACATTAAAGATAAACTCGCCTTTAATTTTTGGCGCTAATCTCATATGGAGTATGATAGTGTACACAATAGTAATGATCAAGGCCCAGGTTTCTTTGGAATCCCATCCCCAGTAACGCCCCCAGGATTCGTTGGCCCAAACACCACCTAAAAAGGTACCCACAGTGGCCAATAAAAGACCTATGGTTAAATTCATCTCATTGATATAGGTCAGTTCTTTTATAATTAAAGAGAGGCGGTTTGAATTCTTGGCGGTTTTAAATAGATAAAGCCCCATATTAAATAGGCCTAGAATAAATCCAAGTCCTAAAAACCCATAACTTATGGTTAAGGTCGCCACATGAATAATGAGCCAATAGGATTTTAACACCGGAACCAAATTGGTTAGTTGCGGATCGTAACTGCTATGGCTGGCGGTCATTAAGGTAAAGAATGCCAGTAGCGAAGTCGCCGCCAGGGTAATTTTTGAGTAACGCATAAAGCAGAACCCGGCCAATAAACTTGACCAGGACACCAGTATTAATGCTTCATAGCCATTACTCCAGGGGGCATGTCCAGACAAATACCAGCGCATACCCATACCATAGGTGTGATATACAAAGGCCAGTGCAAGTACTGCAATGGTTATATTTAAAACCATACTCAACACCTTATTGCTTTTTGATCTTAAGTTATCAATAAACGTAAGCAGGAGTAAAAGCACACTTAAAAGTGCATAGACATTTTTAAGATTGACAAAAATATTGGATTTATTGTAGCTGATCTCCCTTTTAATTTTGGCAATTGAAGGAATGGCTGCATTGTTTACATCCTGTCTTTGAATACTTTTAATATATCCAAGTATTTTATCAGCTCTTGTATAATCAGCAGTTTTGGTAGCATTGATCAACTCTGAAAAATAGGCTCTCATAATATTGGCATAATTCAATTCTGTTAATTGCAGATCATCATTAATAATGCGAATACTTCCTGTTAAGGGTTGCTGTGCTAATTTATCTTCCCAGCTTACCCATTTATTGTTTTCTGAATTTTGAACTGGAAAAATATCCAGCATGTTCCCTTGATAGGTCATCATGAAAATCTCCAGGCGCTCATTCAATTTAATCAATTCCTTATCAAATGTATTGCGTTCAGCATCTGCTTTTCTAAAGGCAGTTTCAGCAAAAGAGGCCAGCTTGTATTCTCCCTTTTCATTAAAGAAATCTTTAAACGAAGCATATTTACCATAAACGCCAATCAAGTCTGAAACAGATTGTTCCCTAATATAAATGATGTCCTGAACTTTCCAGAATTCAACATTAAGAGGAATGTCTAAAAACACCTGCATTAAGCTTAATTTTCCTCTACCCTTAATTTCAAACTTATCTTTTCTAGAGATTTTATGCATCACATCAACTGCCAGTGAATGTACAGGAGAGAAACGGCCTTCATAATTTTGTACAATAAGTTCTCCAAATTTGTCAGCATGGGCTTTACTTACTGAATATTGGCTGGCTTCATGCTGATGGGTTTCGGGGCGATGTTGCGCGAATATTGATCCGGAAACCATTAACAGAGCACCAACTAATGAGAGTGCTTTTCTGCGTTCTCTGGTTTGCTTTATCAATTCCATTAAACTCCAGTACCTTGAGTTTTTATTGAATAAGGTCCATACAAAACCAATGATCAGGAGGGCATACCCTATATAAGTGATCCAGGTGCCCCAAAAATCGTGGTTTACAGATAATACGGTTCCTTTTTCGTCCTGATCATAAGAGGACTGGAAAAAACGATAGCCACCATAATCCAAAACATTATTCATAAAAATTCTATGGTTTTTTGTGACCCCATTAGTAGGGTCTATTAGGGTTACTTCACTTGCGTACGATGAAGGGCTCATTGACCCTGCATAGCGTTCTAACTCAAATTTATTAAGTTTTAGTGAAAATGGCAATGCTATTTTTTTGGAACCATAAGCCAATTTGAGACTCATGTCTTCTAAGGGGACCTCAATAAAATTTTCTATATAGCCAGAACCACCCAGTACGGCGACTTCCTGAGATTTGCCATTATGGCTCACATCAACAATTAAGGCGCTTGGTCTTTTTTCGCCATCATTACCTTCAATATATTTTATGCCCGTATTACGATGTACATTTGTGAGCACTAAAGCCATTCCAGTGCCTAAGGGCTCGTATAATTTCATTCTGGTAAATTCACCAAGACTATCTTTACCTATTAGGCCTTCTTCCATATCTGGCATGCGGGACGTTTTGATGTCACCAGCATAATGAATAAATAATTGATCGGCATTACCCGTAATCATAAGTCCATCCGGACGTGAGTTATTATTAAAAGAAATGGGGAAATTATGTGTGAACTGTACCTCACCATTTTTTATTTTAATATCATCTTTATGCCCTTCAACACTCAGGGTTAGTTCCAGCATCGTAAAACCATTCTCAACTTCTACATAAGATTCCATGGCATTTCTTATAAAGTCTTTATATTTAATTGAAACCTCACCTTTTGATTTTGTTTCCACGTTCACCTCAAAATCATTGTTAGTAATCATTCCAAAGTTCATTTCCTTATCAATATCATAATGCTCCGTGCCGTCAGAGGCCCTGATATTTAAATAATTTTGATTGCTGAAAATAAAATTAGAGGATGCTCCTTCACGAATATGCATCATGCCTTCATATCCAATATATCTGGTCACACCGGCCCCAATGATGATGATGATAAACGCAGTATGAAACAAAAAGCCTGAAAATCTTTTCCATGTTAACAAATGATAACGTGGGATACTCCCAATAAAGTTAAGAATCATAAGAACCATAAGCGATTCAAACCATGGCGCATTGTATACTAATATTTTAGCGGTAATGGTATCATAGGAATTTTCTATAAAAGTAGCTGCACCCATTGCTATTGCAAAGATGACGAGTAAGCCCAGAGTTGTTCTGGGAGAGAAAATTATTTTTAATAGTTTTTTCATAATAAGCGTCCTTGATCAGTTATAATTAATTCAAAATTACCATAAAGCACACATATGATATATGACTAATATCAGGTTATGTATACTGACTTTTAATTATTTTTGCTTTAAGTTTTTAATTCAACACTAATAAAAATAAAATGAAAAACATCTTAAATTTACTTGTGATATTGCTACTTTTTTTATCATGTAATAATGAAAAAACAACCAAAACAACGGATGAACCTGAGATCCATAAAGGCATTGTTCAGGATGTTCTTCATGTTAGGGAATATTCCTATATCCTTATTCTGGAAGATGGCCAGGAAAAGTGGTTGGCAGCCCCTATTACCAATGTTGAGAGGGGAGGGACTTATTATTATAGCAAAACCATGGAGATGCAAAATTTTGAGAGCAAAGAGTTGAACAAAGTATTTGAAACTCTTTATTTCATTGAAAAAATAAGTACCACTGAAGACGATGTAAAATTGCCTTTAACCACTAACCCACATCTTTC
>DATCZQ010000220.1:0-2073 GCA_036525815.1 Yeosuana sp. | reverse complement strand
GTTTCTACTCAACAAATTATTAGGCCACAACAAGACACTGGTTTCTTTGTACAAGAGGAAATTAATTACGATGACAAAATTATTGGTACAGTAGGTATTAGAGGTGATAAATCGACCAATAATGGTGATGTGAATAAAATGTATTATTATCCGAAAGCAAATTTAGCAATCAATTTACATGAATTTGATTTTTGGACTCTTGATGAAATCAGTTATTTAAAACCTAGAATAGCTTATGGCGAATCAGGACGTTTTGCAAATTTTAATGATCGTTTTTCACTTATGAATGCTCAGTTAATTGGAGGTAATTCAGGATTAAGTCCAGCTAACTTAAGAGGTAACCCAAATGGAGGACCTGAAAGACAATCTGAGTTGGAATACGGTTTAGACTTTGGGTTATTTAATCGTAAATATAATTTT
This sequence comes from Yeosuana sp., assembly GCA_036525815.1. Lineage (GTDB taxonomy): Bacteria > Bacteroidota > Bacteroidia > Flavobacteriales > Flavobacteriaceae > Yeosuana. Next base: position 1,653 of record DATCZQ010000220.1, on the reverse strand, counting down.
GAAGTCACATTCTACAACAAAACAATAGATGATTTGTTAATCCAATTGGACGCTCCAACATCATCAGGATTTACTACTGAAGTTAGAAATGCTGGAGAACTTCAAAACAAAGGTATTGAGTTAAGTTTAAATGCTGATATAATTGATACTGGAGATTTCTCTTGGGGAACAAGTTTAAAATGGTGGAAGAACAAGTCTGAAATCACTAGGTTGGATGCGCCAAGCTTTACTGAAGGTGGATTTGCTGCATCTTTGGGAACATTTTTGATTCAAGAAGGTAAGAGTGCTACTCAAATTGTAGGTACGTATGATGCTACCAAATATACGGCTGCCGAAATCGCTGAGAGAGATCCAGAAGGTGATGGCTTTTTTGTTTATGGTAATGCAGAGCCAGATTTTCAAATGTCATGGAATAATCAACTAAGCTATAAGAATTTTGATTTAACGTTTTTATGGCACTGGAAAAAGGGTGGCGACAACATTAATTTAACCACTCTTTTATATGATTTAGCTGGAACAACTTGGGATTTCAATGATTCTGGTTTAGACCCATCAGGACAATTATCTAATGGTGATTATAGAGTAAGTCAAGCTTTTGTTAATCCCGATCCTGCTATTGAAGATGGCGGTTATCTAAGGTTGAGAGAAATTGGACTATATTATACACTACCTAAAGGCCTCACAAGACATGCCGATATGATTAGGGTTGGAATTTCTGGTAGAAATTTGATCAATATATTTGATTATAACAGTTATGATCCTGAAGTTTCCAATTTCGGAAACAATGTTTTAGCAAACAATGTTGAAGTAACTCCTTATCCTACATCTAAGTTCGTCAACTTACACTTAAACATTAATTTCTAAATTATAAAGTAAATTATTATGAAAAATATATATTATAAAATTATTCTAATTTTTACAGTTTTGACATTGTCTACAGGCTGTAATTTAGATGAAATTGAAAATCCTAATGCCCCAACGATCAGTAGCTTTGAAGAAGGAGCTACCCAAGCGGATGTACAATTATTGGCCATAGGCCTTGAAGCCGTTATGCGGGTTGATTTAGAATTTCATTATGATACTGTAAGTATTCTCGGCCGAGATTATTATGATTTAACTGGTGTTGACCCCCGCTATACTCAAGAGCTATTAAAGGGGCCATTAGACAATAATGGATTTTTAACAACCCGTTCCTATGCTGCCTGGTACAAAATTGTAAAATCGGCAAATATTCTTATAAGCGCCGTTGAAAATTCGGCAGCTGGTTTTACAGATTCTGAAAAAAACGGGTATTATGGGTATGCAAAAACCTTAAAAGCCTATGCGCTTTTAATGGTAGCCAATAGGCAATACTCAAATGGTATTCGATTAGATGTTGAAGACCCTGACAATTTAGGACCATTTGTGAGTTATGAAGAAACATTAACAGCCATTATGAGCATGTTAAATGAAGCGAACTCTGATTTATCTGGTGCTCCTGCGGAATTTGATTTTTCATTAAGTACTGGTTTTGCAGGTTTTGATAATCCAGCAACTTTTAGAACTTTTAATCGAGCCATTGCAGCTAGGGTAGCTTTGTACCAAGGTAATAAATCAGAGGTACTGTCTTTATTGAGTAGTTCATTTTTTAATCTAAATGGAGACTTATATACA
>DATCZQ010000219.1:0-15851 GCA_036525815.1 Yeosuana sp. | reverse complement strand
AGCTGGATTAGAATTATGTCAGTTAGAAGGCATCATTCCTGCTATTGAAACAGCACATGCGCTGGCCATTTTTGAATATAAAAAATTCAAAAAAGAGGATGTCATTGTGGTTAGTTTATCCGGACGTGGAGATAAAGATTTAAACACCTATATAGATTATTTTAAATTATAATTTAGTTTTTAATGAACAGAATTAAACAGAAATTACAAGAAAATAAAAAACTGCTATCTATATATTTCACGGCAGGATATCCCAGCTTAACTGATACCACAACCATCATTCAGAATTTAGAAAAAAGTGGTGTTGATATGATTGAAATCGGCTTGCCTTTTAGCGACCCCCTAGCAGATGGCCCAACCATTCAAGCCAGTTCTACACAGGCTCTTAAAAATGGTATGACTACAGAAATCCTTTTTAATCAGTTAAAGGATATTAGAAAATCTGTCGAAATTCCGCTCATTATTATGGGTTATTTCAACCCTATGTTGCAATATGGTGTAGAAGCATTTTGTGAAAAATGTCAGGAGATAGGCATTGATGGCTTAATAATCCCAGACTTACCGGTTGATGTCTATAAAGAAGACTATCAAGAAACTTTTGAAAAATACGGTCTGATTAATGTGTTTTTAATAACGCCACAAACATCTCAGGAGCGTATTCGTTTTATTGATTCTATATCAAAAGGATTCATTTATATGGTAAGCAGCTCCAGCGTTACCGGAAGTCAATCTGGTTTTGGTGACAACCAAAAACATTATTTTGAGCGTATATCTAATATGGATTTAAAAAACCCGCAAATTGTTGGTTTTGGAATTAATAATAATGCCACTTTTAATCAAGCAACTAAATATGCAAAAGGGGCTATTATTGGAAGTGCATTTATAAAATTCCTAACTGATCATTCTGTAGATGAAATTGAAAAATTCATTAAATCTATTCGATAAACAAATATTATAATTAATCCTTTACCCTCATGAAAAAAAATCTGAACGCCATCGTTTTTGCCATATCTATTATAGCCGCTTCAATTATTCTTGGTAATGCTGTCATAAATAGAAATAAAAAAGTGGGAACCATCTCGGTGACTGGTTTAGGTGAAACGAACTTTACTTCTGATCTTATTGTTTGGGAGGCCCGATTTTCTCAAGTTAATAAAGATTTAAAACAAGCCTATGCCGATTTAAAAACGGATAAAGAAACCATTGCTGAGTATCTTAAGTCAAAAGGCTTAAGCGATAGCGTCATTATATTTAATGCGGTCAATACTGATAAAAATATGAAGCAAAACTATTCAACCGACGGTAAATATTTAGGTCAAGAATTCATAGGGTATATTTTAAGTCAAACCGTTCAGATTAATTCTAAAGAAGTTGAAAAAGTTGAAAAAATCTCCAGAGAAGTTACAGAATTATTAAATAAAGGTATTCAGTTATATTCTATGTCTCCCAGATATTATTACACTAAACTTGAAGATTTAAAAATTGAAATGGTTTCTAGGGCAACTGAAAATGCCTTGCTTCGAGCAAAAAGTATTTCTGAAAATTCCGGTGCACAACTTGGAGATCTTTCTTTGGCACAAATGGGTATTTTTCAAATAACAGGCCAAAATTCAAATGAAGACTATTCCTGGGGTGGTGCTTATAACACCTCTTCTAAAGAGAAAACGGCTTCTATTACAATGAAACTTACATATCTTATAAAATAATTTATAAAATATGTACTTTCGCGATCTAAATTAGAACTATATTAAACGTAAAACTTGCTGTTCTCTTAATATTTTTTTGAATGATATCAGCAGAAGACATATAATAATCAACCTATGGAAGATATTGAGAATATTGAGCTGGCCTATTTAAACTTAAAGGACTATCAGGAGTTAAAACAAGCCATGATTGAGTCGTATACTACGATGCCGGATTCCATATGGAAAGAAGAGCAAATCAGAACATTAATTCATAAATTTCCAGAAGGGCAAGCGGTTATAAAAGTGAATAATCAAATTGCTGGTTGTGCATTAAGTATTATTGTGGATTACGATAAATTTGATTACAATCATACATACGAGCAAATCACTGGTAATTATACTTTCAGCACTCATAACAATGATGGCGATATTATTTATGGAATTGATGTATTTATAAAACCGGAGTTTAGAGGTTTACGTTTAGGACGCCGATTATACGACTACAGAAAAGATTTATGTGAGCGATTAAATTTAAAAGGTTTAGCATTTGGTGGGCGTATCCCCAACTATCATAAATATGCTGATACGCTCAGTCCAAAAGAATATATTGATAAAGTAAGAAGAAAAGAAATTCACGATCCGGTTTTAAATTTTCAAATTTCTAACGATTTCCATCCCGCGCGTATTTTAACCAATTACCTTGAAGGAGATGCTTCTTCACATGAATATGCCGTGTTACTTGAATGGGATAACATTTATTATGAAAAGAAAAATAAATTAGCGACCACCATAAAAAAAATAGTTCGCTTAGGATTGGTACAATGGCAAATGCGCCCTTATAAAAGTTTAGATGATGTGATGGAGCAGGCTGAATTTTTTATAGATGCCGTCTCTGGTTACAGAAGTGATTTTGCATTATTTCCTGAATTTTTTAATGCGCCGCTGATGGCAGAAAACAATCACTTGTCTACACCAGAAGCTATTAGAGAGCTGGCCAAACACACTGCTGAAATGGTACAACGCTTTTCAAAATTAGCCATTTCCTATAATATCAATATCATTACTGGAAGTATGCCAGAAATGGTTGACGGCAAACTTCATAATGCCGGGTATTTATGTAGACGTGATGGTACGATGGAACGTTATGAAAAACTACATGTTACTCCAGATGAAGCGAAGGTTTGGGGTATGGTTGGAGGCAATCAAGTCATTGCATTTGATACAGATTGTGGTAAAATAGGTATTTTAATTTGTTATGATGTTGAATTCCCTGAATTAAGCAGAATATTAGCCGATGAAGGCATGGATATTTTATTTGTACCGTTTTTAACCGATACGCAAAACGGATTTTCGCGTGTACGCCATTGTGCACAGGCAAGAGCCATTGAGAACGAGTGCTATGTTGCTATTGCAGGCAGTGTTGGTAACTTGCCGAAAGTTCAAAACATGGATATTCAGTTTGCCCAATCAATGGTGTTTACGCCTTGTGATTTTGCCTTTCCAACCAATGGTGTAAAAGCCGAGGCGACTCAAAACTCAGAAATGATTTTAATTGCTGATGTGGATATTGATTTACTTAGAGAACTGAACCAGTTTGGTAGTGTAAGAAACTTAAAAGACAGACGTTTAGACCTCTTTGAATTAAGAAAAAAATAAATTATTATATGTCAGCCTTTAACAACTGGAAACTTATTTTATTACTGTGTTTAACCTTGGGTTTGGCACCCTATTTTCCTGAACCTCACGTATTGGGCAAATTACGTTGGGTTTTAGGCGGAGCAAAAGGTATGCAGCTTATGGATTGGTTTGATTTAGTACTTCATGGATTTCCGTTTATACTATTATTAAGATTTATAATTTTGAAAGTTTTGAGAAAAAATGCCGCTTAATATCGTTTTAATTGAACCTGAGATTCCTAATAATACAGGTAACATTGGACGATTAGCTTTGGCAACAGGTTCAACTTTACATTTAGTAAAGCCTTTGGGGTTTGAAATTAATGACACCAGACTCAAAAGAGCCGGATTAGATTACTGGCAACATCTTGAAATTATTTATTATGATAATATTGCTTCTTTTTTAGAAATAAATAAAACTGCCGACTTAGTCTTTTTATCCAGTCATGGTAACAAATCACACTGGGATATTCCTTTTAAAGATAATATGTTTCTAGTGTTCGGAAAAGAATCCATTGGGTTACCAAAAAACATTACAAACACCTTTTCAAAAAATCTATATAAAATTCCTTTATATAGCGAACATGTTAGAAGTCTAAACCTTGCAAATGCTGTTGGTATCGTAGTTTATGAAGGCTTAAAACATATAAGATAATTACATGCGTTCAGGCACTTCAATTCCTAATAATCTAAAGGCATTTTTTATAGTTAAAGCTACCTTTTTTGAAAGCTGCACTCTAAAAATTTTTTCATTTAAATGGTCTGCCCCTAAAATAGACACATTCTGATAAAATGAATTAAATTCCTTAACCAGATCATAAGTATAATTAGCTATTAAAGCTGGACTATGAGTTTCTGCAGCATTTTGAATAAGCTCTGGAAATAGTTGTAATTGTTTTAATAATTCCTTTTCCTTTTCATGTAATACAACATCCGTTAACACCACTGAATAATTAAAATCTGCCTTCCTTATTATTGATTGTATTCTTGCATAGGTATATTGAATAAAAGGACCTGTATTTCCCTGAAAATCAATGGACTCTTTAGGATCAAACAGAATTCGCTTTTTAGGATCTACTTTTAAGATATAATATTTCAAAGCACCTAATCCAATGGTTTTATAAAGCACCTGCTTTTCTTCAACAGAATATCCCTCAAGTTTACCAAGTTCTTCGGAAATTTCTCCGGCAGTAGATGCCATTTCTTCAATTAAATCATCAGCATCAACAACGGTTCCTTCTCTGCTTTTCATTTTTCCAGAGGGTAAATCAACCATACCATAACTTAGATGATATAAGTTTTTAGCCCATTCGAACCCTAACTTTTTCAAGATTAAAAATAAGACCTTAAAATGATAATCCTGCTCATTACCAACGGTATAAACCATTCCACCAACATCAGGATAATCTTTAATTCGTTGTATCGCAGTTCCAATATCCTGGGTCATATAGACCGCCGTTCCATCACCACGTTGCACAATTTTTTTATCCAATCCATCTTCCGTTAAATCACACCAGACTGAACCATCATCTTCTTTTGTAAAGACCCCCGCTTTTAAACCTTGAGCAACAAATTCCTTTCCCAATAAGTAGGTATTACTTTCATAATAAAGGGTATCAAAATCAACTCCTAAATTTTTATAAGTGATATCAAAACCCTCATAAACCCATTGGTTCATGGTCTTCCATAAATCCACTGTCTCTTCATCTCCTGCTTCCCATTTTAAAAGCATATTTTGTGCTTCTAATAATATCGGAGCCTGCTTTTTAGCCTCTTCTTCAGATTTTCCTTCCTGAATCAAAACAGCAATCTCCTTTTTATATTCTTGATCAAACTTTACATAATAGTTACCTACTAATTTATCACCTTTCAATCCGGTGCTTTCAGGCGTTTCTCCATTTCCAAATCGCTTCCAGGCTAACATACTTTTACAAATATGAATCCCTCTGTCGTTAATGATCTGTGTTTTGTAAACTTTCTTCCCTGAAGCCTTTAAAATTTCGGCTACACTATAGCCCAATAAATTATTTCTAATATGCCCTAAATGCAGTGGTTTGTTAGTGTTTGGAGAAGAATACTCCACCATGATTGCTTTGGAATTTGGATTTACATTGACATAACCATACTGTTGATTAGCATTTATCTCATTAAAAAAATGAACATAATAAGCATCTACAATTTCAATGTTTAAAAACCCTTTAACAACATTAAAAGCTTTGACTTCTTTAACATTATCAACTAAATAATTTCCGATATCAGTTCCAATTTGTACAGGATTGCCTTTTACAAAGCGCAACATTGGAAAAATAACCACGGTAATATCTCCTGCAAAATCCTTCCTGGTCAATTGAAATTCAATATCATCTATTGCCGTATTGTATCTTGTCAGTAAGGCTTGTTTAATTTTTATTGATAAAGACTCTTGAAGGCTCATTAACTCATGTTTTTTATAAGAAAACAAAGATAAAACATTTATTAAAGTTTGATTGTATAAAAAGGTTTAATAAAAAAAATGAAAATTTCGTGAAAATATTAACATGATTATAATTGATGGCGTGTCGTTTTTCCGAGTTTTTTGCCGTTCAACTATTCGTCGATTTTTTACAAAATTTTCAAAGTCATTTAATCTAATTTATTGGTAGAAAAACGCAGAAATTAGATTTTTAAAGGGCTTTTTACAACTTTTGTTAAGGTATTGCTATTGCTCTCTGATAAAATTGAGATGAATATAAATTAACTAACATAATACAACTATATAGCGTAGTCTTAATTCCCTCAACAAGAAACATTATATGATTATAATATTGATGGTTGTATGTTAAATATTGTATGAGGAAAATAATTACACTTTTTCTATTATTTTTTGTTTACTCTAGTTTCTCTCAAACTAAAGAGATAGACAGTTTATATATACAATTAGCTTTTGAGGAATCTGATACCTTAAAAGTAGACACATCCTTAAAACTTATTAAACGCCTTTATGACATTAAAGATTATGATAAAGCGTTAAAATATATTTATGAAAGTGAAAAATTATCGAACGCCATGAATTACAACTATGGCATTGCTGAAATCACTTATTTTAAATCTTTAATTTATGCCAGTAAAAATGATTATATAAATGCAGTGACTGGTTATGCTAAAGCAAAAGCGTTATTCGGTAATTTAAAAGACACCTTAGGAATTGCAAAAGTTAATAATAGTATAGGTTTAATTGAAATAAAACGAGGCAATTATTCAAAAGGGCTACAGTATTCCTTATCAGCCATTAAAGAACTTGAAAAAAGAAACCTTAAACCAGAGCTTTCATTGGCTTATAATAATTTAGCAAAAGCTTATTTTAATATTAATGCCCAGGAAAAAGCAATTGAATTTTATGTTAAAGCTTTACAACTGCAAATAGAGTTAAAACAAAAGGATGCCATCATTGAATCTAACAGTCGCTTAGCCGAGTTATATTCTGCCAAACAGGAATACAGAAAATCTATTGAATATTATGAAACCGTTTTAAAACAAGTTGGTGATATCAATGATTCCATAAAGGGAAGTATACTTCCTAAATTAGGCGGTGAATATTTAAAATTTAATGATTTTGACAAGGCCACTACCTATTTACTTCAAGGCTTAAATTTAAATAGAAAAATAAAAAACAAAACGGGCCTAACTATTGCATTAAATAGTCTTGGAGAATTAAATCTTAATCTAAAAAAGACCAAACTTGCTGAAGAGCAACTACTTGAAGCAGGATCACTCGCTAAGTCTATTAATAATAATCAGGAATTACTCAAGTTTTATAAACTGATGAAAGACTTAGACTCTACCAAAAAAGATTTTTTTGGAGCCTACATTTGGCAAAGAGAATATTATGACCTAAAACAAATCCTAGAAAAGAAAAGTATTGTTAAAGACACCCTCACAGATGCCTCACTTGAACTAAGTCCTGACTTTGACCTAAGTTTTTCAAATAAAAAATCAACAGATTTACAAAGCACTTCAATGGCTGATAAGGATAATGAAATTAATCGTTTTCAGCTTATTTTTTATGCTTTATTAGGAGCCTTAGCCATTGTGTCTACCTTTTTAATTCTAATATATTTAAAACGAAATAACAGTATCAAGTATACCCAGGAATTAGAAGAGAAAAATATAAAAATTGAATTACAAAACAAGGCCTTTCAGGAGCAAACCAAGCATCTTGAAAATGTAAATAATGTAAAAGATAAGTTGTTTTCTATCATTTCACATGATTTGAAAGATTCACTCTCCTCAATTAATGGCTTTATTGATTTATTAAAAGAAGGATCCTTATCTAGAGAAGAGTTTGACAATTTAATTCCGGAATTAAGTGAAAATGCCAACAATGCCTCTTTATTACTTTTTAATTTACTTAACTGGTCAAAATCTCAAATGCATTCACTAGAACCTAAGCCTACCTTGTTTGATGTACAAGAAGTATTTGAAGATAAAGTAAAATTAATTGAGCAACGTTTAGATAGTAAAGGCATTGATTTGATAGACCATTCTTTACGCGACTTTGTGTATGCGGACAGAAGTATGTTTGAGATAGTGATACAAAATTTACTTGCCAATGCTGTAAAATTCTGTAAAAAAGGTGATTCTATAACCATTTCAAACCATATAAGTAATGGTAGTTGTATTATAAGTATCGCAGATACTGGTATTGGGATTTCTAAAGAGAATCTAGGAAAACTTTTTAAAAGCAACTCTTTCACCACCATAGGAACCAATAATGAAAAGGGAACCGGATTAGGGCTTTCTATTTGTAAAGAATTGGTAGAATTAAACCATGGCAAAATTTGGGTTGAAAGTAATTTGAATGTAGGAAGCACATTTTATGTACAACTTCCTAAATCTAAATAATTCAATGGGATTAGTTTTTAGGCAAAAACACTTCAGCCATCATACAACGCGCACTTCCACCACCACAAGCTTCAATAGTATCTAAAGAACTAGAGACAATGTCTTTATTATGCTTTTTAAGCTTCTCTATTTGAGAACTGGTAAGCGAGTTATAAGCTGATTGGCTCATAACTAAATACAAGTCGCCCTTTGCTCCCTTTACCTGAAGCATATTACCAGCAAAATTATTAACCTGTTCTTCAGTAATATCTATAATTTCTTTACCATCTTCTTTTAAATGCTGAACCACATTCTTGCGTTCTAGTTTATCATCAATACTAGACAGGCAAATCACGGCAAAGGTTTCACCCAGACACATCATTACATTGGTATGATAAATGGCTTTACGCACACCATCAACCGTTTGATTGGCATTAAATATAACTGGTGTAAATTCAAAATCTTCGCAAAACTCAATAAACAAATCTTCATCAGCTCTGGGAGAAAGAGCACAATAGGCTTTTCCATGAACTCTATCTAACAATATACTTCCAGTGCCTTCTAAAAATAAACCTTCTTCTTCTGCACTGGTGTAATCAATAATGTTATTTATGACATAACCTTTAGACTCAAGCGTTTCTAAAATATCCTCTCTACGCTCTAAACGTCTGTTTTCTGCAAACATAGGATACAATCCTATATTACCATTTTGGTGAAAAGAAATCCAGTTATTTGGAAAAATAGAATCTGGAGTATCAAATTTTTTACTATCATCAACAACAATTACATTGACACCAACTTTTTGAAGTTTTTCAACAAGGCCATCAAATTCCTGCTGTGCTTTTTTATTAACCGTTTCAGGTAATAAATTATCCAAAACCTTTTGGTAATAATTGTTTACAGCGGTTTGTTCATTCATCCTAAACTTAATTGGACGAATCATTAAAATAGTATTAGTAGTTTGTTGCATAACGGTAAAATTACTTTACAAAAGTAAAACTAATTGACTTGATAAATTGATTTTTTTACGTGCTATTTTAACCTATACCAAACTTGCTTTTATATGGAAATATATTGAACATCGTTTACCGTAAGAAGCAAAATATAAAAATGCTTTTTATATCGTCATAGCTAAACTAAACAAAAAAATCAACCTAATTGGCGTGACTTTTTCAGCTCTATTCATTGATTAACCTGTAAATTAATAGGGCAGTTCTTTTTGTGAGTGCTTCAATAGTTTTTAAATTCACTGTTTCTTCAGGAGTATGCGCACCGCTTCCCATAGTACCAAGTCCGTCTAAACAATCCACATATTCTGCAACAAAAGAGGTGTCTGCTGCACCCCGTTTTCCAGGATCATAAGCCTGTACGCCTCCTTGATTTAAATCTAAACTTACCTGATTTAAAGTTTTTAACAACCTATAATTTCCGTCTGTTGCTTCCATTGCCGGATAACTATCTATAAACGTAATTTTTGCAGATGTTTTAGGTAAACTGTTCACAACTATGGCCTTCATTTTATCACGTGCATTTTGCTTTTGTTCCTCAGAAATAAAACGCAATCCACCCTCAACTACCGCCGTTTGCGCCACTACATTTCTTTTACCAAATGCCGTTCCTGCATTATAAATTTCATCATAATTAACAGTAGTTCCGCCTAAAATAACACCTGGATTGAAGGTTAAATAGTCTTCACCTCTTACTTCATTATAAAAGCTATTTAAAATTCTTGACATTTCAAAAATAGCGCCGGCGCCTATGTTTTCGCTAAAAATGCCAGAGGAATGTGCTCGTTTCCCTTCCACTTCAACTTTCCAATCTGAGGAGCCTCTTCTGGCAACCGTAGCATAATTAAAGCCTGTTGATGTTTCAAAACATAAGGCTATATCACTTCGTTTAGCCGCATCTATTAAGTGCGCTCTACTTATCTCTAAGGGTTTTCCTGTTGATTCTTCATCTCCGGTTAAGGCCACAATTATTTGATTGTTTTTTAATAAGCCATTATCCTTAAGTGCTTTTAATGCATAGAGTATAATAATGTCACCACCTTTCATATCATTACCCCCTGGTGCTTGTGCCATACTATCATTCAACATTTTAAACTCTTGAAAAGGACTGTCAGCTTCAAAGACAGTGTCTAAATGACCTATTAGCAATAATTTCTTGCCTTTTTTTCCTTTATTTTCAGCAAATAAATGTCCTGAACGATTCACTTGTGACATGTCATACCATGTGGTATTAAAACCAATACTTGTATAGGCATGGTCAAATTCCATTCCTACTTTCTTGACACCATCATGATTCATGGTCCCACTATTTATATTAACTACCTTTTCAAGAAAATTAATCGCCTCAGCATTATTAGCTTCTATTGTTTTCAGTATTTTATTTTCTGTTCTACTTAATTTTTGTCCAAATGAAGAATAACATGAACTTATTAGGATGAAGGCCGCAAGTTTTAATGAAAATTTAGTGATCATAGTTGAGAATTTATAAAATTAGTCTCTAATTAAAGGCATTGTTGAACATCGCAGCAAACCTTCTTGTTTTGCGATTTCAGCATAAGGAACTTCTTCTACTGTAAATCCTTGCTGACGTAACCAGGTATTTAAGCGCGTAAAGTTGCATTCAGAAACGATTACTGTTTCAGAAATAGAAAACACATTACTGTTCATATTATACATTTCTTCTTTGGTGATTTCAAAAATATTTTCTTTTCCAAAAAAATTAACCAGCCAATGGTATTCACGTTCAATCAAAAACCCGTTTTTGTGTAAAATGGCCTTGTTGGTTCCAATAGGTTGAAAACAGCAATCTAAATGTAGTGCATTTTCCTTTGCGTTAGTATTTGATTTCCTCAACTCAAAACTTTTCACCATTTTATCTGGAAACAATTCCTGTAAAGCGATAACCGCATCCATGTTTGTTCTGGCCGTTATATAATCTGAATAATCATCACCTGAATAGGTTCCAACAAATATATAATCATTCCAAGGCATCACATCTCCTCCTTCAGCATGGCACTCTTTTGGCAGAATAATACGCTTAGCTGGTTCTATTTGATTCCAGATGTAATCAATAGCCCTTATTTCTTCTTCCCTATTAGGTAAAATATTAGCTCTTATTATTTTATCTTCAATGACAAAAGCAATATCTCTAGAGAAGATCTGATTACAATCTTTTATAACCTCAGGTCGGTAAACTTTAACAGCATATTTTTCTAAAATAGCTGCAAACGCATCCATCTCTAAAATCATATCTTCTTCCTTAGGATAAGTACCCGCTTTTACGTGCTCAATACTTTTCGGATCATAACACTCCTCTATTTTAGGTACAGGACCATTACTCTTAGCAATTCCTAAGACAACTGCCCTGAGACGAGAAGTTTCATTATTTATATTTAGTTTTAACATAAGGCTAATATAAAAAAAAGCTTCATAGAAAATATGAAGCTCTTAATTTTGAATTTTTAAAATTTATCTTTTATCAATTTCTACAAAAGGCCTTTTTGTAGCTCCAACATAAAGCTGTCTTGGCCTTCCTATTGGTTCTTTATTCAATCTCATTTCTTTCCATTGTGCTATCCAACCAGGCAATCTCCCTAAGGCAAACATAACCGTAAACATATCTGTTGGTATACCCATTCCCCTGTAAATAATTCCAGAATAAAAATCTACATTAGGGTATAATTTGCGATCAACAAAATAAGAATCCTTTAAAGCTTCTTGCTCTAATCCTTTTGCTATATCTAAAATTGGGTCTTCAATACCTAAATCTTCTAAAACTTCATCAGCCGCCTTTTTAATTATTCTTGCGCGAGGATCAAAGTTTTTATATACTCTATGCCCAAAGCCCATCAATCGGAAAGGATCGTCTTTATCTTTTGCTTTCGCCATGTATTTCTTAGTATCCCCACCATCAATTTTAATTGCTTCAAGCATTTCTAACACCGCCTGATTTGCACCACCATGAAGTGGTCCCCAAAGTGCAGAGATACCTGCAGAAATTGAAGCAAATAATCCAGCGTGAGAAGAACCAACTATTCTAACAGTTGAAGTGGAACAATTTTGTTCATGATCTGCATGTAAAATTAACAACTTATCTAAAGCATCGACCAAAACCTTATTTTGAATATATTCCTCATTTGGTTGTCTGAACATCATTTTTAATACATTTTCAACATAACCAAGATTCTTATCACCATAATCTAAAGGCAATCCTTGTTTCCTACGATGAGTCCAGGCAACTAATACCGGGAATTTACCCATAATTTTAACTATGGCTTTATACATATCCTCTTCTGAATTCACATTCACAGAGGATGGATTAAATGCCGTTAGAGCACTTGTAAGAGAAGATAAAACACCCATAGGATGCGCAGATTTAGGAAATGCCTCCAAAATCCTTTTAATATCTTCATCAACGACCGATTGCGCTTTAATATCGGCATGAAATTTATCACGTTGCTCTTTTGTGGGAAGTTCACCAAAAATTAAAAGAAATGCTACTTCTAAAAAATCAGCCTTTTCTGCTAATTCTTCAATGGAATAACCTCTATATCTTAAGATGCCTTTTTCTCCATCTAAAAAGGTAATAGCACTTTCGCAAGAACCAGTATTTTTAAATCCAGAATCGAGGGTAGATATACCTCCCGTTAAACTTCTTAGATTTGAAATATCTATAACCACTTCATTTTCAGTCCCTGTTTTTAATGGGAATTCATATTTTTGAGCATTTATTTCTAAGATAGCTTTATCTGACATAATTTATATCGTTTTATTTTTTCTGTGAGTTGCTAAATTACAAAAATTACAATTATTAATTGACCTAGCATATACAAATGTTGGCAGTTTTTTAACATCAAAAAGCGTTTATTTTCAATAAACGCTTTTAAAGATTCTCCAAAAATTATTAAGATTATTTTGCATGAATTTAAGCCATACTTGCTAATTCATTCTTTGGTTCAACCATTTTTTCCAACATTTCAGTGGTTATTGATTTTGGCCTTTCAAGAGGATAACCTAATGCTCTGTCCCAAATTATATTGGATAAAACTCCAAAAGATCTACCTATTGCAAATAAGACAGTATAAAAATCATATTGAGTAACACCATAATGCCATTGGACTACACCAGATTGAGCATCAACATTTGGCCAAGGATTCTTTGCTTTACCTTGTTCCCTTAAAATATCCGGAACTACTTTATATAAAGCATCAACATATTTAAATAATTCATCCTCTGGCATATGTTTCAAACAAAATTCTCTTTGAACTGTATATCTAGGATCTGTTTTGCGAAGTACTGCATGCCCATAACCAGGAATGACTTGCCCACTATTTAAAGTATCCCACACATAGGCCTTTAAATCTTCTTCTGATGGTAACTCCCCTTTCATTTGCTCCATCAATCCTTGTAACCATCTCAGGACTTCTTGATTTGCCAATCCGTGAAGAGGACCTGCTAACCCATTTATCATTGCTGAGGTTGCATAATAAACATCGGAAAGAGAACTTGCTACTAAATGTCCTGTATGTGCACTTACATTGCCACTTTCATGGTCTGCATGAATAATAAAATACATCCTTGCCACATCATCATAAGGACTATCTTTACCCATCATATAAGCAAAGTTCCCTCCCAAATCCAAGGAAGGATCTGGGTAACGATGGCCATTTTCAGGGTGGTATAATTTGTTATAAATATAGGCTCCAATTAACGGTATTTTTGCAAGCAAATTAGTGGCATCTTCATAGGTAGTACTCCAATAATCCATCTTGTTCATTCCATTTTTATAGTTAGAACTAAAATGAGATTCTCTTTCTAGACTCATCACTGCTGCAGACAATATAGCCATGGGGTGACTATTACTAGGAAAAGCATCAATAACATCCCAAACATATCTTGGAACGACCCTTCTGTTTTTAAAATCTACTACTAAAGATTCAACTTCTTCCTTTGTTGGTATTTCACCTGTTAACAATAAATAATATAATCCTTCAACAAAAGGCATATCGGCTCCATCTGGCTTTGGTAGTTTCGCTAACACCTCTGGCAATGTAAATCCTCTATAACGAATACCTTCAAAAGGATCTAAATATGAAATATCTGTAACTAAACTTTTAATACCTCTCATTCCCCCTATCACTTGCGCAACCGTAACATGATCAATCACTACATCTCCATGTTCTTCTAAAAGTTGCGTAACCTTAGGTCTGTGTTCTTGAATTTTTTGGTATAATTTGTCTTTTAAATTATTCATGACATTATATTTATATGTTCTATTTGAAGAGTTAATTTTATAAATTTATCAATTATTTAACACAAAAAATATGACTTATGTCACTAAATAACAGCCATGTAACAAATGTTACATTAATAGAAGAATAATGTTGACAAAATAAAAAAAGCCAAATTCACAAATGAATTTGGCTTTTTAAAATCTACTAGATTGATTTATTTTATCTTAAATGCCTTTTCTTGAGGGAAATAGGCCGTTGAACCAAGTTCTTCTTCAATGCGAAGTAATTGATTGTATTTAGCCATACGATCACTACGGGATGCAGATCCTGTTTTAATTTGACCACAATTTAAAGCTACTGCTAAATCAGCAATAGTGGTGTCCTCAGTTTCACCAGAGCGATGAGACATTACTGACGTATATCCAGCATTTTTGGCCATATTAACGGCTGCAATAGTTTCTGAAAGTGACCCTATTTGATTTACTTTTACCAGAATTGAATTAGCAATACCTTCTTTAATACCACGAGATAAACGTGTTACGTTAGTAACAAATAAATCATCCCCTACTAATTGCACTTTACTACCTATTTTATCCGTTAGCAATTTCCAACCTGCCCAATCATTTTCATCCATTCCATCTTCGATAGAAATAATTGGATATTTAGAAGCTAATTCAGCTAAATATTCGGCTTGTTCTTGACTGGTTCTTACCTTTCCTTTATCACCTTCAAATTTAGTGTAATCATATTTTCCATCTACATAAAATTCAGCAGAAGCACAATCTAAAGCAATCATGATATCGCTTCCAAATGTATAACCAGCATTTTCAACAGCTAATTTAATACTGTCTAGAGCATCCTCAGTTCCGCCTGCTAAGGTTGGCGCAAATCCACCTTCATCACCAACAGCAGTGCTTAAACCTCTGTCATGTAACACTTTTTTAAGATGGTGAAAAATCTCTGTACCCATTTGCATGGCATGGGTGAAATTTTTGGCCTTTACAGGCATAATCATAAACTCCTGAAAAGCGATAGGTGCATCACTATGCGAACCACCATTAATAATATTCATCATTGGTACAGGAAGCGTATTTGCAGAAACACCACCAATATAACGATATAAAGGCAATCCTAATTCAGCAGCAGCAGCTTTTGCAACCGCTAAAGAAACACCTAAAATAGCATTAGCCCCTAATTTTGACTTGTTTGGAGTACCATCTAAATCAATCATTATCTGATCAATTAGATTTTGTTCAAAAACAGAAACACCAAGAAGTTCTTGCGCAATGACAGAATTAACATTATCAACGGCTTTTAAAACACCTTTTCCCATATATGCCTTACCACCATCTCTTAACTCAACCGCTTCATGTTCTCCTGTTGAAGCTC
>DATCZQ010000218.1:0-2793 GCA_036525815.1 Yeosuana sp. | reverse complement strand
AAATAATTAACCATTAACGCCACTACATAACTATAACTTTTCATGCCTTTATCTTGTTTATTGGCTTTTAGATAAGAACTATAGGTGATTTTAAAAAGAGGTTCGGCCGGATTTTCATAGGCTTCCCAAAATACACGCATTTCTTTAAAATTTTTTAAGATGCCTTTATTTACCGTTTCTGAAATGGAGTCAAATAAGGTTTCATCACGTCTATAAATTTCATTCAAACAAAAGCGAAGCGCAAAGGTATATCCTGAATATTTAAAGTAAATATCATCATGATTAATAGCGGCTAAACAACCTATAAAATTAGCTTCATTTTCCGCTGCGTAGCCCAATTGGTGTGCAATTTCATGGGAGGCTGTTGTTGGAAAAATATAAACAGGAATTAATGCATCTACCTGAGATTCATGAGTCAATGGGTTTAAATAACCACTAAAACCCATATAAGTTAATGGTAAGCTAAACAATGATTTTTTGATGCTTTTTGGATGGTATTCAAGATGCGGATACTGCTTTTCTAAATTAGTATAACCTAAAGGCACCAAATCTAAAATCTCACTTTTACTATATGGAATAACAACTGGTAAGCTGTCATTTTGAATAATTTCAGAATGGATAGTATTTGATATTACAATTAGTTTTTTGGTAACCTCAACAAGTTGCTCTGTAGTGTAATCAGATTTTAAGCCCAGGCTTTTATAAAGGGGTAAACGGTAATAATTGATTCCCCAAAGCAAATGAAAAGCAAAATATAGAATGGATACCGCAGAAAAAACATCTATAAACCAATTTTTGGTATCTGTTTTTATGCGTTTTAAGTTTTTTATAAGCCATCTTATGATATAAATAATGGCGAATGCATACACTAAATCTCCAAAAGAAAAGGGGAGCCAGCCCAGCATAAACCGGAATATTTTAGAAATATAAGGGTACATGCCATTACTATAATAAGTTTCAATATACTCCGGATAATAAGACAGCCATTTTATCAATAGATATTGAGGAATAATTGATAATGCTATAATAGCTTTTTTGTGTTTCAACATGTTTCAAAAATAAGGAAATGTTTATTAATCCTGATTAGTTATGTTATCTTTGTTTCACTTAAAATAAACATTATGAATTCTGAAATAAGACAACTACAGCCAAAGCAACTTTGGAACAAATTTGCCGATTTAAATGCAGTGCCAAGAGCCTCAAAAAAAGAAGAACGCGTCATTGCTTTTATAAAAGATTTTGGCAAAAGTCTGGGTCTTGAAACCCTAGTTGATGATGTTGGTAATGTTATTATTAAGAAGCCTGCAACTCAAGGTATGGAATCAAAAACCACGGTGGTATTACAATCACACTTAGATATGGTACATCAAAAAAATGGTGATACTGTCTTTGATTTTGATACTCAGGGTATAGACATGTATGTTGATGGTGATTGGGTAAAAGCCAGAGGAACAACCCTTGGAGCAGATAATGGTTTAGGAGTTGCCACTATTATGGCTGTTTTAGAAAGTACAGATATTCCGCATCCTGCAATTGAAGCCTTGTTCACCATTGATGAAGAAACGGGCATGACTGGTGCCATGGGATTAAAGGGTGGTTTACTTTCTGGTGGCATTTTATTGAATTTAGATACGGAAGAAGATGATGAAATAGGTGTTGGATGCGCCGGTGGTATTGATGTGACTGCAAAAAGAACTTACAAAGAGGAGGAAACTCCAGAATTTAAGATAGGCTATAAAATAACTGTAAAAGGATTACAAGGGGGTCATTCTGGGATGCAAATTCATGAAGGATTAGGAAATGCTAATAAAATTATGAACCGCCTGTTGTTTGATGGTTTTGAGAATTTTGGATTGCGTATTACAGAAATTGACGGCGGAAGTTTGCGTAATGCCATTCCCAGAGAAAGCAATGCTTTGGTTGCCATTGATGCTATGAATGAAGCCGCTTTTTTGTTGGAAATGAAAGAGCAGGCAGAAAGTATAAAAACAGAGCTAAAAACTAAGGAGCCTGATTTAACCATCACATTTTCTAAATGTGACACTCCTAAAAACATCATGGATTTAGGTGTTCAGGAAGGATTAACCAGAGCTATATATGCTGCGCAAAATGGGGTTTATAGAATGAGTGCTGATATCCCGGATTTGGTAGAAACCTCAAACAACATTGCTAGGGTAGTAGTTAAAGAAGGGGAGATTATGATTGCCTGTTTAACAAGGTCTTCAGTAGAAAGTTCTAAAATGGATCTAGCCAATACGCTGCGTGCTGCCTTTGAATTAACAGGTTGCGAAGTGGAGTTTTCAGGAGATTATCCAGGTTGGGCTCCAAACAT
Source organism: Yeosuana sp. (assembly GCA_036525815.1). GTDB lineage: Bacteria > Bacteroidota > Bacteroidia > Flavobacteriales > Flavobacteriaceae > Yeosuana. Next base: position 461 of record DATCZQ010000218.1, on the reverse strand, counting down.
GGACTCTGCTATATTAAAGGTGATGTCTAAATTATATGAAGATTTAAATGGTACTAAGCCACATGTAGCGGCTTGCCATGCTGGACTGGAATGTGGTATTTTAGGCACTAATTATCCAACTATGGATATGATCAGTTTTGGACCTAACATCAAAGGCGCGCATTCACCAGATGAACGCACTCAAATTTCATCCGTTCAAAAGTACTGGAAGTTTGTTTTAGAGATATTGAAACAGATACCTAATAAGTAAATGGCTTATTTCGTTTACGGTTTTGGTTGTGATGTTGTAAAGCGTTTTTTAATTTAATACTTCGCAGCCAATTCCGCTATTTCTCGTGTAATCTGGGTTGGTGAATTACAATCGCAATTATTCAGTCCAATAACATAAATATCTGATATAGGTATGTATACTCCCATGGATTTAAAGCCAAAAATGGCACCACCATGTTCTCTAGTAGATA
>DATCZQ010000217.1:0-3336 GCA_036525815.1 Yeosuana sp. | reverse complement strand
CTACTTAAAAGGCGGAACCCTTTGATATCACTGATAAAATTTAAAGGTCATCGGAGCCTCTTTCTCCGCGAAACAAAAACCCTATCAATTGTTAATCAATTAGTTAGGGTTTTTTGTTTTTATATTTTGTCCATTATTAGCCCATATAAATACAAAAATATCAAAAACAAAATGTACCTGAGTCTTGTTTGGTTGAGCGAACCGAAAAAAGAGCGAACCAAACAATGATAAATAAATTAATATTCATTTTTTATTTCTTCTGCTTTCACCTTATTTTTGAAATCTTTACTGATTTTTACATTTTTAATTTTTAGTGTTTCAACTTGCTTAATATCTAAAACATATTCATCGGGATATAATGGAGGAAAAGTTTTAGAATTATTTATGGTGTTATTTGTAAACTCCAAATAGGTTACACCTCTCGCTTTTAATATGGAAGGTTGAAAATTATTAAACACATTGTTTCTAATAATTATGCTTCCAAGCATACGTCCTTTGCCATTAAATCTACCTCCTATAGTAATAACAGGTTCGTTTGCTCCTCCATAAGAGCAATCACCAAAAGTATTACCTTCAATTAGCATATCTTGTGAACCACCAGACTCATACCACCAAGTGTTAATACCACCACTTATAAGTAATGCGGGCATCATATTACTAAAGTAATTGTTTCTTACAATTGTTTTCTTTGGCGATTTTAATAAAAGTGCTCTAGCACGATTATCTGCAAACTGACTGTTTGTTATGGTTACTTCTGGATACCAATCTACATTTTCAACCACAAAACCCTTACTTAGTTTATCAGTAATGCTTTCATTAAGCGTAATGACATAGTAGTCCTTATTCAACTTATTAAATGATTTTACAACGGATTTGAATACCACCTCTGAAGAGTCTTTAGTATTTACAAATCCAATAGTATCTCCTGCTTCTGCAAATTCAAATCCAGCTTGTTGAAAATGTCCAAGCCTTACCCCAATTTTATCTGGGGCTAGTATATCTTCAACCAAAACATAAGCTCCGTGAATATTTATAGCATCATCTAACTGATGTCTGAAATTACAGTTGTTAACTACTACCTTACCTCTACATCCAGCAAAATGAGCAGCATCTGCAGTTGTTGATACCATAAGTTGCTTGTCTGGATTAGCAATAACGTTTACACTATCTATGGTAATATCACTACTACGTTCTCCAAGAATCCCCATACCTCCAGCATAATGTATAGTAATATTGTGAAGTTTAACATTACTACTTTTGTTTATATAAAATGCGTTTGCGATTCTATCTTTTCCAAAACGGCCTTTGCTTATCATAACCATTCCTACTGGAGGAAGTGGTTTTTTGCTTCCATAGATTCTTACTAAACCAGGCTTAATTTCTTTTGCTTTGATTATATATTCTTGGTCTTGAGCATCATATTCAGGAGATCTAAAATCTACGTAGTATGGAAAATCAAAATTGTCTTTGTTTCGTATTTCAATATTATCAGTAATTTTTAAAGGGGTGTATTTGGTAGTATTATATGCTATCGCTTTCCGTTTAGGATCATATAATATAGCATGGGCTAAATCATGCTCAAAGCCTTCTTTAATAAAAAAGAGTTGTTCATTTCTGATAGTGTATGGTATATTATCGGCTATTCTTATATCAAACGTATGGTTTGTAGTGTCATTAGCTACAATCATACTTTCACTATGTATAGGTATATGCCAGTCGATTGTTAAGCCAGAAATATCAATGTTTTTCGAGTTTTCAATATTAAATGGCATCATAATCCCATGAAAAATAAACTTAGAGTCATTCGCTTCAATTGTAAGACCATCGACGTTATTTACAGGAAAAGCAATTCGTCGTAATGTATTATCGTGGTTTGTTATGTATGTATACTTTTCATACGCCTTTTCGGGATAGAAATGATACGTCCCCTTTTCTATAACTACCTTGCTATTTTTGTACTTAGATGCATCTTGTAGCATGGTAATCACTGAAAGCGTGGCATCTTTTTCACCTTCTTTAAGATAGTTGCTTAGTCTAAACTCTTGAGCGAATAAAGACTGCGCGATTATTGTAAACAATAATAATAGCGACAAATTGATTCTTTTTGTAATCATGTGCAATAAGGTTTTAAAATATTAAAGCTGCTTTTTTATTTTTATAGAATAGCTATTTGGGTTTATTAATTTAAGTAATTTTTTAAAACTCTTTAATGAAATAATAAAAAATAGCTAAACACAACACGGTGTGCAAGTTCATTGCTTCTGACCTTTTTCTTCGGAAAGGTCAGAAGCAATGAACATAGGGTCTTGTTTTTTAGCTATCTTTGTGTTTAGCAACGAAACTGTACACGCAACTTTAGAGCACATTCAGCTGAAGCTGACTTGTATTGCTACGTGCCGCACTCCCACCCCACGAGTGAAATCTGCTCTAACGACCTGCTAAACCAAATTGCTTGTGGCTTTTTTATCTAATACAGCTCCAGCTCACAGGCTCAAGCCTTTTACTTGCCATAACAGGTGCTAAAAGCAATTTGATTCTGCTTTTTGAACTCCCAATCTAATAAATTTAATAAATAACCGTAGCTCCGCTACCTAGCCCATAACCAATGATTTGAGATATAATAATTTTCACCTGTCAGATTCTCAAATCTTTGTTACTTAAATTTATTATCTTTTCGTTCGCAAACCAGAACTGCGTTTAGCAGGTCGTTTTAGCTAATTAAAGAATGAACAAGATGACAAATAAGATAAAAGTAGCTGCTGCACAACTTTCACCTGTATTCTTAAACAAAGAAAAAACGGTTGAAAAGGCTTGTAAAGCGATTTTAGAGGCAGGTAAAAACGGCGCTAACTTAATCGTTTTCCCAGAGGCTTTTATTTCTGGTTACCCAGACTGGGTATGGCTTATTCCAAACAGTAATGGAGCTGATTTAAATGAGCTTTACTTAAAACTTGTTGAAAATGCTGTTTCTGTAGCTGATGATTCCACGAAAAAGCTTTGTGAAGCGGCTAAAAAAGCTGGGGTTAATGTTGTTATTGGTATGCATGAACGTAATACTGAAACCAGTAGTGCAAGTTTATTTAATAGCTTACTTTTTATAGACGACAAAGGTTTAATTCTAGGTAAACATAGAAAGCTAATACCAACAGGCGGAGAACGTCTTATATGGTCTCAAGGAGATGGCAGCACTTTATGTTCTTATCATACTTCAGCTGGAAAAATAGCAGGATTGATTTGCTGGGAAAACTTTATGCCATTAGCAAGAAATGCAATCTACGAATTTGGAACTCAGATATTAGCATCTCCTACTTGGGACAAAAGCCCAAACTGGATACA